>JBJXHB010000001.1:0-6180 GCA_046160725.1 Aquabacterium sp.
GTGGGCATCGACGGCGCGCTCGTAGGCCGCCAGGGCCGCTGCGCTGGCGCAGGTGACGGGCAGGCCCAACCGGTCCTGGTGCGCGTTCATTGAACAACCCCCAACGCGGCAGGTTGCGGGGCCGTGAACCCTGGCGACAGGCCCGGCGGGGTCACATCACCGCCCCGAGTTGCCAAGGCACGAACTCGTTCTGGCCATAGCCATGGTCCTCGCTGCGGGTGCGCTGTCCCGAGGCGGTGTCCAGCATCAGGCGGAACAGCCGCTCGCCGGCTTGGTCCACGCTCTCGCTGCCGTCGACGATGGTGCCGCAGTTGAGGTCCATGTCCTCCTGCTGCCGGTTCCACAGCGCGGTGTTGGTCGCGATCTTCAGCGACGGCGACGGCGCGCAGCCATAGGCCGAGCCGCGGCCGGTGGTGAAGCAGATCAGGTTGGCGCCGCCGGCCACCTGGCCAGTGGCCGACACCGGGTCATAGCCGGGCGTGTCCATGTAGACGAAGCCGCGCGCCGTGACCGCCTGCGCATACTCGACCACGTCGACCAGGTTGGTGGTGCCACCCTTGGCGATGGCGCCCAGGCTCTTCTCCAGGATGGTGGTCAGCCCGCCGGCCTTGTTGCCGGCCGAGGGGTTGTTGTCCATCTGCATGCGGTTGCGCGCGGTGTACTCCCGCCACCAGTCGATGCGGGCCAGCAGCTTGGCCGCCACCTCGGGGCTCACGGCGCGCCGTGTCAGCAGGTGCTCGCCGCCGTAGATCTCCGGCGTCTCACTGAGGATGGCGGTGCCGCCGTGGCGCACCAGGCGGTCAACCGCGGCGCCCAGTGCCGGGTTGGCGCTGATGCCGCTGTAGCCGTCCGAGCCGCCGCACTGCAGGCCGACGGTGAGGTGGCGCGCCGGTACCGGCTGGCGCCGCACGCGGTTGGCCGCTGGCAGCATGGCCTTGACCAGGTCCACGCCACGCGCCACGGTCCTGGAGGTGCCGCCGCTGTCCTGGATGTTGAACAGCGCCAGCTTGGCGCCCTCCTGCAGGCCCTCCTGCGCCACCAGGCCCTGGATCTGGTTGGTCTCGCAGCCCAGGCCGACCACCAGCACGGCCGCGAAGTTGGGGTGGCGTGCGTAGCCGCCCAATGTGCGGCGCAGGACCAGCAACTCTTCACCGTCGCTGGCGGTAGCGCAGCCCATGCCATGGGTCAGCGCGACCACGCCGTCGACGTTGGGATAGTCGGCCAGCGCCTCGGGGAAGACATCGCGCCGGAAGCGGTCGGCAATGGCCCGCGCCGCAGTGGCCGAGCAGTTGACGCTGGTCAGGATGCCGATGTAGTTGCGGGTGGCGATGCGGCCGTCCTCGCGCACGATGGCATCGAAGTGGGCGGGCTGGTCGACATAGGCTGTCGGCCGCGCGTCCACGCCCGGCGCGTGCGCGCGGGCGAACTCGGCGAAGGCCAGGTTGTGGGTGTGCACATGCTGGCCCGGCGCGATCGCCTGCGTCGCCATGCCGATGATCTGGCCGTAGCGGCGCACCGGCTCGCCAACGGCGATGGCCCGCACGGCGACCTTGTGGCCGGCCGGCACCAGGCCGCTGACGCTGGTGCCTTCGCCGGGCAGCACGGTGCCACCGATCAGCTGCCGGCGGGCAATGACGACGTTGTCGTCGGGGTGGATGCGGATGACCGCGGATGTGGTGGTGTTCATCGGTGGGGCGCGCGGGGGTCAGCGCGACTTGTAGGCCTGCACCGCGTCCCAGGCCGCCTGGCGCAGCGTGCGCGCCAGGTCGGCCGGCAGGCCGGCGGTGTCGGTGGCGCTCATCGGGTTGCGGTCAAAGAGCGCGGCATAGGTGGTGGCGGCGGCCAGGTAGGTGCCGGCCAGGCTGGGGTGTCGCTTGTCGGCCACGTACAGCTCCACGTCCGGTCGCAGTGCGATGGCACGCGCGAAGGCCAGGCCGACCGGGATCACCTGCGCGCCATTGGCGCGGCCCGCTGCGGTGTACTCGGCGGCCAGCTGTTCAGTCATCTCCGGCTTGTCCTTGTAGGCCCAGGACATGAACAGCACCGGCCGCACGCCCTGGGCGCGCGCGATCTCGGCATTGCGGCGCACCGTGTCGTGGAAGGCCTGCTTGAGCTGCGGATGGACCGGGCACTGGCTGCAGTCCATCAGGATCACGGTGTCGAACTGCCGGCCGGGCGGGTTGAAGCGGATCTCGTTGTCGCCGACAAAGGAGTAGCGGCCGATGCCGCCAGGACGCAGCAGCGAAGGCAGGTCGTGCCAGTCCATGCCCGAGCCGCTGATCGTCACCGAGGTGCCACGCACCTGGGCCCCGGCCGACGACACGAAGCGGCCGAAGTGCCCGTGCAGGCTGTTGTTGTAATAGAAGAAGCTGTTGCCGACCCAGAGGAGGGACTGCGGCGCGCCGGTGGCCAGCGGTGGTGCCGGCGGTGCCGGCGGTGCGGTCGGTGCATGGCTGCAGGCGCTCAGCACGGCGGCGACCAGCAGGGCGGCGAGTGTCGGGATTCGGATCATCGGGGGGCTCCTCAAAGTGCGGACGTGGTTTCGGGTTCAGCGGGCCACGGCTGCCGGCCTCAGCCGGCGGGCGGTGGCGCGGGCGGCGGTGTCGGCGGCGATCTGGCACAGCGCTTCGGCCTCGGCGCGCAGCAGGATGGCGCGGTCCAGCGCGTCGTGGTACTTGTCGGCGCTCCAGGTCCGCTCGTTGGCGATGTAGACGCTGCGGCGCTTGGGGGGCGCACCCCAGCGCGGCAGCAGCACGGAGAAGTGGCACTCATGCGACCGGCGGTCCGCGCGGCGGCGCAGGATCGGCCCGCTGATGCCCGCGGGCAGGCCGTTCTGCTTGCCTCGGCTGGCCACGCGGTGCAGGCCGGTCGGCGCGGGCTGCTCGCGCAGGCGCTGGCGCAGGGCCTTCACGGCCGCGGCCAGCGCCGGGCGCGGGCCACCGAACAGGCTGTCGGAGAAGAACCGAGTCGGCTGGCCCAGGCGCAGCTGCCAGCCGTGGGTGCTGCGCACGTCGATGCGCTGCACATGGCGCGGCACCCGGCAGCGCGCGCCGCCGGGCAGCAGCACGCTGCGTGTGTGGGTCGCCGGGGGCGCTGCCATGCCGGGGCGATCAGGCGTCGATGGCCGCCGGGTCCCAGGCCACCACCTTCTGGCACTGCTCGCCCAGCCCGGCGATGCCCAGCTTCATCACGTCGCCGGCCTTCAGGAACACCGGCACCGGCTTGATGCCCGAGCCCACGCCGGGCGGCGTGCCGGTGGTGATGCAGTCGCCCGGCTCCAGCGTCATGAAGCGGCTGACATAGCTCACCAGCTGAGCCACCGTGAAGATCATGGTCTTGGTGCTGCCGTTCTGGTAGCGGTGGCCGTTGACCTCCAGGTACATGTGCAGGGCCTGCGGGTCGACCACCTCGTCGGCCGTCACCATCCAGGGGCCGACCGGGCCGAAGGTGTCGCAGCCCTTGCCCTTGTCCCAGGTGCCGCCGCGCTCGAGCTGGTACTCGCGCTCGGAGACATCGTTGACCACGCAGTAGCCGGCCACGTGCTTCAGCGCATCGGCCTCGGACACATAGCGTGCCCGGCTGCCGATGACCACGCCCAGCTCGCACTCCCAGTCCGACTTGACGCTGCCCTGCGGCAGCACCACGTCATGGTCGGCGCCGACCATGGACGACAGCGCCTTCATGAAGATGATCGGCTCCTTGGGTATGGGCATGCCGGCCTCGGCCGCATGGTCTGCATAGTTCAGGCCGATGGCGATGAACTTGCCGCAGCCGGCCCAGGGCACCTGAAGCGTGCCCTGCTCGACGACGGGCAGGGTGGATGTGTCCACGCTGCGCAGCGCGGCCAGGCCGGCAGGTGACAGCGTGGCACCGGTGATATCCGGCAGCAGCGGGCTGAGGTCGCGCACGCGGCCTTGGCCGTCGAGCAGGGCGGGGCGGGGATTGGCGCGGGGGCCGTGGCGGAGCAGGCGCATGGTGGTCTCAGGTGTGGGTGAGGTGGAAAGCGGGTTGGACGATGCGGCAGGTCAGAGCGACCAGCCGCCGTCGATCATGTGGATGGCGCCGGTGGTGAACCGCGACTCGTCGGCGGCCAGGTGCACGCCGAGCGCGGCGACCTCGTCGACGGTGCCCAGGCGGCCCATCGGCTGGCGGGCGATGAACATGGCCTCGACCTCGGCCAGGGTCTTGCCGGACGACCGGGACAGCGCGGCGATGCGGTCGCGCAGCGACGGCGACTCGATGGTGCCCGGGCAGATGGCGTTGCAGCGCACGCCCTGCTGGATGTAGTCCAGCGCCACCGACTTCGTCAGGCCGATCACCGCGGCCTTGCTGGCGCCGTAGACGAAGCGGTTGGCCGCCGCCTTGACGCTGGAGGCGCCCGACGCGATGTTGATGATCGAGCCGTTGCCGCGCGCCAGCATGGCCGGCAGGAAGGCCTTGATGGTGCGGTACATCGAGCGCACGTTGAGGTCGAAGGCGAAGTCCCACTGCTCCTCGGTGCAGTCCATCACCGTGCCATGGTGGACGAAGCCCGCGGCATTGAACAGGATGTCCACGCCGGTGTGGCGCCGCGCGGCGTCGGCGATGGCCGCGGCATCGCGGGCGTCGAGCCGCTCCACGGTGACGCCGGCCCGGCCCTGCAGGCCCGCCAGCAGGTCGGTGTTCAGGTCCGTGGCGATGACCTGCGCGCCCTCGCGCACGAAGGCCTCGGCCACGGCGCGGCCGATGCCCTGGCCGGCGGCAGTGATGAAGGCGGTCTTGCCCTGCAGACGTTGGCTCATGGTGGTCGTGTCGTGGGGTGGAGGGATG
This sequence comes from Aquabacterium sp., assembly GCA_046160725.1. Taxonomy (GTDB): domain Bacteria; phylum Pseudomonadota; class Gammaproteobacteria; order Burkholderiales; family Burkholderiaceae_C; genus JBJXHB01. The sequence continues at coordinate 4,810 of JBJXHB010000001.1, forward strand.
AAGGTGCGGTGCGGGTCAGCGCAGTGTGCAGCGTTCGCCGGCGCGGCGGTCGATCTCGTCCCAACGCCAGGCGATGCCCAGGCCCGGGGTGTCCGGCGCCACGGCATGGCCGTCGACCACCGCGACGCGGCTGTCGGCCACGGCGTCGAGCTGTGGAATCCATTCGACCCAGGTTCCGGCCGGGCAGGCGGCGGTCAGCGAGACGTGCAGCTCCATCAGGAAGTGCGGGCACACCGCCAGGTTGAAGGCCTCGGCCATGTGGGCCACCTTCAGCCACGGCGTGATGCCGCCGATGCGCGCCACATCCACCTGGATGATGGAGGCCGCGCCCTGCTGGATGTAGGCCGCGAACTGCGCCGGCGAATACAGCGACTCGCCGACCGCGATCGGCACCGCGCTGGCGGCCGCCAGGCGCGCATGGCCGGTGATGTCGTCGGCCGGCAGCGGCTCCTCGAGCCAGGCGATGCCGATATCCGCATAGGCCGGCGCGCGGCGCAACGCCTCGCTGAGCGTGAAGCACTGGTTGGCGTCGACCATGATCTCGAAGCCATCGCCCACCGCCTGCCGCACCGCGCGCAGCCGTGCCACGTCCTCGCTCAGGTGCGGCTTGCCGACCTTGAGCTTGGCGCCACGGAAGCCCGCGTCGCGCGCTGCCAGCGTTTCGCGCACCAGCGTCTCCACCGGCAGATGCAGCCAGCCGCCCTCGGTGGTGTATACCGGCGTGCGGTCTCGCGCCCCGCCGGCGGCGCGCCACAGCGGCTGGCCGTCGCGGCGGCAGCGCCAGTCCCACAGCGCGGTGTCCACCGCGGCCAGCGCCAGCGCGGTGATGGCGCCCACGCTGGTGGCATGGGTGGCGAACAACAGGTCGCGGCCAATCTGCTCGACCAGCGCCGGGTCGCGGCCGATCAGGCGTGGCCCGAGGTGGTCGCGCAGCAGCGCCATCACCGACGAGCCGCCGGTGCCGATGGTGTAGCTGTAGCCCAGGCCCTCGCTGCCGTCGTCGCAGCGGATGCGCACCATCGGCGTCTCCTGCACGACGAAGCTCTGGATCGCGTCGCTGCGCGGCACCGGCGGCGGCAGATCCACGCGCAGCAGGTCGATCTCGGTGATGCGGGCCATGGCGGTGCGGCGGCGGTTGCGCGTCAGAGGCCAGCCAGCCTGGGAAGGAACAGCGAGATTGCCGGCACGTAGGTCAGTATCACCAGCGCGATCAGCAACGGCACCAGCCACGGCAAGATGGCCATGGTGGTGCGTTCCACGCTCAGCTTGGCCACCCGCGCCAGCACGAACAGCACCATGCCCATGGGCGGGTGCAGCAGGCCGATCATCAGGTTGAGCACCATGACCAGGCCGAAGTGCACCGGGTCCACG
>JBJXHB010000002.1:0-6675 GCA_046160725.1 Aquabacterium sp.
GGCATGCCGGCGGCCATCCTCAGCGCCTCCGGCGGGCCGCTGGGCGGCGCGCGGGTTCAGTACGACCTGCGCCGCACGCTGACCGCCAGCGGGCTGATGGTGATGGCCAAGCCGGAGGTCTTCATCGGCAATGCCCAGACCAAGTTCGACGCCGCTGGCGCCTGTACCGACGAGGCCACCCGTGGCTTTGTCACGGCGCAGATGGCGGCGTTTGCGAAGTGGGCGCGGGGCATGCAGGCGATGCGGGCGGTGGCGTAGCGGGGACCCGACCTCGCGACGTCGGCGCGAGCCTCGGGCGCCGGCCAGCCACCTCCGCTCATGTCCGCCGGCGTCGGCCTGCGGCCGACACCTCCCCCTTGTACTTCGCTGCGGTGGCCGGCCGGCACCCAAGGCCGGGCACATCGGTGGCGGCGGATGCATGGAGACGTAGGTTGACCCTGGACCGGGGTTGACGCCGGACCGCTGGGGGCCCCCTGCGTTGCACGCACGGGGTGGGGGCCGGCCACCGCAGCGAAGTCAAGGAGGAGGGCCCGCGCAGCGGGCCCGGGGGACATGAGCGGAGGTGGCCGGCCCCCACCCCGCGCGCGCGCCGATGCCTCGACGCCGCCGGCGGACCTCCACCCACCAGGGCTCGCCCGTCAGAACTTCGCGTGCATGCGCAGGAAGTACGACGCCCCGTTCAGGCCGAACTGCACGCTGTCGTGGATGTGGCCGTTGTCGGTCTCGTTGGCATCCTGCTTGCTCGGCTTGACGTTGAAGATGTTGTTGCCCCCCGCAGAGACACGGACGTTCTTCATGACCTCGAACGACAGCCCCAGGTCGGCCGAGGTCTTGGGCGCGTAGTAGGCGTTGGGCACGCCGTTGACGGTGCCCGAGAAGGTGCCCAGCGTCTGTGCGCCGAAGTGGATGATCTTGAAGTCGCCGCTGAAGCGCCCCTGCGTGTACTCGAAGGCCAGCGTGGCCTTGCGGTTGGGGCCGCCCTGCTCCAGAAACAGCCGCTCGCGCTCGGACAGCAGCACGTCCTCGAAGCCCTGCAGCGCGGCGGGCGCATTCACCTTGGTGACGCGCGTCTTGCCTTGGTTGTAGGCCAGGAAGGTCCCGAGCCGGCCGCCGGCCAGCGCCATGTTGTGCGAGACCGTGAGGTCGAAGCCGGTGGTGGTGGTGTCCACCGAGTTGACGAAGAACTGCGCCTGGCCCACGCCCAGGTTGCGCAGGATGGTGCCCAGCGCCGGGAAGTTGTTCTCGTCGAAGCGGCCGGACAGCACGATGCGGTCGCGGATCGCGATGCGGTAGGCGTCCAGCGTGACGCCGATGTCCTTGGCCGGCCTGAAGGTGATGCCCAGCGTGGCGTTGCGCGACTCCTCCTGCTTCAGCTTGGGGATCCCGGCCGCGTTGGCGATGGCGCCGCCGTTGGGCGCCAGCACCACGTCCAGCGGCTGGCCGCTGATGAAGTCGGTGAAGGTCGACGAGAAATGGACCTGCTGCAGGCTGGGCGCGCGGAAGCCGGTGCTCACCGCGCCGCGCAGCAGCAGGTTGGGGCTGGCCTTGAAGCTGGCCGCCAGCTTGCCGTTGGTGGTGCTGCCGAAGTCGCTGAAGCGCTCGTTGCGCAGCGCGACCTGGGTCGTCAGGCCGGGCATCGGCGTGGACTCCAGCTCGACATACACCGCGTGGCTGTTGCGCCGCTTGTCGGTGGCGTCGCCGGGCTGGAAGCCCGGGAAACCCTGGCTGCCGGCATTGCCGCCGACGCCAACGCCGTCGGCGTCGACATAGGAGCCGGCCTCGCCGGCGGAGATGATGTAGCGCTCGTCGCGCGCCTCGGCACCAAGGGCGACGTTGGTGCCGCCCATCAGGCCGCTGAAGAATCGGCTGAGGTCGACGTTGGTCGTGCCCTGCGAGAACGCGAAGCCGCCGGCGTCGAACTTGCTCGCGCTGACGCCCGCGCCGCCATTGAGCAGGTCCAGGTTGGCGATCGAGGCATTGAGCGTGCGGCTGATGTCATAGCGCATGCGGTTGCGGCCCTCGGTGCGCGACAGGTCCAGCGTCCAGCCGGCCACATCGCCCTTCCAGCCCGCGATCAGGTAGCGGTCGATGATGTCGCCGTTGATGAAGGGCACGAAGCCGTCCGGGTACATGGCCGCGGAGTTGCGCGACGGGATGTCGCCGCTGCCGATGCCGCCGCGCGCGAAGGCGCCCGACGAGGCCCGGCGGTCCTGGTTGCCGCCGACCAGATAGACCGCGCCGCCCAGGGCCTTCCATTCGCCGTTGAGGTAGAGCGTCTGGTTGCGCATCTGGGTGTCGCCGATGATGCGCGGGTTGCCGGCGTCGGCCCGGTTCGAGCGACCGCGGTACTGGTTCTCGCCGGTGATGCCGAGCACGCCACCGCCCAGCGTCAGCCCGCAGTAGGCGCTGGCCAGCACGTTGTTGCCGTCGCCGGCCGAGTACTGCCCGGCGCCCAGCACAGCCTCACAGCCGGCGCGCTTCTTGAGCTGCACGTTGATGACGCCGGCGATGGCGTCCGAGCCGTACTGGGCCGACGCGCCATCGCGCAGCACCTGCACGTTGTCCACCGCCAGCATCGGCAGCGAGTTCATGTCGGTTCCGGTGGAGCCGCGGTTGCGCGCGCCGAAGATGTTGACCAGCGCCACGGTGTGGCGGCGCTTGCCGTTGACCAGCACCAGCGTCTGGTCCGAGCTCAGCCCGCGCAGCGCCGCAGAGTCGATCAGGTCGGCGCCGTCGGCACCGGTCTGGCGCGTGGAGTTGAAAGACGGCGAGACGAACTGCAGGGTCTGGCCGAGGTCGAACTGGCCGCCGCTTTCCACCTGCTTGGCCAGCGAATAGACATCCAGAGGCAGCGCCGACTCGACATCCGAGCGGCTGGCCGCGGGGCGGCGGCTGCCGACGACGGTGACGCGCTCAGAGGCGGCGCTGTCGGTGGCGGTCTGGGCCTGCACCGTGACCGGGGCCATGAGGGCGGCGGCGATGGCGGTCAGGGCGGCGGGCGCGGTCAGATGGCGGTGCTTCATGGGCATGGGCGGATGCGGTTGGACAGGGTGGCGGGCAGTATGACCAGCGGCGTCGGATACCGGCATCGGTGCCTTCGCGCGGGCGTTGCGGCGCCACGACGCACGGGGCGGCTCAGAATGGGTGCCACGCCCACCGGAGACCGCCTTGACCGCACCGCATGACCTGTCTGCTGCCGAGTTGTCGCGTCTGTACCGCAACGGCGAGCTGTCGCCGGTGGAGGCGGTGCGCGACGTCATCGACCACATCGCGGCCTGGGAGCCGCGGCTGAACGCGCTGTGGGCCTACGACCCGGACGCGGCGCTGGCCCAGGCCCGGGCCAGCGAGGCGCGCTGGCAGCGCGGCCAGCCGCTGTCGCCGCTGGACGGCGTGCCCGGCACGCTGAAGGAGAACATTGCCACCGCCGGCTGCCCGGTGCCCGGCGGCACCGCCGCCACCGAGCTGGTGCCCGCGGCCGAGGACGCGCCGCCCGCCGCGCGCTGGAAGGAGGCCGGCTGCGTGCTGCTGGCCAAGACCACCATGCCGGACTGGGGCATGTTGTCGTCCGGCCTGTCCAGCTTCCACAAGCTGGCGCGCAACCCGTGGAACCTGGCGCTCAACCCCGGCGGCAGCAGCGCCGGTGCCGGTGCTGCCGGCGCCGCCGGCTACGGCCCGCTGCACGTGGGCACGGACATCGGCGGCTCGGTGCGCCTGCCCGCCGGCTGGTGCGCGCTGGTGGGCCTCAAGCCCAGCCTGGGCCGGCTGCCGATCAAGCCGCCCTTCGCCGGCCGCGTCGCCGGGCCGATGACCCGCACCGTCACCGACACCGCGTTGCTGATGGCCGCGCTGGCCCGCCCGGACGAGCGCGACAGCATGAGCCTGCCACCGGCCGACATCGACTGGAGCCACCTGGACATCGACCTGAAGGGCCTGCGCCTGGGCCTGCACCTGGACGCCGGCTGGGGCCTGGCCGTGCAGCCGGCGGTGCGCGACGCCATCGTCGCCGCGGCGCGTGCCTTCGAGGCCGCCGGCGCCATCGTCGAGGAGGTGCGGCCCTTCTGCGACCGTTCGATGATCGACGGCATGGACCGCTTCTGGCGCATGCGGTCCTACCTGGATCTCGTCAAGCTGCCGCCGCAGCGCCAGGCGCTGGTGCTGCCCTACATCCGGCAATGGGTCGAGCGCGCGGCGGGCTTCACCGCGGCGCAGGTGTTCGACGGCTACAGCCAGATGGGCGCGCTGCGCGAGGCCGGCGTGGCCGCCCTGCGCGGCTACGACGCCCTGCTGTCGCCGACCGCACCCATCGTCACCTACCCGGCCGAATGGGCCGGCCCCACCAACGACCCGGACGCGCCGCTGGAGCACATCGCCTTCACGCTGCCGTACAACATGAGCGAGCAGCCCGCTGTCAGCATCAACGCCGGCTTCGACCCTGCCGGGTTGCCGATCGGCCTGCAGATCGCCGGCAAGCGGCATGCCGACCTCAAGGTGCTGCAGATCGCCCGCGCCTGGGAGAAGCTGCGGCCGGAGCTGACGACCGGGCTGGCCTGGCCGCGGCCATGAACGCTGCGGGGCTCGCGTACATTCCCGCCGCATGACGCTGGCCGACCCGCGAGGCATCGCCACCGGCACCAGCTCGCGTGCCGCGCTGGATGCCGCGCAGCAGGCGCTGTGGCGGATGATGTCCTTCTACGACGTACCGCTGCCCGACCTGGACCGGGCCATCGCGGCCGACCCGCTGTGGGCCCTGCCGCATGCGATGAAGGCGGGTTTCCTGCTCAGCCTGACCGAGCCCGGCATGGTGGCGCAGGCTCAAGCGCACCTGCGCGATGCGCAGCTGCGCGAGGCCGGCGCGCCGGCCGGCGAGCGGGCCCATATCAGCGCCTTGCTGCTGTTGGCCGAGGGCCGCTGGGCGGCGGCCTGCCGGGCCTGGGACGAGCTGCTGCTGGACCAGCCGCGCGACGCGCTGGCGCTGCAGTGGGCGCAGCTGTGGGACTTCTACCGCGGCGACGCCGCCGGCCTGCGGCTGCGGCCGGCGCGCGCGCTGCCGGCCTGGTCGGCCGACGACCCGCTGTATGCGCATGTGCTGGCGCTGCAGGCCTTCGGGCTGGAGGAATGCAACCTGTATCCGCAGGCCGAGGAGGTGGGCCGCCGCGCCCTGCAGATCGAGCCGCGGGCGCCCTGGGCGGTGCATGCGGTGGCCCATGTGATGGAGATGCAGGGCCGCCACGACGAGGGCAGCGCCTGGCTGCGCCAGCACCAGCCGGCCTGGGCCGAGGGCAACGGCTTCTCTGGCCACCTGTGGTGGCATCAGGCGCTGTTCCGGCTGGAGGGGCTGGACGTGCCCGGCGTGATGCGCATCATCGACAAGCACCTCAGCGGCCCGGCGCTGCAGATCACGCTGCAGCGGGTGGACGCGGCGGCCCTGCTGTGGCGGCTGCACCTGCTGGGCCACGACATGGCGGCCCAGGCCCGCGCGCTGCTGGAGGGCTGGTCGCTCGACGCGTCGCAGGCCGGCCACTATGCGTTCAACGACGCGCACGCGCTGCTGGCCCTGCTGGCCGCGGGCGACATCACCGGCGCGGAGGCCTGGCTGGCGCGCTGCGCCGAGCAGGTGCTGGCGCCGCAGCGCCAGCAGCATGCCAACCTGGCCATGGCGCGCGAGGTCGGCATACCGCTGGCGCGCGGGCTGCTGGCCCATTCGCGCGGCGACCATGACGCTGCCGCCACGGCGCTGTATGCGGTGCGGGCCCAGGCCCAGCGCTTTGGCGGCAGCCATGCGCAGCGCGACGTCATCGACCAGACGCTGATGGCCTGCGCGGCGCATGCCGGCGGCCGCGCCCGTGCCGCCGGCCGCGCGGTGCTGCATGAGCGCCTGGCCGCCAAGCCGGCCACGCCATTGACCCGGCACTGGGCGGAGCAACTGGAGGTGACACCATGAGCGCGCCGGGCCGCTCCCAAGCGCGAATCCCGCAGCGCGCAGCGCGGAGGGTCGTCCAGTGAGCGGGTCGGCGGCAGAAGACAAGCGCATCCAGCGGCTGCAACTGCTGGACGACCACATCGGGCGCTCGCTGCGCGACGCCGAGGCCGCCGGCGAGCTCAAGGCCGCGCCCAGCTATGGCAAGCCGCTGGACTTCGGCGAGGGCTACGAGCAGACGCCGGCGGAGTTCCGCATGGGCTTCAAGATCCTCAAGGACGCGGGCGTGGTGCCGGCCGAGGTCGAGCTGATGAACCGCCTGGCCGCGCAGCGCCGCGAGCTGGCCGCCTGCACCGACGAGGCCCGCGCCCGTGAGCTGCGCCAGAAGCTGACCGAGGGCGAGCAGCTGCTCGCGCTGCGGCTGGAGAAGCTGCGCATCAGCGGCAGCTTGTAGGCCTGCCGGGCCTATGGCCCGATGCCTTGGCGCGCGGCCGGGCTGCGACAGAATGCCCGCACCGCCGCTTCAGTCGAATCGCCATGTCATCTGCTGCTGCCCCGCCCCTGCGAATCGGCGTTCTCGGCGCCGCCAACATCGCCCGCCAGTTCGTCCGTGACGTGGCCCCCAGCCGCGACGTGCAGGTGGTGGCCGTGGCCAGCCGCGACGCCGCCAAGGCAGCCGCCTTCGCCGGCGAGTTCGGCATCCCCCGGACGCATGGCAGCTACGAAGGGCTGCTGGCCGACACGCAGGTGGACGCCAT
>JBJXHB010000003.1:0-11247 GCA_046160725.1 Aquabacterium sp.
CCGGTCCTGCATGTGCTGGACGCCGGCCGGCGCGTGCCCCTGGATCATGCGGAACTGAAGGGCCTGGTGGAGGCGGCCTGCCGCGACCTGGGCGATGAGGTCTCGGCGCAGCCGATCCTTGCCGAGACGCGGCGCAACCTCTACGACGGCGTGCCGATCGACGAGGTGTTCAAGGCGACCATCCTGGCGTCGCGCACGCTGATCGAGAAGGACCCGGGTTATTCGCGGGCCACGGCGCGCCTGCTGCTGCACACGATCCGCAAGGAGGTGCTGGGTGAGCAGGTGGCGCAGGACGCCATGGCGGCGCGCTATGCCGACTACTTTCCGCAGTTCATCCGCCGCGGCGTGCAGGCCGAACTGCTGGACCCCCGGCTGCAGCAGTACGACCTTGCGCGCCTGGGTGCGGCGCTGCAGGCCGAGCGCGACCTGCAGTTCGACTACCTGGGCCTGCAGACCCTGTACGACCGCTACTTCCTGCACCAGGAAGATGTCCGCATCGAGTTGCCGCAGGCCTTCTTCATGCGCGTGGCGATGGGCCTGGCGCTGGGCGAAATCGACCGTGAGGCGCGGGCCATCGAGTTCTACGACGTGCTCAGCCGCTTCGACTTCATGTCCAGCACGCCGACCTTGTTCAACTCCGGCACCTTGCGCTCGCAGCTTTCCAGCTGCTACCTGACGACCGTCGCCGACGACCTGGACGGCATCTATGAGGCGCTGAAGGAGAACGCGCTGCTGTCCAAGTTCGCTGGCGGCCTGGGCAACGACTGGACCCGCGTGCGTGCCCTGGGCAGCTATATCAAGGGCACCAACGGCAAGAGCCAGGGCGTCGTGCCCTTCCTGAAGGTGGTGAACGATACCGCGGTCGCGGTGAACCAGGGCGGCAAGCGCAAGGGCGCGGTCTGCTCCTACCTGGAGACCTGGCACCTGGACATCGAGGAGTTCCTGGAGCTGCGCAAGAACACCGGCGACGACCGTCGGCGCACGCACGACATGAACACCGCCAACTGGATACCCGACCTGTTCATGCGCCGTGTGATCGAGGGTGGACAGTGGACGCTGTTCTCGCCCTCCACCTGTCCGGACCTGCACGACAAGTTCGGCCTGGCCTTCGAGAAGGCCTATGTCGGGTATGAGGACAAGGTCGACCGCGGCGAGCTGAAGCTGTTCAAGCGGATCCCGGCCAAGGACCTCTGGCGGCGCATGCTGTCCATGCTGTTCGAGACCGGGCACCCCTGGATCACCTTCAAGGACGCCTGCAACCTGCGCTCGCCGCAGCAGCATGCCGGCGTGGTGCACTCGTCCAACCTGTGCACCGAGATCACGCTCAACACCAGTGACAGCGAAATCGCGGTGTGCAACCTGGGCAGCGTCAATCTGGCGCAGCACCTGAAGGGCGGCGCGATCGACCACGACAAGCTCAAGCGCACGGTCGCGGTGGCCATGCGCATGCTCGACAACGTGATCGACATCAACTACTACGCCGTGCGCAAGGCCCGCGACTCCAACCTGCGGCATCGCCCGGTGGGCCTGGGCATCATGGGTTTCCAGGATGCGCTGTACCAGCTGCGGGTGCCGTACGGATCGCCGCAGGCCGTCGAGTTCGCGGACCGGTCCATGGAGGCCGTCTGCTATCAGGCCTACTGGGCGTCGACCGAGCTGGCCCAGGAACGCGGACGCTACTCCAGCTACCGCGGCTCGCTCTGGGACCAGGGCATCCTGCCGCACGACACCCTGGACCTGCTGCAGCGCGAGCGCGGTGGCCATGTCGAGGTCGACCGGTCCGAATCGTTGGACTGGTCCAGCCTGCGCCAGCGCATCGCGCAGCACGGCATGCGCAACTCCAACTGCGTGGCCATCGCACCGACCGCCACCATCTCCAACATCATCGGTGTCGATGCCTCCATCGAGCCGTGCTTCGGCAACCTGTCGGTCAAGTCCAACCTGTCGGGCGAGTTCACCATCGTCAACGAGTACCTGGTCCGCGACCTGAAGCGCCTCGGCCTCTGGGACGACGTGATGGTGATGGACCTCAAGCACTTCGACGGCAGCCTGAGCCGCATCGACCGGGTTCCGGCCGAGATCAAGCAGCTGTATGCCACCGCCTTCGAGGTCGAGCCGCAGTGGCTGGTCGAGGCGGCCGCGCGGCGCCAGAAGTGGATCGACCAGGCGCAGTCGCTCAACATCTACATGGCTGGGGCGTCCGGGAAGAAGCTCGACGACGTCTACAAGCTGGCCTGGCTGCGCGGCCTCAAGACCACCTATTACCTGCGCACCACCAGCGCGACCCAGGTCGAGAAGTCCACCGTCACCAGTGGCACCTTGAACGCCGTGCCTGGCGGCAGCGGCTCGATGTCGGCGCTTGAGAAGGCGGCCGCACAGGCCCGCACCCAGGCCGCCGAGGCGCCGGCCACCGACATCAAGTTCTGTGGTGTCGACGACCCGACTTGCGAGGCCTGCCAGTAGGCAACCGGGCTCAGCAGACAGGTCGCACCCCACAGTCCGAAACCGTACGCGCCGTATTCATGTTAGCGATGCATGCTCGCAACAACAGCGCGCGCCGGTTGTCAAGAAGTGCTTGGTGTTGGAACACCACACTCCGATAATCAATTGCCTTAGGAAGCGCACACATGTTGGTCTGGGAAGACGAAGTCAACTCCCCGCCGTTGATCACTGCACCGAACCCTGCCATGCCGGCCCCGGCATCGAAGCAGGTTGAGCGCTTCTCCCCCGTCCCTTCGTCGATGCCGGCCCCGACGTTGCCGGCTCCGATGCTGACGCCGGTGGCACAGGTTTCGGCCCAGGCGCGTGCGGTGACCACCAGCGCGCCAGTGCGGCCGACGTTGGCCGCAGCGGCCACCCAGGTGGTGCAGGCCTCGGCGCGGCGTGTCAATGCCGCCGAGAAACGCATCATCAACGGCCAGACCGACGTCAACCAGTTGGTGCCTTTCAAGTACAAGTGGGCTTGGGAGAAGTACCTCTCCTCCTGCGCCAACCACTGGATGCCGCAGGAAGTCAACATGTCGCGGGACATCGCGACCTGGAAGGACCCCAACGGCCTGACCGACGACGAGCGCCGCATCATCAAGCGCAACCTCGGCTTCTTCGTCACGGCGGACTCGCTGGCGGCGAACAACATCACGCTCGGTACCTACCGCCACATCACGGCGCCGGAGTGCCGGCAGTTCCTGTTGCGCCAGGCCTTCGAGGAGGCGATCCACACCCACGCCTATCAGTACATCGTGGAGTCGCTGGGCCTGGACGAGGGCGAGATCTTCAACGCGTATCACGAGGTCGATTGCATACGCGAGAAGGACGAGTTCCTCATCCCCTTCATCGATGCGGTGATGGACCCGAACTTCCGGACCGGCACCCCGGAGGCGGACCAGACCCTGTTGCGGTCGCTGATCGTGTTCGCCTGCCTGATGGAGGGCCTGTTCTTCTACGTCGGCTTCACGCAGATCCTGTCGATGGGCCGGCAGAACAAGATGACGGGTGCGGCCGAGCAGTACCAGTACATCCTGCGTGACGAGTCCATGCACTGCAATTTCGGCATCGACCTGATCAACACCATCAAGCTCGAGAACCCGCACCTGTGGACGGCCGAGTTCAAGGCCGAGATCCGGGCGCTGTTCATGCGCGCGGTCGAGCTGGAGTACCGCTATGCCGAGGACACCATGCCTCGTGGGGTGCTGGGGCTCAATGCCTCGATGTTCAAAGGCTATCTGCGCTACATCGCCAACCGGCGCGCGACACAGATCGGCCTGGAAGCCTTGTTCCCGAACGAGGAGAACCCCTTCCCCTGGATGAGCGAAATGATTGACCTGAAGAAGGAACGCAACTTCTTCGAGACCCGTGTGATCGAGTATCAGACGGGCGGTGCCCTGAACTGGGATTGACGACGCTGGCGCTGAAGCTGGCGTACATCCCTTGGCAAACAGCAGAGATTCGCGGTCAAACACGGCTGCCGCAGAAGCGGCCGGTACCGCAAACCGGTTCACCGATGTCGACGTCCCTGCCCAGCATGGAAGCCGGCGACGGTGAATGGCCCGGAAGCTTCAGCGACCGGGCGTCTTTCGTAACTTGATCAAGGAGATCGAAATGGCAACTGCGAAGAAGGCCGCCCCGGCCAAGAAGGCCCCGGCCAAGAAGGCCGCCGCGAAACCCGCGGCAAAGAAGGCCCCGGCGAAGAAGGCGGCAACGAAGAAGGCTCCGGCGAAGAAGGCCGCTGCGAAGCCTGCCGCGAAAAAGCCCGCCACCAAGAAGGCGGCTACCAAGAAGGTTGCGGCCAAGAAGGCCCCGGCGAAGAAGGCCGCGGCGAAGAAGCCGGCAACAAAGAAGGCTGCAGCAAAGAAGGCGCCTCCAGCGCCTACTGCCCCTGCTGCGAAAACCGCGCTAAGCCCTGCGGCCGCGTGGCCGTTCCCGACGGGCAACAAGCCCTGACGATCAAAACCCGGCTTCGGCCGGGTTTTTTATTCGGCTTCCGGGAACTCTGCGACCAACTGCTCGAGTAGGGCAGCCTGTTCGCCGCGATGGCGACCTGTCTCATAGATCGCGAGCGCGGAGTGTTCCTTTGATGCAGACTCATCTAGTAGCTTTGCAAAGACTAGAGCCAGCCGCGAGTGGACGTAGGCCCGGTCGTCAGCGTCTCTTGTCGTTGTGATTCCATCTGCAGCAAGTCCAGCGTGTTGAAGTGCAGCCTCAGGCAAGTCGGTGCTGACCTCACAGTAGGCCAACTCGGCCCAGCACTGGGCCTGAAGTCTTGGTGGAAGGCTATTCACGTCAATGCGATGGAGCATCTGAAGTGCCTCCACAAAATCGCCGCGCATTGACATCACCTGGGCCTGAAGAAGTGGAAGCAGACCACCAAAGGACAGGGTGCCCACGGCCGAATCGAAGTTGAATGCAGACTTCGCCTCCAGCAGTGCATGCCTTGACGCCTCTCCATCAGCCAAGACGGCTCCAGCCAATCTTAGGTTGCTAGCCCGAAACGCTGCAATGTTGTGAAGGAGCGCGCTCAGTGTCGCCTCGTCGCCCTCGGCGGTAGCGTGAAGGCGGGCAGCCGTGTACCAGGGCGCAGCGCGATCAAAGCGGCCACTGAAGTGAAAGGCGTCTGCCAGCACGAGTGACAGTCTGGCTCTAGCCGCGTGATCGTCCTTCGCGCTTGAGTTGAGGGACTCTCGAAGAAGGCGGACCATTTCTGGGTACCGATTCTCATTGAAGGCAAGGTGGGCCATCCACGCAGCACAGAGCGCTTTTGCGTGCACTGCATTCATTGAGTTTGCTATGCCGTAACCGCGCCTCATGCGGTCGAGTGCTCGTGACTCATCCCCTTGGAAGAACGCCAGAACTCCTTCAGCAACAAAGAGAATGGCGGCAACTTCCGGGTTAAACCTCCCGCCGAAAGCAGTTCGAACCTCGTTGAAGCACTCCTGCGCTTGTGCAACTTCTCCTTGGCGCGCGTGATGCATCGCAATTCGGCAGATGATGCGTGCTTTCTGCACCGGGTCCGCTGTGTTGCGGGCCGACTCTCTAAGCTGACTTAGTAGCCTTGACTTCATTGAATCACTCCTCAATCAGGCGCTCTGCTGCTTCATAGTACTTTTGGGCAGTGCTATCAATGACGGGTTTGGGCAACCCAGGCGCCGGCGCCGCCTTGTTCCAAGCCCTGCCGTCGATCTTTACCGTCTCCAACCAGTCCCGCACGAACTGCTTGTCGTAGCTCGGCGGATTGGAGCCAGCGCGATACCCGTCAACGGGCCAGAAGCGGCTGGAGTCGGGGGTCAGGATCTCGTCCATCAAAGTCAGGGTGCCGTCGGGCGCCAGGCCGAATTCGAACTTGGTGTCGGCGATGATGATGCCGCGGCTCAGGGCATAGGCGGCGGCCTCTTGATACAGGCGCAGCGAGACGTCGCGCACCTGCTGCGCCAGGCCGGCGCCGATGATGCCGGCCATGGCCGCGTATGAGATGTTCTCGTCGTGCGCGCCGGCCTCTGCCTTGGTTGCGGGCGTGAAGATCGGCTGTGGCAATTGCTGGGCAAGTTGCAGGCCGCCGGGCAGGGGCTCGCCGCACACGGTGCCGGTCTGCTGGTACTCCTTCCATCCGGACCCGGCCAGGTAGCCGCGCACCACGGCCTCGACCGGCAGGGGCCGCAGGCGCTGCACCAGCATCGACCGGCCCCGCACCTGCGGTGCCTCGTCGGCGGTGACCACGCTGGTCGGGTCGTCGCCGGTCAGGTGGTTGGGCAGCACATGGGCCAGGCGGTGGAACCAGAACAGGGCCATGCGGGTCAGCAGGGCCCCCTTGCCCGGGATGGGCTCGCCCATCACCACGTCGAAAGCCGACAACCGGTCGCTGGCGACCATCAGGATGCGGTCCTCGCCCACCGCGTAGTTGTCGCGGACCTTGCCGCGCGCCAGCAGCGGAAGCGAGCGGATGGACGTCTCGTACAGGGCGGTGTCGGCCATGGCGCGTGTGGGCTCGGTGGGCGGGTCGGGCCATGATTCTCCATCGCGCAGATGCGACACTGCCGAATGCGCCTGCCCAATCTGCTCGCCTCGCGGCACGGCCGGCTGGCCGCGTTCTTCATGCTCTACGTGACCGAAGGCATACCGCTGGGCTTTGCGGCGGTCGCGGTCGTGACGCAGCTGCGCCGCGCGGATGTCGGACCGGCGGCCATCGGCGCACTGGTGGGCTCGCTGTACCTGCCCTGGGCCTTCAAGTGGGCTTTCGGCCCGGTGATCGACGTGTTCGCGTCGGACCGGCTGGGCCGACGCCGCGGCTGGATTCTGTTCACGCAGGTGATGATGGCCGCCACGCTGCTGTCCACCGGCCTGCTGGACCTGCCGGCGCAACTGGCCTTGTTCACCGGCATCCTGCTGGTGCACAACACCTTCGGCGCGATGCAGGACGTGGCCATCGACGCCCTGGCCTGCAACACCCTGGCCGAGGACGAGCGCGGCCTGGCCAACGGCCTGATGTTCGCCGGCGCCTCGATCGGCCAGGCGTTGGGCGGCGCCGGCGTGCTGTTCCTCAGCGGCTATGTCGGCTTCCAGCCCTCGTTCTTCTTCGTCGCCGGTGCGATCCTCCTGGTGACCGTGCTGGTCGTCCTGCCGATGCGCGAGCCGCCCGGGCCGGCGCGCCCGCAAGTGGTCGCCGGGGTCCCGCGTTGGCGTGCCGCTGCCGGCGAGATGCGCAGCTTTGCCGTCGACGCCTTCCGTGCCTTCCTGGAGACGCGCGGCGCCTTCGTTGCGCTGGCGTTCGCCCTGCTGCCGTCCGGCGCCATGTCACTGGGCCTGGCCCTGCAATCCAACCTCGCGGTGGACCTGGGCCTGGACAACGACCGGGTTGCGCTGATGAGCCTGAGCACGTCGGTGCTGGCCGCGGCCTGCATGGTGGTCGGCGGCGCCGTGTCCGACCGGCTGGGACGTCGCCGCACGCTGGCTGTCTACATCGCGCTGATGAGTCTGCCGGCGCTGTACCTGATGGTGCAGCTGCAGGGCCAGGGCTGGGTGATGCCGGTGGCCGCCGGCGCCAACCCACGCCCCGTGGCGCCCGCGGTGCTGGTCACGGCGCTGTGGGCGGCGGTGCTGAGCTACGCGGTGGCCCAGGGCCTGATGTACGGCACGCGCTCGGCCATCTTCATGGATGTGACGCAGCCGCGCGTGGCCGGCACGCAGTTCACGGCCTACATGGCCCTGCTCAACCTGAACATCGCCTATTCCGCGACCTGGATCGGCGTGTCCACCGAGGCGCGGGGTTACCCGGCGACATTGATGACGGACGCCGTGCTGGGCCTGGCCTGCGTGCTGCTGATCCCCTGGGTGCACAGCCCGGGCGGACATGCGCCGGACGGCGGCGCGCCGGCCCGGGCCCGCATCGCCGCTGGCGTGCTCGCCCTGGCCTGCCTGGCCTGGCTGCCCTACCGGCTGCAGCCGGGTCTCCTCGGGGCCGCGGCGCCGGTCGCGGAGACGGTGTTCACCATGGTCTTCGTCGCCTCGGCCGTGTTCCTGCTGGCCGGCGCGGCTGTCCTGGGCGGTGCGAGCCGGCGGCTGGTGCGGGCCGGTCTGCTGAGGGCGCCCCTGCTGTTGCTGATGTACGGGCGGCGCTGGCTGCCGCCAGCGACCATGGCCGACGGCGGCCCAGGCCTGGTCGAGGTCCTGGTCATCGGCGTGCCCGTCGCGGCGGGCGTGCTGCTGGGGCTGCTGGCCCTCCATGGATGGTCGACCTTGGCTCCCACCCGGCCGGTGGCGGCCGCGGCCACCGGCGGCTGAATCGATGACCATCCAATCAAGCCGAGCTTCGCATGACGACAGGCCGTTGCCCGACATCCGGCTGCGCGACCCCATGCCCGGCGACATCGGGCTGATCATCAGCGGCCAGGCCCGGCTGTATGCGGCCGAGTACGGCTGGGACCAGACTTTCGAGGCCCTGGTGGCCGAGATCGCGGCACGCTTCATCCGCGACTTCCAGCCGGGTTTCGAGCGCTGCTGGGTGGCCGACCATGCCGGGCAGGTGGTCGGATCGGCCTTCGTGGTCCGCCATGCCGATGAAGGCACGGCACAGCTGCGGATGCTGTACGTCGATCCGGCTGCGCGTGGCCATGGCCTGGGGGCGCGCCTGGTGGACGCCTGCATCGGCTTTGCCCGGCAGGCGGGTTACCGCCGCATGGTGCTGTGGACAAACGACATTCTGGTGTCGGCACGGCGCATCTATGAGGCGCGGGGCTTTCGGCTCGATGCCGAGGAGCGGCACCACAGCTTTGGGCACGACCTGGTCGGCCAGTTCTGGAGTCGGCCGCTTTAGGCCAGCCGGCGTGCCCCGCCGCCAAGCGGCATCGCCCTGCGGCGGTCCACCCGGGCAAGGGTTTCCGAGGCGCCGCGCCGGTGACAGACGCGGCTGATGACGGGCCTATGATGATTCGGTACCCGCGACCCGGGTGCCGATCACTGACCCATCCACCGACCCGAGGCCCGCCCCATGAAAGCCGCCGTCCTGCATGCGCCGAACCAGCCGCTGACCATCGAGGACATCGACGTCGCGCCGCCCGGCCGGCGCGAGGTCCTGATCCGCACCGCCTATACCGGGCTGTGCCACAGCGACCTGCATTTCATCGAGGGCAAGTACCCGTCGCACCTGCCGGTGGTACTGGGGCACGAGTGCGCCGGCGTGGTCGAGGCCGTGGGCGAGGACGTCAGCTACGTCCAGCCCGGCGACCATGTCATCACCTGCCTGTCGGTGTTCTGCGGCCACTGCGAGTGGTGCACCTCGGGGCATCTGTCGATCTGCTCGACGCCCACGGTCAAGCTGCTGCCGGGCCCGGCGCGCGGCCTGAGCTGGCGCGGCAAGCCGATGAACCATGCGGTGCAGCTGTCCGGGTACGCCGAACAGATGCTGGTGCACGAACACGCCCTGGTCAAGATCGACCACGAGATGCCGATGGACCGCGCCGCGTTGATCGGCTGCGCCGTGATCACCGGCTACGGCGCCGTCACCCGCACCGCCAAGGTCGAGCCCGGCAGCAGCGTGGCGGTGGCCGGCTGCGGGGGCATCGGGCTGTCGGCCATCAACGCGGCGCAGATCGCCGGCGCGGCCCGAATCGTCGCCATCGACATGGACCCGGACAAGCTGGCACTGGCACGAGCCTTCGGCGCCACCGATGTCATCGACGCCAGCCAGGGCGATGTCGCCAAGCGCGTGATCGAGGCCACCGGCGGCGGCGTCGACTATTCCTTCGAGTGTGTCGGACTGAAGGTCACCGCCGAGCAGTGTTTCTCGATGCTGCGCCCGGCCGGCACGGCCACCATCATCGGCATGATCCCGGTCGGCACCAAGATCGAGCTGCACGGCGTGGACTTCCTGCGCGAGCGGCGCATCCAGGGCAGCATGATGGGCAGCAACCGCTTCCGCACCGACATGCCGCGGCTTGTGCAGTTCTATCGGCAGGGGCGGCTGCACCTGGACCAGTTGATTTCCGGCTACCTGAAGCTGGAGCAGATCAACGAAGGTTTCAATGCACTGAAGAAGGGTGGCATCGCACGCAACGTCATCCGCTTCGACCATTGACCGGGCGGGCGGCAGCATGAGCATCGTCTTCGGCGACAACGTGGCGGTCGGGCCCGACGCGCAGGCATCGGCGCCCGCTGCGCCAACCGAGCACCTGGACGTGCTGGTCGTCGGCGCCGGCATCTCCGGCGTCGGCGCGGCCTGGCATCTCACCCACCAGCGGCCCGGCACACGGTTTGCGGTGCTGGAGAGCAAGCCCACCTTCGGTGGCACCTGGGTCACGCACACCTTCCCCGGCATCCGGTCCGACAGCGACCTGTTCACCTTCGGCTACCGGTTCAAGCCCTGGCGCCGGGCCGCCATCGCGACCGCCGACGAGATCCTGCACTACATGGGCGAGGTGATCGAGGAGAACGGCCTCGCGCCCCACATCCGCTACGGCCACAAGGTGCTGGGGGCGCAATGGTCGTCGCCGCACAAGCTCTGGCATGTCTGGGTCGAGCGCGACGGCCAGGAGCGCTTCGTCATCACCTGCCGGTTCCTGTGGATGTGCCAGGGCTACTATCGCCATGCCCAGGGCTACACGCCGGACTGGCCGGGCCTGGGGGATTTCCAGGGCCGGGTGGTGCATCCGCAGACCTGGCCGGACGACCTCGACCTGGCCGACAAGCGGGTGGTGGTCATCGGCTCCGGCGCGACCGCGGCCACGCTGGTGCCGGCCATCGCCGGCAAGTGCCGGCAGCTGACCATGCTGCAGCGCTCGCCGACCTGGTTCCGCTCCGGGCGCGACATCGACATCCTGGTCAACATGCTGCGCGAGCTGCAACTGCCCGACGAGTGGGTGCACGAGATCGCGCGGCGCAAGGTGTTGCTGGAGCAAGGCCGCTTTGCGCAGCGTGCCAGGTCGCAGCCGGACGTCGTGCGCCAGGAGCTGCTGGCGGCCGTCAGGGCCCACCTCGGCCCAGACCGCCAGGCCGATGTCGACCGGCACTTCACGCCGCGCTACCGGCCGTGGCAGCAGCGCGTGGCCTTCCTGCCCGACGGGGACCTGTTCAAGGCGGTGGCCCAGCGCAAGGCCGACGTCGTCACCGACGAGATCGAGCGCTTCACGCCCGGTGGCATCCAGCTCAAGTCCGGCGCCCACCTGGACGCCGATGTCGTCATCACCGCCACCGGCTTCGAGCTGAGCTCGCTGGGCGACATCCCGTTTGCCGTTGACGGCCGGCCGCTGGACCTGGCCGATA
>JBJXHB010000004.1:0-21000 GCA_046160725.1 Aquabacterium sp.
CTGTTCCGTCCTACAGCAGCTATGTCCAACGATCGCGGGTTCCCACCGGGCTGGATATGCTGACCTCCTTTGCCACGCGGATGGAGCAGCTATATCAGGACAGCGGCAGCTACTCGGTCGCCGACGCCTGCGGTGTCGCCGCTCCGACCGTCGACAACTTCACGATCAGCTGCGCCCTGGCCAACGGCGGCCAGGCATTCACCGCCACCGCCACCGGCAGCGGCCGCCTCACCGGCTATTCATACACCATCAACTCCAACGGCGTACGGGCCACGACGGCGCACCCCAAGGGCGTGCCCTCCGGCAACTGCTGGAGCATCAAGGGTGGCGCATGCGACACCTGATGCCTCGCCGCCTGCAGGCGGGTCTGACCCTGGTCGAGCTGCTGATCGGTGTGGCCATTGCCGCGCTGCTGTTGGCCCTGGGTGCCCCCTACTACGGCGACTACATCATCAATTCGCGCCTGCGCGAAGGCGGCACCGCCGTCCTGACGGAAACGATGTATGTGCGCAGCGAGGCCATCAAGCGCAACGGCACGGTTCGCCTGGCCATTGACGGCGCCAACATGACCGTCACCGATTTCTCGGCCGATGCCAACGGCGTCATCGTGCGGCAGACCCGCCTGGCCGAGGGGATCAATGCGGGGAGCGTCACGATCGACTTCGGTGCTCGCGGCACGCCGATCCCCTTCGGCACGGCGTCAGAGACCAACCTGTCCTATGCAGGGACCACCTGCTCCGCGACCTTCCGCTGCCCCGGCCTGCGGGTCGACGGCGCTGGCGGCATCCGCCTGTGCGGCAACCACCTCAGCAGCTGCTGACCATGCGACACCTGACCCTGAGACGCTCCCAGCGTGGCATCGGCCTGATCGACGGCCTCGTGGCCCTGGCGGTGCTGGCCTTCGGGCTGCTGGCGATGACCCGGTTCCAGTCGCGGCTGGTCGCACAGTCGACCGAGTCGCAGCAGCGCGTCGCCGCAATGCAGTTCGGCGACGAGCTCCTGAGCACGGCTTTGGTCGATGTCGGCAATGCCGCCTGCTACACGCTGCCCCAGCAGGGCGCCTGCAACAGCGCGCCGGCGCAGGCACGTGCCGATGATTGGAGCCTGCGCACCCTGGCGGCGCTGCCCGGCTCGCCGACCGCAGGGGTCGCCCTGGACACCGCCAACAACCGGCTGACGGTGACGATTACCTGGACCGGTCGACATGCCAGCGAAACCCGAACCATGCAGATGGCCACCGATGTCACGCCCTGACGCCATGCCCACCCCCCGCCGCTCGCGGCGCCGCGCCCGCGGCATGAGCCTGGTCGAGCTGATGGTCAGCATCGTGATCGCCCTGTTGATCGGGCTTGCCGCCGCCGGCAGCGCCCAGATGTTCAGCGCCTCACAGCGAACCGGCATCGGCGCCGGGGGTTCGTCGGCCGCTGTCAACACGGTCCTGACATCGATCAAGAACGACTTGTCCCAGGGCGGGCTCGGCTTCTTCGGGGATGCCCAGTACATGTGCACCACGATGAATCTCAGCGTGGGCGCCAACATGGTCTCCGATGGCGCTGCGTTCTCGCCGATGCGAATCGTCCGCAGTGGCAATCTGGATGTCGTGGACGTGGTCTACGGCAATGCCGTCGAGTCGGGCGCGAACATCCTGCTCAACAGCACGTCGGATACGACAGAAGCTGCGCTGATGTCGCTGCTGCCGGCCTCCCTGGGTCAAGCGGTGCTGATCGCGCCGGCACAGACTGCAGGCCCGGGGCCCTGCACCATCCGCAGCATCACGGCCACCACCGTGCCGACCGAAACGACACCACAACAGCTGACCTTTGCCGACAACGGCGACAACAGCACGCACAACCAGCTGGGATTCACGGCTGTGCCGGCCTATCCCTCTCGAGGCCGCGTCACCCTGCTCGGCGCTCTGCAGTGGAACCGCTACCGCGTCAGCGGAACAGACCTGGTCGTCGACCAGCAACTGACCGGCAACACCGGCACGCTGCTGCGCAATGTGCTGGCATTCCGGGTGCAGTATGGTGTCAGCGCCAACCAGCTGAACAGCACGACGCTGGACAGCTGGGTCGATGGCGATGACCCCAATTTCGCCAACCTGACCAGCGTCAACATGCCGCGCGTGCGAGCCCTGCGCATCGGCATCGTCACGCGCAGTACACAACGCGACAAGCCCGATGCCAACGGCGACTGCTCGGCCACCACAGACAAGCCGACGCTGTTCGGCAATGTTGTCGAGCCCGATGTGACGGATTGGCAGTGCTGGCGTTTTCGCAGCGCAGTGGTGATCGTGCCGTTGCGCAACATGGTGATGGGGACGCGGTCATGAATCCGCTCAGACTTCGACCAACCCCTGGCCTGGGCCATGGGCAGCCGGCCCGCCGGCAGCGCGGCACCACCGTCCTGGTGGTCCTGGTCCTGCTCGCCGTGATGCTGATGGGCGGGCTGTCCCTGGCCCGCATGACCGACCTGGGCACCTTGGCAAGCGGCAACGTTGCGGCAAAGGAAGCCTCAGTCCAGGCGTCCGAGGTGGGGCTCAACACGGCCTTTGCGGCCGTCCGGGCACTACCCACCGAAGACGGCAACCAGGGCAGTTGGTACTTTGGCTCGATCCGGCCGGCCGACGCCCACAGCGTGCCGACGGTGGACTGGACGGCAACGCCCGAGATCGAGGTCGGCCGGTTCCGCGTGCGCTATGTCGCCGAGCGGATGTGCGTGACCGACCCGGTCACCGACTCCTTGCGGCAGTGCCTGGTCAAGCAGATTCCGCAGCGGGGCAGCCTGAAGGACGGCGAAGAGGACATCGACCCGCCGAACTCCCGCCAGTTCCGCATCACCATTCGCGTCACCGATGGCAAGGGGACGCAGACCTGGGTCCAGTCGCTTGTCACCAAGGGCTGACCCGCAGCACGTCACGCGCAGGGAAATGTCATGAAAGCCGTCGCACAACTCGTCACCTCAATCCTCGCACTCGCTGGGCTGCTGCATGGCGTGGCCGCTCATGCCACCTCGCTGGCCGAGCTGCCCCTGAAGGCTTCGGTCCTGGCCAAGCCGAATGTGATCTTCGGCCTGGACGACTCGGGCTCCATGGATTCCGAGATCATGATCGGCACCAATGATGGTGCCTTCTGGTGGGACTACAACGCACGCACCGGCTGGGACGGCAGCGGCGTGCCGCACTACAACGCGGCGGGCAATGCCAACACCCAGTGGCGCAAGATGGTCTACCTGTTCCCAAACGGGACGGCCAGCGGCGCGCGGGTATACAACGACGCCACCTCCGACCACTTCGCCGTCATGCCCACGAGCCAGTTCGCCTGGCTGAGGTCGTCGTCGTACAACCCGATCTACTACAACCCGGCGATCAACTATGCCGCCTGGGCGCCAGGCTATGTCGGCGGGGCACTGGTGACATATGGCAATGCCAATACCGCGTCCGTCAAGTCCCACCCCGTCCATGGCACGGGCACCTTCAATCTCACGACGGACAGGGCATTGACCCAGACCGCCAACAACATCTTCATGGCCCTGCCCGGCATGGTCATTCCGCAGGACGCGCAGCACTGCGACCACACCAACTGCACCACCTGGACGACCGTCACCGACTCGACCGGCTATACCGTTCCGGCAGCCAGCGTCCGGCGGGTGGCCATGGCCTACTTCCCGGCCACTTACTACGTCAAGGAGACCTGCACGGTCGACGGCAGCAGTTGCGTCAGCGCGCCTGACGGCAGCACGCTCAAGCGCTATGAGATCAAGACCGGCAACACCTTTCCGTCGGGCCGGACCGTCGCCAACGAACTGCAGAACTTCGCGAACTGGTTCCAGTACACCCGCAAGCGCAAGCTGATGTTGTCAGCCGCCATGGGCGAGGTGCTGGAGCCGCTGACCGGCATGCGCATGGGCGTGGTGAAGCTGAATGCCAACGCCGCGGTCACGATCTACGACACCGACTCCACCAACCCGGCCAACAACGGCCGCAAGGTGGCCGGCATCATCTACGAGACCAACGGCTCCGGCGGCACGCCCACGCGCGAGACGCTCAAGTACATCGGCGAGCAGTACCGCAACAACAATGCGCTGATCCAGTACGCCTGCCAGCGCAACAACGCCTTCATCCTGACCGACGGCTTCGCCAACGCCTCGGCCGTGGCGCCGCCGGGCTATGCCCAGGCCACCTGGGGCTCGGGTGCGCCCTTCGCCACCACCCATGCCAACTCGCTGGCCGACATCGCGCTGAGCTACTACACCATCAACCTGCGGCCGCTGCTGGCCACGGGCGTGGTCCCGCCGACGGCGACGGACCTCAACACCAACCTGCACATGAACGTCTACGGCCTGACGCTCGGCGCCAAGGGTGTGCTCTTTGTCGACAACGACACCGCCGTGCCGACCGACACATCGGCCTGGGTCAACCCGACGCAAAACCGCCACCCGTCCGCCGTGGACGACCTTTGGCACGCCACCATCAATGCGCGCGGCAAGATGTACCTGGCCACCACGCCGGAAGAGACCGCGTTGAAGATCCAGGCCGCGTTGACCGACATCATCAGCGCCGTCGGCGCGCAAGGCGGCTTTGCGGTCAGCTCGGTCAACCTGGACCGCGGCGACTCGCAGGCGTACCTGGGCACCTACAACCCGTCGGGCTGGGCCGGCGACCTCACGGCCAACCCGATCGATGCCAACACCGCCGAGGTCGGCACCACGCCCAACTGGTCGGCCAATACCAAGCTGGTGGCCCGCGACTGGACGACACGCGCCATCGTCACCAGCAATGCGGCGGGAGGCGGCGTCGTCTTCAACACCGCCAACGTCGGCAGCACCGTCAACCCGGACTCAGTCACGTTCACCAACGACCAGGTCGTGGAGTACCTGCGCGGCAATCGCACCGGCGAGGGCGACACCGTTCGCCGACGGTCGGCCCTGATCGGCGCCGTCATCAATTCCGAGCCCGTCCTGGACCGCGACACCGGCATGGTGTTCGTCGCTTCCAGCGAGGGCATGGTGCATGCGCTGGACACCGCCACCGGCACCGAGCAGTGGGCCTACGTCCCGTACGACACACTGGCCACCATCGGCCAGCAGGTGCAGCGGGGATGGGTGTTCAAGACCCAGCTTGACGGCCCCCTGACCGTGCGCAAGCTCAGCAACGACAGCCGCCTGCTTGTCGGTGGCCTGGGCGCGGCGGGCCGCAGCTACTTCGCGATCAACGTCACAACCCCCAGCGGCATCTCGGAGTCCCAGGCCGCGGGCAATGTGCTGTGGACCTTCCCGACGACGGGCGACACCGCCAACCGGGCCAACATGGGCTACACGCTGGGCAAGCCCTTGATCGTCAAGAGCCGTGATGACGGGGATGTGGTGCTGGTGACCTCCGGCTACGACAACGGCCTGAGCCTCGGCGATGGCCGTGGCCGGATGTGGATGCTGAACGCCACCACCGGCGCTGTGATCCACGAATTCGTCACCACCGAAGGCAGCCCTGGCAACGAGGCCGGCCTGGCACAGCTGTCTGCCCTGCGCGACGCGAATGGCGTGCAGTATGTCTATGGGGGCGACCTGAAGGGCAACGTCTGGAAGTTCGACCTGCTGAACAAGACCACCTCCCTGCTGGCCACCCTGGTCGATGGCTCGAACAACCGGCAGCCGGTCACCGCCGCACCGGAGTTGACCGAGGTCGAAGGCAACATCGTCATCCTGGTCGGCACCGGCCGCCTGCTGGACATCACGGACTTCGGCAACAGCGCGGTGCAGACGTTCTACGCGATTACCGACGGCGCCACCATCAGCAATCTGCGCGGGTCGTTGACGCAGCGCATCTACACGAGGGACAGCGGATCGCCCACCTTGGACGGGTCGATCACCGGCGCCGACATGGACTGGGGTACCAGCCGTGGCTGGTACATGGATCTGCCGGCCGGCGAGCAGTCCAACACCAACCCGACGGTCGCCTACGGTGCAGTCGCTTTCGTCACCAACGTCAACGGCGGCAGCAACTGCGCCCAGAGCGCCTTCCTGTATCTGCTCGATGTCGGAACCGGCAAGAAGGTGCCGGATGGCGACTTCGGCACCGGCTTCGTCTCCGAGCGCATCGCCAGCAATGCCACCTCGTCACGCGTGATCACGCTGCGGGTGGTTGACGGGCAGCTGGTCGGCACCACGCACCGGTCGGACAACTCGGTCTTCCGCCGCACGCTGCCACTGGGCAAGACGATCGCCCCGGGCAAGAACTCCTGGCGCGAGATTACGCGTTGACGCTGCGGCCGGTCAGGCGGCGATGCCCAGCAGATGGGCATCGTCGCACCAGCCAACCAGGCTGAACTGACCCTCAGAGAACAGCAGCCGGTTGATGGCGGCATTGGGCAGCCGCCAGCTGCGTGGCGCCTGCAGGTCCACACCCGCTGCGGCCCGGTACAGGCTGTCCAGCACGCCGCCATGGGTGACCACCGCGATGGTCTGGCCGCCATGGCGCTGCGCCAGCTCGGCGACAGCCTGCACGCTGCGCTGCGCGAACCCGGCCAGCGTCTCACCGCCCGGGGCGCCGAAACCGGGTTCCCGTGACCGCCACCGCAGCGTCAGGTCGGGCCAGCGGTTGGCAATTTCCTCGAAGGCCAGGCCCTCGAACTCACCGAACGCCCGCTCGCGCAGCCCGACGTCGGCATAGGCCGGCAACCCGAGCGCGCGGCTCAGTGGCTCGGCGGTCTGGACGGTGCGCAACAGGTCGCTGGTGTAAATGGCCTGTATCAGCTCGTGCGCCAGAGCCTGAGGCAGAGCCGCCGCCTGCGCCAGGCCCAAGGCGTTCAGGCCGATGTCCAGCTGGCCCTGCAGCCGGTGGGTGGCGTTGTGATCCGTCTCGCCGTGCCGGACCAGCAGCAGGCGCGTGAAGCCCGTCATCCGAAGGTGGTGCAGCGCCTCAAACGCCCCAGACGATGGGCACCTGATCGGCCAGCGAGCGGCGGACAAGCTCGCGCATCGGCCACAAGCGGCGCTTCAAGGGCAAGGGGTCGCGCGCGGCATCGGTTGCCGGTGGGTCGACATCGACGGGCGTGTCATCCTTCGCGCTCGCCGCGCGCGCGGCCTCGTCGGCTGCAAACGCAGCGTCCAATACCTGAAGGGCCTGCGCCATGTCCTTCGGCTCCAGGATGCCCTGCCCGCTGGGGTCGCGACCCATGAGCCTGTACAGGGCATGGGCATGAGCATCCAGCATCAGGATATCGCCGCCGGCCTTCGATCGGAATCGCACTGTCATGGCCGGTAAATGTACGCCCGCTGGAACGGATAGTCCGACTGGGCACCGGAAACAGGGCCGTCGTCAACCCGACCGCTCGGGCGAGCCGCCAGCATCTGGTGCAGCGACAGCCAGCCGCGCTCGAACGCCATGGCGCTGCCGGCCAGGTACAGGCGGTAGGCGCGCACCACCTTCTCGGAAGTGATGGCCCTGGCCGCGTCCAGCGTGCCCTCGAGTGCATCGCTCCAGGCCCACAACGTCCGGGCATAGTGCGGACGCAGGGTCTCGACGTCCAGTGCCTCCAGCTGCGCCTCAGCCATCACCTTCAGGACATGGGCGTGGTGCAGCAGTTCGCCGCCCGGAAAGATGTAGCGCTCGATGAAATCGCCGATGCCGGCGCCCAGCTGCGCATGACGTGTGCCGCCGGCGGTGATGCCGTGGTTCATGAGCAGGCCGCCTGGCCGCAGCAGGCGCTGGATCTTGGCGAAGTAGCCCGGCAGCCGGGCGCGACCAACATGCTCAAACATGCCGATGGACGCAATCTTGTCGAAAGGCCGGTCCTCGGGCAGGTCGCGATAGTCCAGCAGATGCACCCGCACCCGGGCCGAGAGGCCTTGCGCCTCGATCAGCCGCGTGACATGGGCATGCTGGTTGCGGCTGAGGGTGATGCCCGTGGCATCCACGCCGTGGTGCTGCGCCGCCCACAACAGCAGGCCGCCCCAGCCGGCACCGATGTCCAGGAAGCGCTCGCCCGGCTTCAGCATCAGCTTTCGGCAGACATGCTCCAGCTTGGCATCCTGAGCCTGGCCGAGCGTCATGCCAGGTTGGGCGAAGTAGGCGCAGGAGTAGACCCGCTTCGGGTCCAGCCACAGCGCGTAGAAGTCGTCGGAGACGTCATAGTGCCGTTGCACTTGCTGCGCGTCGGCCTCGCGGCTGTGGCGGCGACGGCTCTTGGGCAACCGCCACAGCTGTGCCCACCAGCGTGAGGCGGATGTCGCGTCCTGCAGCGGGTCGGTGCCGACGACCTGCGAGGCCACCGACATCAGGTCCCGCATCGACCCGCCCACATCGAGGCGTCCTTCGACATAGTCTTCCGCCAACCTGCCGATCGCGCCGGCCGCCAGGTGCAGCACCGGCTGTGGTGACTGCAAGGTGAGTGTGAGGCGGGCATCGACGGCACCCAGGCGGCGGCCGCCCGGCAGCACCACGGCTGTCGGCACCGTCAGGCCCTCCATGCGGCCCAGCAACCTCGACTCGCGATCCGGCATGGCATCAGGACTGTAGCAATCCGATGTCGGCGCTGGTGGCGTTTCGCAGCGTCGCTGGTGTCGCCGTCGGACAGGTCGGGGTGTCGCGGATACTGCCTGCCCATCGCGCCGCGTTGCGCTTGCCGAAGGAATCCCGCATGACCGCACTGACCGTCCTGATTGCCGCGATCATCCTGGTCCTGCTCGGGGCACGCCTGGGGTTGTTCAACGGCCCGGCACCCCGCAACCTGGGTGTCCGGGACGGTCGGCTCAAGCCGCCCGCCAAGACGCCGAACAGCGTGGCCAGTCAGGCCGCGCTGCATCAGGACCATCCGATGGCCCGCCACGCCGCCATCGACCCGCTGCCGATGCGTGGCGATGCCGCTGCCAGCATCGCGGCATTGGCACCGCTGGTGCAGGCCATGCCAGGCGCCGAGATCGTCCGCCAGGAAGGCGACTACCTATACGCCACGTTCCAGACTGCGTTGATGCGGTTCAAGGACGACGCCGAGTTCTGGGCCGATCCGACCCAGGGCGTGATCCACCTGCGCTCGGCGTCGCGCGTGGGACGCAAGGACTTCGGCGTCAACCGCGCCCGCATCGAGGCCCTGCGCGACCGCTGGACGCGGACTTCCTGACCGCGTGCCGGCAGCGCCGGCCAGCCGCGCCCTCTGGAGTCGACGCGGTTCAGGTTGGCGGCGTCATCGCGCGCCGCGCCACCAACACCTGCTCGCGCACATGGCAACCCTGGACATGGTCGTTGACCAGGCCCATGGCCTGCATGAAGGCATAGACCGTCGTCGGCCCCACGAAGCGGAAGCCCCGGCGCTTCAGGTCGCGGCTCATGGCCACCGACTCCGCCGATGTCGCCATCGTCTTCAGCACTGACCAGCTCAGGTGGCGCGGTCGGCTGGCCGCCGTCGGCTCATATCGCCAGGCATAAGCCGCAAAGGAGCCGACCTGGTCGCGCAAGGTGCAAAGCGCGCGGGCGTTGGCAATGGTCGCCTCGACCTTGCCGCGATGCCGCACGATGCGCGCATCGCCCAGCAGGCGCAGGACATCGGCCTCACTGAAGCGGGCCACGCGCTCGGCGTCAAAGTCGCAAAAAACCTGGCGGAATGCCTCACGCTTGTTCAGGATGGTCAACCAGCTCAACCCCGCCTGGAAACCCTCCAGGCAGATCTTTTCGAAAAGCCGGCGCTCGTCGGTCACCGGAAAACCCCACTCCTCGTCGTGATAGCGCCGGTACTCGGCACTGGCCTGGCACCAACGGCAGCGCGGGCGGGGGTCATCCGGGTCGGCAAACAGGCCGTCGGGCAAGGCGGGCGAGCTTGGGGCGGGCATGCGCCATTTTGACCCCGCCTGATGTGCCACAAACCGGGGCAGCGCCACCGCCTGCCGCGGCTGGTAGGCTTTGCAGACCCAACCGCCGGTGTTTGCTCCCATGCTGCTGATCCGCAACGCAACGCTGCCCGATGGGCGCGTCGGCATCGATGTTCTCGAGACCGATGGCCGCATCGCGGCCGTCGGTCCCGCGCTGCCTGTGCCGGACGGCGCCGACATCGTCGACGCCCAGGGCTGGCTGCTCAGCCCGCCCTTCGTCGACGCCCACTTCCACCTCGACTCGACGCTGTCCTATGGCCTGCCCCGGGTCAATGGCAGCGGCACGCTGCTCGAGGGCATTGCCCTGTGGGGCGAGCTGAAGCCGCTGCTGACCGAGGAGGCGATCGCCGAGCGTGCCTTGGCCTATTGCGACTGGGCGGTGGCGCGCGGCCTGCTGGCGATCCGCACGCATGTCGATGTCTGCGACCCGCGCCTGCTGGCGGTGCGCGCACTGCTGGCGGTGCGGGACCGCGTGCGGCCCTACCTGGACCTGCAGCTGGTGGCATTTCCGCAGGATGGCGTGCTGCGCAGCCCCGGCGCCTTGGACAACCTGCGGCGTGCGCTCGATCTGGGCGTCGACGTGGTCGGCGGCATACCGCACTTCGAACGCACCATGGCCGATGGCGCCGAGAGCGTGCGGCTGCTGTGCGAGCTGGCGGCGCAGCGCGGGCTGTCGGTCGACATGCACTGCGACGAGAGCGACGACCCGATGAGTCGCCATGTCGAGGTGCTGGCGCAGCAGGCCCAGCGCCTGGGGCTGCAGGGCAGGGTCACGGGCTCGCATCTCACGTCCATGCATTCGATGGACAACTACTACGTGTCCAAGCTGATTCCACTGCTGGCCGAGGCTCGGCTGCATGTGGTGGCGAACCCGTTGATCAACATCACGCTGCAGGGCCGCCACGACAGCTATCCCCGCCGCCGCGGCATGACCCGCGTGCCGGAGCTGATGAACGCGGGGCTGAACGTGGCCTTCGGACAGGACTGCGTGATGGACCCCTGGTATGCCGGCGGCAGCGCCGACATGCTGGAGGTGGCGCACATGGGCCTGCACGTGGCCCAGATGACCTCGCAGACGCAGATGCGGCAGTGCTTCGACGCGGTGACGGTCCATGCCGCGCGTGTGCTGGAGCTGCCGGGCTATGGGCTGGCGCCGGGCTGCGATGCCAGCTTCGTGCTGCTGCAGGCGCGCTCGCCGGCCGAGGCCATCCGGCTGCGAGCGCAGCGCCTGCTGGTGGTGCGCCGCGGCCGCATCCTGGCGCGCGGCGCACCGGCGGCGAGCACGCTGCACCTGGATGGACGGCCAGCGCAGGTCGACTGGACGCTGTCGCGCACATGACGCATCGGCACCGGCGCCTGCACATGCGGCGGCGGTGAGACAGGCCCTCTGTTCGAGGCCTTGCAGCTGTGACCGATCGTTAGAATCTTTTGCAAAGGGATGGCGGGTGCGCAGCACTTGGCGACACATGAAATTGATCGGATCACTGACCAGCCCTTACGTGCGCAAGGTTCGCGTCGTGATGGCCGAGAAGAAGCTGGACTACCAGCTGGTGCTGGAGGACCCCTGGGCCAGCGACGCGCTGCTGAAGTCCAACCCGCTGGGCAAGGTGCCGTGCCTGGTGATGGAGGGCGGCGAGTGCGTCTTCGACTCGCGTGTCATCGTCGAATACGTGGACACCCTGTCACCGGTCGGCAAGCTGTTTCCACCGTCCGGGCGCGAGCGCATCGAGATCAGGACCTGGGAGGCGCTGGCCGATGGCCTGCTTGACGCGGCCGTGGCCGCGCGGATGGAGGCGCATTGGCCGCACCGAGAGGGCGCCCGCAGCCCGGCCTGGATCGAGCGCCAGCACAGCCGCATCACCAGCTCGGTGGCGGCCATGGCCCTGGGCCTGGGTGACAAGCCCTGGTGCGGCGGCAACCACCTGACGTTGGCCGACATCGCTGTCGGCTGCGCACTCGGCTATCTGGACTTGCGCTTCCCGCAGGTGGCCTGGAGGGCTGCGCATCCCAACCTGGCGCGCCTGGCCGCCAAGCTGTCCACGCGGCAGAGCTTCATCGATACCGCGCCGCCGCAGGCCTGAGCCCGGACGCCCGGGCCCGACGGAATCAGGTCGCGAAGTCCGCCACCGGCTGCGGCGTCAGTGGCGCGAAGCTGCCGGGCTGGGCCAGCGGCCAATACAGCTCGTAGACGGCATGCGGCCAGGGCCGTTCGCCGCGCTCGGCGGCCAGCAATTCACCCGGCTTGACCGACGGCAGCAGGTTGGCCAGCAGCCGGACATCGCCATCGTCGGTGCGGCGCACGATGTGCTGCGCTGTGATCTGGCGCGGATGCGCCAGGCCGGCGGCTTGCACCAGCTCCTTCAGCGCCACCAGCGTGTTGCGATGGAAGCGCGTGACGCGCTGCGTCTTGTCCGGCACCACCAGCGCCTTCTGCCGCATCGGGTCCTGGGTCGTCACGCCTGTCGGGCAATGGCCGGTATGGCAGGCCTGGGCCTGTATGCAGCCCAGCGCGAACATGAAGCCGCGCGCCGAATTGCACCAGTCCGCCCCCAACGCCATCATGCGCGCAATGTCGAAGGCGCTGACCACCTTGCCCGCACAACCGATGCGGATGCGCGAGCGCAGCCCCATGCCGACGAGAGTGTTGTGGACCAGCAGCAGGCCCTCCTGCAGCGGCGCGCCGACATGATCGGTGAACTCCAGCGGCGCGGCGCCGGTGCCCCCCTCGGCGCCATCGACCACGATGAAGTCCGGCACGATGCCGGTCGAGCGCATGGCCTTGACCAGTGCGAACCATTCCCACGGGTGGCCGATGCACAGCTTGAAGCCGGTCGGCTTCCCGCCGGACAGCTCACGCAGGCGCTCGATGAAGTGCATCATCCCCTCGGGCGTCGAGAAGGCCGAGTGCGCCGCCGGGCTGATGCAATCCGTGCCCACCGGTACGCCACGCGCCTGGGCGATCTCCAGCGTCACCTTGGGCCCCGGCAGCACGCCGCCGTGGCCAGGCTTGGCGCCCTGGCTCAGCTTCAGCTCGATCATCTTCACCTGCGGCTCGCGGGCGTTCTCGACGTATCGCTCCTCGCTGAAGCGCCCGCCCGCATCACGGCAGCCGAAGTAGCCCGAGCCGATCTCCCAGATCAGGTCGCCGCCGCAGGCCCGGTGGTGCACGCTGATCGAACCCTCACCGGTGTCGTGCGCGAAGCCGCCGGCCTTGGCGCCGCCGTTGAGCGCCAGGATGGCGTTGGCGCTCAGCGCTCCGAAGCTCATGGCCGAGATGTTGAAGATGCTGGCCGAGTACGGCTGCGCCCGGCCCTCGCCGATGGTGATGCGGAAGTCGTGGTTGGGCAGCTCGGTCGGTGCCAGCGAGTGGTTGATCCATTCGAAGCCCGCCGCATGCACGTCCAGCCGGGTGCCGAAGGGTCGCTTGTCCGAGTCGTCCTTGGCACGCTGGTAGACCAGCGACCGCTGTTGTCGCGAGAACGGCACCGCCTCGCCGTCGCTCTCGATGAAGTACTGACGGATCTCCGGCCGCACCCACTCGAACAGGAAGCGCAGGTGCCCGATCACCGGGTAGTTGCGCAGCACCGCATGCCGGGTCTGCAGCATGTCGCGCACGCCCAGCAGCAGGCCCAGGCCGCCGATCAACACGGCCGGTATGCCCTCGCCGAGGGCGACCGCGCTGAACCCGCCCAGCAGAAGCAGGACGGCACAGGTCAGCAGGGTCAGGTAGCGGACCGGGAAGTAGCGGTCCAGCGCTTCGAGCAGGGCGGGCATGGGCGGGTCTCCGTTCCGGCGCCTCGGCCGTTGGAAGCGGCGATCCTAGCCGCGACAGGGGTGCCGCCGAACGCGGGAACTGGGACAGCTTCACCGGGCAGTCCCGCGGTCGATGGCACATTGCCACCCCATGTCCGCCGCGCCTGCATCCATCGGCCCGAGCCTGGGCAGTGGCATCGCGCTGGCGGCCTTTGGCGCGATCGCCTTCTCCGGCAAGGCGGTGATCATCAAGCTGGCGTACCGACACGGCGTGGATGCCACGACGCTGCTGATGTACCGGATGCTGTTCGCGCTGCCGTTGTTCCTGGCCATGGCGGCATGGGCCGGGCGCGGCCGGGCACCGCTGTCGCGGCAGGACCTGGCGCTGGTCGCCGGGCTGGGCTTCTGCGGCTACTACCTGGCCAGCTACCTGGACTTCCTGGGCCTGAAGTACGTGACCGCCAGCCTGGAGCGGCTGATCCTGTATCTCAACCCGACGCTGGTGCTGCTGCTGTCGTGGTGGCTGCTGGGGCGGCGCGTCACCTTGCGGCAGATGGCCGCGCTGGGCGTCAGCTATGCCGGCGTGCTGGTGGTGTTCGGCCACGAGGTGCACATGGCCGGCGCCGAGGTGCTGCTGGGCGGGCTGCTGGTGCTGGGCAGCGCCGTCAGCTATGCGTTCTACCTGATCTACAGCGGGCAGGCCGTGGGACGCATCGGCCCGGCGCGCCTGACAGGCTGGGCCAGCTCGGTGGCCTGCGTTCTGTGCATCGGGCAGTTCCTGCTGATGCGGCCGCTGCAGGCGGCGGTGGTGGCGCCCGAGGTGCTGTGGCTGTCGGTGCTGAATGCCACGGTCTGCACCGTCGCGCCGGTGCTGATGGTGATGATGGCCATACAGCGAATTGGAGCACCACTGACCGCGCAGACCGGCATGCTCGGGCCGCTGTCGACGATCGCGCTCGGCGTGCTGATCCTGGGCGAGCCCTTCACCGGCTGGGTGGTGCTGGGCACGGCGCTGGTGATCGCCGGCATCACCCTGTTGGCACGGGTGCGCTGACCACGCCGGCAGAATCGAGCCGGACCGACGCGCTGCGTCGGCTGAACAAGGAGACTCGGATGGACATGGGCATCGCGGGACGCTGGGCACTGGTGTGCGCCGGCAGCAAGGGGCTGGGCCGAGGCTGCGCAGTGGCGCTGGCCCGCGAGGGCGTCAACCTGGTGGTGACGGCACGCGGCGAGCAGGCCCTGCAGGCCACCGCCGCCGAACTGCGCACCCTGCGCGGCGACATTGAGGTGCGGGCCGTTGCCGGGGACATCACAACGCCCGCCGGGCGCGCCGCGGCACTGGCGGCCTGCCCGCAGGTGGACATCCTGATCAACAACGCCGGCGGCCCGGCGCCTGGGGACTTCCGCCAGTGGGACCGCGACACCTGGATCGCGGCGGTGGATGCCAACATGCTGACGCCCATCGAGCTGATCAAGGCCACGGTGGACGCCATGGCCGAGCGCGGCTTCGGCCGCGTGGTCAACATCACCTCGGGCGCGGTCAAGGCACCGATCGACATCCTCGGCCTGAGCACTGGCGCGCGCTCGGGGCTGACCGGCTTCGTGGCCGGCCTGTCGCGCCAGCCCCAGTTGGCTGGCCGCGGCGTCACGATCAACGGGCTGTTGCCCGGCGCCTTCGACACCGACCGGCTGCGGGTCACGCTCAAGGGGCAGGCCGCCAAGACCGGCAAGCCGGAGGAAGAACTGGCCGACGCGCGACGGCGGGCCATACCGGCAGCGCGCTTCGGGTCGGCTGAGGAGTTCGGCGCCATCTGCGCCTTTCTGTGCAGCGTGCATGCCGGCTACATCACCGGCCAGAACATCCTGGCCGATGGCGGCGCCTATCCCGGCACGTTCTGACCCACCGCGGCGGGGCTCGCCGCAGCCGCGTCGCTCACGCTTCTAGGCCGCGACGCGCAACCCTGGCCTGTGTCCGCGGATAGTGCCGTACAGGTCCTTCGGGTCGGCCATCTGCGGCACCAGGGCCAGCGGCTCGCCGATGCCCATCTGCTGCGCGCAGCGGTACAGGACCGTCAGCATCGAGAAGTCCTCGAGCGCGAAGCCGACCGAGTCGAACACCGTCACCGCAGCCACATCCGAACGGCCGCCGGCCTGGCCCGCCAGCAGGCGCCAGAACTCGGTGACCGGATGGTCCGCCGGCAACTGCTGGATGTCACCCTCGATCCGGGTCTGGGGTTCGTACTCGACGAACACCTGTGCGCGCCGCAGCACGTCCGGGTGCAGCTCGGTCTTGCCCGGGCAGTCGCCACCAACCGCGTTGAAATGCTGGCCCGGATCGACCATCTCCGGCGTGATGATGGTGGCCCGGGTCTTGTCGGCCGTCACCGTGGTCACGATGTCCGCGCCCCGTACCGCCTCGGCGGCCGACGCACAGCGGACGATCTCGAATCCCTCGCCGGCCAAATGCGCCGCCAGGCGGTCGGTGGCGGAGCAGTCGATGTCGAAAAGGCGCAGGCAGCGGATGCCGGCCAGCTCCCGCATGGCGATGGCCTGGAACTCGCTCTGCGCGCCGTTGCCGATCAGCGCCATGGTCCGGCTGCCGGGCCGTGCCAGCCGCCGCGCAGCCAGCGCCGACATGGCCGCCGTGCGGATCGCGGTGGCCAGGGTCAGCTCGGCGAGCAGCAGTGGCACGCCGGTGGCCACATCGGCCAAGACACCGAAGGCCATGACCGTCGGCAGGCCGAGGCGTGTGTTGCCGGGATGGCCGTTGACGTACTTGAACGCATAGCGGTGTGAGTCTGCAACCGGCATCAGCTCGATGACGCCAACCTCACTGTGCGCGGCGCTGCGGGCCGACTTGTCGAAGTCGGTCCAGCGCAGGAAATCGGACTCGATGCGCTGCGCCGTCAACTGGATCATGGCCGGCAGGCCCTGATCACGGACGATACGGGCCACCGCCGCGGCATCGAGCAGGCG
This sequence comes from Aquabacterium sp., assembly GCA_046160725.1. Lineage (GTDB taxonomy): Bacteria > Pseudomonadota > Gammaproteobacteria > Burkholderiales > Burkholderiaceae_C > JBJXHB01. Next base: position 16,594 of record JBJXHB010000004.1, read on the forward strand.
GGTGGACGACAGGGGCTGAGCAGTTCGAGCGACGACGTTCATGGCGGAGGCAACGTGGATGAGAGGGGTCAGGGCGGCGGATCGGCCCGCCATGCCGCGAGTGTGTCCAGGGTCGATGTCAAGCAAAAGTGGCAACATTGATTCGTTTTGTCGCCATGGATGCTCAAAGTGACAGCCCAAGTTGCCAATATGGTCATCGACGACGCTGATCGTCGACTGATCGCCCTGTTGCGTGCCAATGCGCGGCTGCCGGTATCGACCCTGGCCGCCAAGTTGAAGGTGTCGCGTGGGACGGTCAACAACCGGCTGCGCAAGCTGGAGGAGGCCGGTGCCATCGTGGGCTACACGGTCCAGTTGCGCCCCGATGCCCAGCCGCAGGCCATCCGGGCCTGGACCAGTGTGCTGATCGAAGGCAATCAGACCCGTGCCGTGATCGCGGCGCTGCTCGGCGAGCCCGGGGTGGTGGCGCTGCACGACACCAATGGGCGCTGGGACCTGCTGGCCGAGCTCGCGGCGCCATCGATGCCAGAGCTGTCGCGGCTGTTGGAGCGGGTGCGGCTGATCAAAGGCATTGCCAACACCGAGACCAGCATCCACCTGACGTCCTATCGCTGAAACTCCAGCGGCCGCTGCGGACAACGGAAGCAGCCGTCACCGCCCTTCCGGGCCGCATGCCCGACGACACCTGAGCACCATCATGTCTCACATCACGACACGCACCACCCACCTCGGCAGCACCGGCCCCTCGGCCCCATCCGGCCATGTCCTGTATGGCTCCAAGGGCTCCGGCTCTGCGGCGGTCGAGGCGGCCTTGCGCCGGCTGCGGATGCCCACCCGCATCGTCACCGCCAGCACCTGGGAGCCCGACTCTGCGCAGGCCGAGCTCAAGCGCGTCAACCCCCTGGGCCAGATCCCAACCCTGGTGCTGCCCGACGGCACCGTCATGACCGAGAGTGCAGCCATCCTGATCCATCTGGGCCTGCACGCACCGGACAGCGGGCTGCTGCCGCCCGACGCCAGCAGCCGCGCCAGCGTGATCCGCGGGCTGGTGTTCATCGCGGCCAATTGCTATGCCTGCATCGGCATGATCGACTACCCAGAGCGCTACACCACCGCACGCAGCAGCGCAGCGCGCGATGCCCTGCGTAACGGCAGCCGCCAGCGGCTGCACGCGTTGTGGTGCGACTTCGCCGACCAGTTCCCGGCGCGGCCGTGGCTCAGCGGCCGCCGTGCCGGCGCACTGGACCTGCTGGCGGCCGTGGTCTCGCGCTGGAGTGGCGCCCGCGCCCACCTGGAACGCCAGCGCCCGGCCTTTCATGCGCTGCTTGAACGCATCGAGGCGCATCGCGATTTCGCACCGGTGTTCCAGAGGCACTGGCCGGCAGCAGGGTGAGACGCAGGCCATGGAGCGCCCCCTGCGGATGGCATGGTTTGATCGGGGCGCGTAACGACCGCCCACCTGCCTGCGACTGAAGGGTCGCCACCGACGTTCGTGGCCCTGGACATTCAAACCAACCACCAGCACTGGACCCCACATGACCCATCTCACCACGGGCAAGCGCGTTGCGCTGGCCGTTCTGGCCTGCACGGCCGCCTCGTTCAGCCTGCCCGGCGCGGCCCAGGTCGACCCCAATCGGGTTCTCGACGCCTTCGAGCGCGCCGGCGGAAAGTTCGAGGGCTTTCGCCGCTCGGGCGCGAAGGGCGTCTGCGCCACGGCCGAGTTCGTCGGCAGCGCCACCGCGCGCACGCTGTCGACCGCCTCGGCCTTCAGCGGGCGCCCGGTGCCGGTGATCGCCCGGTTCTCAGTGGGCGGCGGCAATCCCAAGGCGCCCGACAACGCCCGCAGCCAGCGCAACATGGCGCTGCAGTTCGACCTGCCCGGCGGTGAAACCTGGCAGATGGGCAACATCTCGGCGCCGGTGTTCGGTGCCGAGACACCGCAGCAGTTTCTCGGCCGGCTCGAGTCGCTGGCACTTGACCCGCAGACCAAACGACCTGATCCGGACAAGGTCAAGGCTTTTACCGACGCCAACCCGCAGGTGCTGCTGCAGGGCAAGTACTTCGCCAGCCAGCCCGTGCCGGCCAGCTTCGGCACCGTCAACTACTGGGGCGTGCATGGCTTCGGTTTCGTCAACGCCGGTGGCACGCGGCAGATGGGCAAGTGGATCTTCGAGCCGGTCGGCGGCACGAAGGGCCTGTCCGACGACGAGGCCAAGGCCAAGGGCACGGACTTCCTTTTCGACGACCTGCGCCAGCGCGTGGCCGCGGGCGGTGTCGCCTTCGACTTCAACCTGGTGCTGGCCCAGGCCGGCGACAACGTCGACAGCGCCGTGACGCCGCTGCCCGACGACCGCCGCAAGGTCAACCTCGGCCGGCTCACCATCAAGTCGGTGTCGGCCGATTCGACCGGTCCCTGCGTGGCCATCACCTACAACCCGATGGTGCTGCCCAAGGGCGTGGAGCCCTCGGCCGACCCGATGTTGCCGGCCCGTTCCGCCCCCTATGCCGTCGGTCTTGGCCGACGCCTTGGCGAGGGCGCCAAGCAGTAGCGCAGGCTCCCGGGCCAGCAACGGCCCGCGGGGTCGGCCACCCGGCTGCAAGCGGGCACAGACAACGCGCAGTGCCCGCTGCACGCGCGGATCAGCCGCCAGGGCGGCTGGCATCACCGTGCGCCAGGCCAGCAGGCGGTCGATGTCGGTGACATCGTCCCGCATGGCCTGGCCGATCTGCACCAGTTCGGCCGACAGCGGGTCGGCGATGGCGATGCCATGGAGCACCTGCCCGCGCACGAAGCGCAGCCAGGCGGCCAACGGCACCGCGAAGCGGCTGACATCGGCCTGGCGCGCCAGTGCCAGCTGCATCGGCGCGACCACCCGCACCGGCAGCTTCTGCGAGCCGTCCTGCGCGATCTGGGCCAGCTGGTGCCGGATGGCCGGGTTGCGAAACCGCGTCAGGATGGCATCGGCATAGGCCGGCAGGTCCAGCCCCGGCGCCTGCAGCAGCGGCACGACGTCGTCATGCATGTAGCGCTGCAGGAATCCGGCCAGTTCGGGGTCGGCCATGGCCTGGGCCACGCTGTCGTGGCCCTTGAGCAGGCCCCAGTAGGCCAGGGTGGAGTGCGGGCCGTTGAGCAACCACAGCTTGGCGCGCTCGAAGGCCGCGACGTCGGCCGTGACGATGGCGCCGGCGCGCTGCCAGTCCGGTCCGCCCTTGTCGACATGGGCCTCGATGACCCAATGCGCAAACACCTCTCGCTGCACCGGCCAGGCATCGTGCAGGCCGGTGGCCCGCAGCACCTGTTGGCGCAGGCCGTCATCGGTGGCCGGCGTGATGGCGTCCACCATGGTGTTGGGGCAGACGAGATGCGCATCGATCCAGGCCGCCAATGCCGGGTCTTGCTGCCGGGCCAGCAGCACCAGCGCCGCCTTGAGCTTGCGGCCATTGGCGGGCAGGTTGTCGCAGGACATCAGCACGAAGGGCGCCTGGCCGGCGGCCCGCCGCTGGCGCAGCGCCTCTACCAGGTAGCCCGGCAGGCTGCGCGGCGCCTGCGGTTGCCGGGCGTCATGCGCGACATCCGGGTGCTGCAGGTCGAGCGCCCCGCCCGCATCCAGGCAGTAGCCCTTCTCCGTCACGGTGGTGGTGACCAGCCGGACGTCCGCATGTCGCAGGCGGGCCCACACCGCAGCCGGGTCCTCGGGCGCCACCAGCAGCTCACGCAGGCAACCGATGACGCGCCATGCCGGCTGCGGCCCCAGCGTGGCCAGCGTGTACAGGCCGTTCTGCGGCGCCAGCGCGTCGCGCACGCCGGCCGAGTGCAGCGACACGCCACAGATGCCCCAGCGCGGGTCGCTGCCGCACAGCGTGTCCAGATAGGCCGCCTGGTGCGCGCGGTGGAATGCACCCGGCCCGAAGTGCACCACGCTGATCGGCAGGGCATGGCGGTCATAGGCCGGGCGCTGCAGGCATGGATCGGCCTGGCTCAGCGTGCCGGGATGCAGGCGCGGTGCGGTCAATGGTGCATGGATGTGGGCCGGAGGTATGGCACCACGGTACGCCAGCTTGCGTGCGGCCAGACGGTGCGCCCGCAGCGCGGCCTGGGCCGGCGTCAGGCCTTGCTGCATCGCGATCAGGAAGCAGCCGTTCCACAGGTCGCCGGCGCCGGTGGTATCCAGCACCGACTCGGCGGGCATGCCGTCGACATGCTGCACCGGGCCCTCCGTGGCCAGCAGACAGCCGCGCGGGCCTAGCTTCAGCGCGACCCGCGGGCACAGGGCCGCGAAGCCCGCCAACGCCGCCGCGGCGCCGTCCAGATCATCCGCCTGCAGCACGGCCGCTTCGTCGCCCAGCAGCACGCTGTCGGCGGGATGGCTGGGCAGCAGCCAGTCCACCAGTGGCACCAGGTCGGCA
>JBJXHB010000005.1:0-3281 GCA_046160725.1 Aquabacterium sp.
GCCTCGTTGCCCACCAGGGCGACGTTGTCGTCCGGGTGCAGGCGGATCAGGACCGGGGTGGTGGTCATGGCGGCGCGTGGAGCGGCGTTCGGCGGCGGCTCAGGCCGCGCCCTGCACGTTGACGTACAGCGCGTACAGTGAGTGGCTCGCGGCCATGAACAGCCGGTTGCGGTGGCGCCCGCCGAAGCAGACGTTGGCACAGCGCTCGGGCAGGTGGATATGGGCCAGCACGCTGCCGTCGCTGGCGAACACGCGCACGCCGTCCAGCCCCTGCGGCGCGGCACGCCCGGCGCTGCCGTAGCCGCACCACAGGTTGCCCTGCACATCGACCGCGAAGCCGTCGAAGGCGCCGCCGTCGTCGGCGGTGGCGAACACGCGCCGGTTGCTCAAGGTCGGGCCCGGCCCGACGTCGTAGGCCCAGATCAGGCGGTGCGGCATGGCCCGGCTCTCCACCACGTAGAGCACCTGCTCGTCCGGCGAGAAGGCCAGGCCGTTGGGCGCGGCCAGGTCGGTGATCACCGCCTGCAGCTCGCCGCCGTCGGCCGGCAGCCGGTAGACGGCATGCGGCAGCTCCTGCTCGGCCGGCTCGCCCTCCCACCAGCCGGCGATGCCGAAACTCGGATCGCTGAACCACAGCGCGCCGTCACGGGCGCAGACGATGTCGTTCGGCGAGTTCAGCCGCTTGCCGGCGTGACGGTCGGCCAGCACGGTGATGCCGCCATCGTGCTCGGTACGCGTGACACGCCGCGTCAGGTGCTCGCAGGTGACGAGGCGGCCCTGGCGGTCGCGCGCATGGCCGTTGGCGTTGTTCGCGGGTTGGCGAAACACGCTCACCGCCCCGCTGCAGTCGTCCCAGCGCAGGATGCGGTTGTTCGGGATGTCGCTCCACAGCAGGAAGCGGCCGTCGCCGAACCATTGCGGTCCCTCGGACCAGCGACAGCCGGTGAAGAGCTGCTCCACGCTGGCGCTGAACAGGCGCAGGGCCAGGAAGGCGGGGTCGAGCACCTCGACCGCTGGGTCTGGGTAGCGTGGATTGGGACTGAATGTGGTCGTCATGGGCATCCTGGCTCAGTTCTCCGCGGGGTCTATCGCCACGCAGTGGCCGCGCTGCGAAGCGCTCATGATGCCCTCGACTGCGCGCTGCACATCGCGACCGACCACATCGACCGGTGTCGCCAGGTCGAGCAGGCTGCGGAAGTGAGGTGCCGAACCCAGCCCGGCACCGACGACGGCCAGGCGAAAGGGGGCTGAATGGTGGCGGGTTCTCATCGCGTCTGGCCAGGCCTCAGCGCCACGGCGCGCAGGGTGGCCAGCCGTCGCGCATGGCCGGCATTGACGGCCCCCGCCGGCACGTCGCCGCACATCAGCCCGGTCAGTTGCGATACGGTCTCCAGCGCCTGGTGCTCGGTCGCTGCCGGCGTCAGTCCGCCGATGTGCGGCGTGGCAATCACGAGCGGATGCCGCGCCAATGCGGATGACGGCATCTGGTCAGGCGCGCGGCCGACGTCGAGCGCGCAGCCGGCCAGGCGCCCGCTGTCAAGAGCGGCGAGCAACGCGGCTTCGTCGACCAGATTGCCGCGCGACGCATTGATGAAAAAGGCTGCGGGTTTCATTCGTGCAAACTGGGCTGCCGCCATCAGGTTCTCGGTTTGCGGCGTGGCCGTTGCCAGGCAGAGCACGAAGTCGGCGCTGGACAGCAACTCGTCGAGCGACATGCGTCGGACGCCGGGCTCGTCGGTCTGGACGTTCGGGTCGCTGCAAGAGACGTGCATGCCCAGCGCCAGCGCCAGCGCACCGACGCGGCGCCCGATATGGCCGTAGCCGATGATGCCAAGCTGCGCACCGCGCAGCTCGCGTCCCATGCGAACCGGCGGCTGTTCGCCGCGGTGGTACGCCCGCACACTGCGGCTGATGCCGCGGCTGAGGTCCACCATCACCCCGAGTACCCATTCGGCCACCGCCGTGCCGAAGCCGGCACTGGCACGCGTGACCAGCACGCCAGCGGCGCTGGCGGCTGCGACGTCGATGTTGCGGATGTCCATCGCGCAGCGCAGGACCACGGCCAGCTCGGGGCTGGACGCAAACAGCGCGGCGGGCGCGGCGGTCTGCCGATCGATGACCATGGCCTGGCAACCGGCCGCAGCTGCGATCAGGGCGTCGCCGCTGAGTGCCTCGTCCTGCTCGTGCAGCCGCAGCTCGCCAAGTTCGCCCAGCGCGGCCAGCGCCGTGTCGCCGTAGTACAGCGCACGCGCGGCCGGGTTGAAGGTGAGCAGGATCGCTGGCATCGTGCCGCGGCTGCTCACATCCCCGGACGCTGACGGCTCAGCCGCCAAAGGTCCGGGGCAGCCACAGCGAGATCGCCGGGATGAAGGTCACCAGCAGCAGTGCCATGCACATGGCGCCGTAGAACGGCCACAACTCCTTCGACACCTGCTCCATCGTCACCTTGCCGATGGCGCAGCCGACAAACAGCGTCGGCCCGACCGGCGGCGTGATCAGGCCGATGCCCAGGTTCAGGATCATGATCATGCCGAAATGCACCGGGTCGATGCCCAGCTTGAGGATCACGGGCATGAAGATCGGCGTGCAGATCAAGAGCATCGGCGCCAGGTCCATGAAGGTGCCCAGGACGAGCAACAGCACATTGACCATCAGCAGGAAGACGTACTTGTTGTCCGACACGCCGAGGAAGAACTGGGTCGCCTTGGCCGGGATCTGCAGGATGGCCATCATGTAGCCGAAGGCCACCGAGAAGCCGATCAGCATCATCACCATCGCCACCGTCTTGATCACGCGGTGGATCAGGTGCGGCAGGTCGCGCCATTTGTAGTCACGATAGACCAGGAAGGTGACGAGGAAGGCATAGACGCAGGCCACCGCGGCCGACTCGGTGGGCGTGAACACGCCGGACAGGATGCCGCCCATGATGATGACCACGGTGACCAGGCCCCATAGCGCCTCGATCAGGATCTTCGGCACCTGCTTGAGCGCAATGGCCTCGCCTCTGGGGTAGCCGCGGCGGTGCGAGATCCAGATCACCAGCCCGATCAGGCACAGGCCGAACAACAGGCCGGGGAAGATGCCCGCCAGGAACAGATGCGCCACCGACACCGTGCCGCCGGCTGCCAACGCATAGATCACCGCGTTGTGCGAAGGTGGGATCAGCAACGCCTGAACCGAGCCGCAGATGGTCACGTTGGTGGCGAAGACCCTCGGGTAGCCGGCCTTGACCATCTGCGGAATCATCACGGAGCCGATCGACGCGGTATCGGCCACCGACG
>JBJXHB010000006.1:0-2542 GCA_046160725.1 Aquabacterium sp.
GATCGGCCAGCCGGTCTCGGTCTGCCAGTAGTTGTCGATGATCGGGCGCTTCAGGCTTCCCGCGATCCAGGTCGCGGTCGGCTCGTCGAGCGGCTCGCCGGCCAGAAACAGCGCGCGCAGCGACGAAAGGTCGTACTTCTTCAGGTAGGCCGGGTCCTGCTTCTTCAGCACCCGCACCGCGGTCGGTGCGCTGAACATCGAGCTCACCTTGTACTTCTCGACCAGTTGCCACCAGATGCCGGCGTCGGGGCGGATCGGCAGTCCCTCGTACATGATGGTCGCCATGCCGGCGATCAGCGGGCCGTAGATGATGTAGCTGTGGCCCACCACCCAGCCGATGTCGCTGGTGGAGAAGTAGGTCTCGCCCGCATTGCCAAGGAAGATGTGCTTCATGCTCGCGGCCAGCGCCACCGCATAACCGCCGGTGTCGCGCTGCACGCCCTTGGGCACGCCGGTGGTGCCGCTGGTGTACAGCGTGTAGCTCGGGTGCGTGGCATCGACCCAGGTGCAGGGCACCTGCGCGTCCAGGTGCTTCGCGCGCAGCGCGGCGTAATCGGCATCGCGGCCGGCCACTGCCGTGAACGGCGCCAGGCCACGGTCGACCATCAGCACCCTCGCCGGCTTGTGCTGCGCGAGCGTGATCGCCTCGTCCAGCAGGCCCTTGTACGGCACCACCTTGCCGGCGCGGCTGCCGGCGTCGGCGCTGACGATGACCTTCGGCGTGGCGTTGTCGATGCGGCTGGCCAGGCTGACGCTAGCGAAGCCGCCGAACACCACCGAATGGATCGCGCCGATGCGCGCGCAGGCCAGCATCGCGAAGCAGGCCTCGGCGATCATCGGCATGTAGATCAGCACGCGGTCGCCCTTCGTCACCCCCAGCTCCAGCAGGGCGGCGGCCATGCGCTGCACTTCGGCATGCAGTTCGCGGAAGCTGTAGACCACCTCCTTGTCGACTTCGGTCGAGACACAGATCAGCGCCTTCGCGTCGGGCTGCGTGTTCAGGTGCCGATCCACCGCGTTATGGCACAGGTTGGTCTGGCCGCCGGCGAACCAGTGCGCGAACGGCGGGCGGCTGTAGTCGCAGACCTTGTCGAAAGGCTTGTGCCAGTCGATCAGCCGCGCTTGCTCGGCCCAGAAGGCATCGGGCTCGTCGATCGAGCGACGGTGAAACTGCGCGAAGTCCATGCTTGTCTCCTGCTGAATCATTGCCGTCGATTCTCACGATCGCGCTTGCACCACGCTGACACGGCACGCGGCGTGGCGCTGCAGTCCGGCTCGTATCATGCCTGCCGAGCGGCTCCCACTGAAGCCCCGGCGGAGCGAGGCGCGTTGGCGGACTACATCGTGATCTTCGGCGCTGCCGTGCGGCCGGATGGCTCGCCCAGCGGCAGCCTGCAACGGCGCTGCGACAACGCAGTCCACGCCGGCCGGGCGATGGCCGGCACGCCGTGGTACCTGGCCACCGGCGGTGTCGGCCGCCACGGCCCGGCCGAGGCACTGGTCATGCGCGACATCCTCCTGCGGCAAGGCATCGCGCCGCAACGCATCTTGCTGGAGACCGAAGCGCGCGACACCTTGCAGTCGGTGCGGCTGTGCACGCGGCTGCTGCGCGGGCGCGGCGATGCCGGGCGCGTCTACGTCTCGTCCAGCAGCTATCACGGCCCGCGTTGCAGCCTGTTGTTCCGGCTGGCGGGTTTTTCCAGCGAGGCACTGCCGGTGGCGTCCGACCGGCCCTTCCTGGGCTGGGCCAAGTGGCTGCGCTATGTCGCCAAGGAACTGTTGGCCACACCGTGGGATGCGGCCTGGCTGCTGGCGCACCGGATCGGTCGTACGATTTGAGCTTGCCGCTGGGAGGTGGTTGCCCGATGAAGATCTTCCTGTCCTATGCCAGCGAAGACCGCGCCCTGGCCGAAGAGATCCAGCTTGCGCTGGCCGGCGCGGGACACGAGGTGTTCTTCGACCGCGAGAGCCTGCCGGCCGGCGGCGACTACCACACACGCATCAAGGCCTCGGTGGACGGCGCCGACGCCTTCGTCTTCCTGATCTCGCCCGACTCGGTGGCCGCAGGCGGCTATGCATTGACCGAGATGGGCTATGCCCGCGCAAACTGGCCGCACCCGAAAGCCCATGTGCTGCCGGTGCTGCTGCGCGCGACCCCCTTCGACAGGATCCCGGCGTACCTGAAGTCGGTCACGGTGCTCGAGCCCAGCGGCAATGCCGCCGCCGAAACCGTCGCCGCGGTGCAGCGCCTGGCCGGGCAGCAGGCCGAAGCGCCGTCGACCCCGGCCGGACGGCGCAACGCCACCTACGCGGCCGTGGCGGGCGTGGCGGTCCTGGCGCTGGCGGCAGCCTTCTTCTTCTGGCCGGACCCCGCCGGTTCCCCGCAGGCCCCCGGCAGCAGGGCCGAGGAGGTGCCGAACCCGCTGCAACTGCGCTTCAGCTACAAACCGCAGGCCGGGGCCAGGGTTTCGGCCGAGGACATCCTGCGCCTGGACCTGCAGACAGCCAGGCGCGTCTTCGACGACGAGCGCCTGGCACAGCG
>JBJXHB010000007.1:0-13087 GCA_046160725.1 Aquabacterium sp.
ATCTCATGATCGACCACATCAAGCGCGTGCTGCCGGGTGCGTTTGTCATCGCCGGCAACGTCGGTACGCCGGAAGGCGTCATCGACCTGGAGAACTGGGGCGCGGATGCGACCAAGGTCGGCGTCGGCCCGGGCAAGGTCTGCATCACCCGCCTGAAGACCGGCTTCGGCACCGGCGGCTGGCAGCTGTCGGCTCTGAAGTGGTGCGCGCGGGTGGCCACCAAACCCATCGTCGCCGACGGTGGCATCCGCCATCACGGTGACATTGCCAAGAGCGTGCGCTTCGGCGCGGCCATGGTGATGGTGGGCTCGCTGTTCGCCGGTCACGAGGAGAGCCCGGGCGCCACCGTCGAGGTCGACGGCAAGCTGTACAAGGAGTACTACGGCAGTGCCAGCGACTTCAACAAGGGCGAGTACAAGCATGTCGAGGGCAAGCGCATCCTCGAGCCGATCAAGGGCCGGCTGGCCGACACGCTGCGCGAGATGCGCGAGGACCTGCAGAGCTCGATCAGCTATGCCGGCGGCCGGGCGCTGGCCGACCTGAAGAAGGTCAACTACGTCATCCTGGGCGGCGAGAACGCCGGCGAGCACCTGCTGATGTAGGTGCCCGCGGGGCGGGTATCGCCGGCGTGCCGTCAGTCGCGCGGCGCGCGGCGGCGCCTGGCCAGCACCGCCATGCCGGCCAGGCCGGACATCATCAGGGCCCAGGTACCTGGCTCCGGCACCGGTGTCGGCACCATTTCATGGGCGCCGATGGCGTCCAGATCGAAGTCGGTGGATCCGCCCGCCCGCGCCGTGCCGGTACCCTGGATGCGAACATAGCGTGCCCATGCCAAGGCTCCCAGGTCGTATGACCGACCATAGTTGTTGGCGCCATGCACGCTGTCGCCAACGATGCGGGCCAATGTGGTCTCGCTGACCTTGAGGCTGACGAAACTGACCCCGTCCTGGCTGGCGAGGATGGTCATCCTGTTGAACTCCGGGGTGCCGAAGTCCACCTCGTACACGTTCAGGTCGACCGCGCCCGGCCGGTTGGCCACAACCAGGGCACCGAAGTCGTAGGTCACCGAGTCGCGCCCCAGGCCCAGGTAGGTGTCATCCGGCGCGCCGAGAAAGATGCTGTCGGCAAAACCGGTGGTGTTGGCCGACAGGACCGTCGGAAACGCTGGCGCGGCATAGGCCGCCGATGCAGCGGCGATGGAGAGGCCGGCGCCGATGGTGCGCAGTGCGACGCGGCGGGGGGTCGTAGAAAGCATGTCTCGCTCCTGGGTTGGCGGGTCCGAAGTGAACCCGTTGCCGAACGATGCCGGGGGGCCGTTGCGGCGCCGTTGCGGCCAGGTCGCGCCATCGGAAACCGGCAACCCCCTCCCTACACTCGGCGCTCCCCTGTCCAGCCCTCCGGCGCAGGTCGCGCCACAAGCGCGGTACCGCGCGGCCCCTGCCATGTCCGACCTGCCGAAGTCTTTCGAACCCGCCGCCATCGAGGCCCGCTGGGCGCCGCTGTGGGAGTCCAGCGGCATCTATGCCGCCGGTCTCGATCCGTTCCGGCCGTCGTTCAGCATCCAGCTGCCGCCGCCCAATGTCACCGGCACGCTGCACATGGGGCATGCGTTCAACCAGACCATCATGGACTCGTTGACGCGCTACCACCGGATGCGCGGGCACAACACCCTGTGGCTGCCGGGCACCGACCATGCGGGCATCGCCACGCAGATCGTGGTGGAGCGCCAATTGCAGGAGGCTGGCCTGTCGCGGCACGACATGGGGCGCGACGCCTTCGTCAAGCAGGTCTGGGACTGGAAGGCCAGCTCCGGCGCCACCATCACTCGGCAGATGCGCCGCATGGGCGCCAGCGTGGACTGGGCGCGCGAGTACTTCACCATGGACGAGTCGCTGTCCAAGGTCGTCACCGAGACCTTTGTGCGGCTCTACGACGAGGGCCTGATCTACCGCGGCAAGCGGCTGGTGAACTGGGACCCGGTGCTGAAGTCCGCCGTCTCCGACCTTGAGGTCGAGGCCGAAGAGACCGACGGCCACATGCACTACATCTGCTATCCGTTCAGCGACGGTCCGAAGGCCGGCAGCGACGGTCAGCCGATGCGCGGCATGACCATTGCCACGACGCGGCCGGAGACCATGCTGGCCGACGGCGCGCTGGCCGTGCACCCCGAGGACGAACGCTACCGCCACCTGGTGGGCCAATGGGTCGACCTGCCGCTGTGCGACCGGCGCATCCCGATCATCGCGGATGACTTCGTCGACCGTGCCTTCGGCTCCGGCTGCGTCAAGATCACCGGCGCGCACGACTTCAACGACTATGCCTGCGCGCTGCGGCATGACATCCCGCTGATCACCATCTTCACGCTCGACGCCCGCATCAACGAAGCCGGGCCGGCCGCCTACCAAGGGATGGACCGCTATGTGGCCCGCAAGGCCGTGGTGAAGGATCTCCAGGAGCAGGGCTTCCTGCTGGAGCTGAAGCCACACAAGATGATGGTGCCGACCTGCGCGCGCACCGGCCAGGCGGTCGAGCCGATGCTGACGGACCAGTGGTTCGTGGCGCTGAGCAAGCCCGGCGCCGACGGCCGCTCCATCGCCGACAAGGCCATCGGGGCGGTCGCCGACGGCTCGGTGCGCTTCTATCCCGAGCAGTGGGTCAACACCTACAACCAGTGGATGCACCACATCCAGGACTGGTGCATCAGCCGACAGTTGTGGTGGGGCCATCGCATCCCGGCCTGGTACGGCACCGGTGGGGAGCTGTTCGTGGCCCGCAACGAGGCGCAGGCCCGCGAGCGCGCCGCGGCCGCCGGCTACCAAGGCCCGCTGGCCCGCGACGAGGACGTTCTGGACACCTGGTACTCGTCGGCCTTGGTGCCCTTCTCGTCGCTGGGTTGGCCTGGCAAGACCATCGAGCAGGACCTGTACCTGCCGTCTTCGGTGCTGGTGACCGGCTACGACATCATCTTCTTCTGGGTCGCCCGGATGATCATGATGACCACGCACTTCACCGGCCGGGTGCCCTTCCGCCATGTCTACATCCACGGCCTGGTGCGCGACGCCCAGGGCCAGAAGATGAGCAAGAGCGAGGGCAACGTGCTCGATCCAGTCGACCTGATCGACGGCATCGCCCTGGCGCCGCTGCTGGACAAACGCACCACCGGCCTGCGCAAGCCCGAGACGGCGCCGGCCGTGCGCAAAGCCACCCAGAAGGAGTTTCCCGATGGCATCCCGGGCTACGGCGCCGACGCGATGCGCTTCACCTTTGCGGCCCTGGCTTCGCTGGGCCGCAACATCAACTTCGACAGCAAGCGTTGCGAGGGCTACCGCAACTTCTGCAACAAGCTCTGGAATGCCACGCGCTTCGTGCTGATGCAGTGCGACGGGCAGGACTGCGGCCTGGCCGAGCACACCAGGGCCGATTGCGCGCCGGCCGAGCTCGGGCCCGAGGGGCAGGTGCTGGTGGCGCCCGGCCCGTTCCATGGCTACCTGCGCTTCTCCAGTGCCGACCGCTGGATCAGCAGCGAGCTGCAGCGGGTGGAGGCCGCTGTCGAGCAAGGTTTCGCCGAGTACAGGCTCGACCAGGTCGCCCAGGCGATCTATCAGTTCGTGTGGGACGAGTACTGCGACTGGTACCTGGAGATTGCAAAGGTGCAGATCGCCCAAGGCGGCCCGGCCGAGCAGCGCGCGACACGGCGCACGCTGATCCGCACGCTGGAAACCGTGCTGCGCCTGCTGCACCCAGTGGCACCCTTCATCACCGCCGAGCTGTGGGACCGCGTCGCCCCGGTGGCCGGGCGTCAGTCGGCCACTGGGGGCACGGTGGCCACCGCGCCTTACCCCAAGGCGCAGCCGGACAAGATCGACCCGGTGGCGGACGCCTGGATGGCCCGGCTCAAGGCCCTGGTGCTGGCCAGCCGCAGCCTGCGCGGTGAGATGAACCTGTCGCCGGCCGAGCGCATGCCGCTGCTGTTGCGCGCCGACGCAGCCTTTGCCGACGCCGCGGCGCCGCTGCTCAAGGCACTGGCCAAGGTGTCGCAGGTGCAGCGCTTCGACGACGACGCGTTGTTCAGCGACGCCACCTCAAGGACACCGGTGGCCGTGTCCGGCGACGACCGTCTGGCCCTGCAGGTGCAGATCGACACGGCGGCGGAGGCCGCGCGGCTGGACAAGGAGATCGCACGTCTGGCCGGAGAGATCACCAAGGCCGAGGCCAAGTTGGGCAACGAGAGCTTCGTTGCGCGGGCGCCGGCTGCCGTGGTGACCCAGGAGCGCGAGCGCCTGGCGGAGTTCAGGCGGACACTTGAGCGTCTTCGGGACCAGGCCGCTCGGCTGCGGGCGCCCTGAACGGCGCGACCTTGCTGTCGGCCGCATCGCGGTCGGCAGCGGCCGCGGACGGATTGAGGATCTCGTCGATGCGCCGTGCCACGGCCCAGGCGCTGCGGCTGCGTGACTCCCGTGTCGTGCTGGCCACGCGCGGCGTGATCTGCAGGTTGCTCACGGCATGCAGCGGTCGGCCCTCGTCCAGCATGCCGGGCTCCAGGCTGTCCAGCCAGGCCGCGGCCAGACGTCCCGAGCCCAGTGCGTCGGCCAGGGCGTCCTCCTCGAACAGCGCCGACGAGGCGATCGACACCAGCACCTGGTTCGGCCGGCACAGCGGCAGATAGCGCTCACCCAGCAGCCCGTGGTAGCGGGTGAAATAGGTCAACATCACGCAGGTGGCCTCGCTGCGCTCCAGCAGCTCGCGCAGGCCGGTGGGGACTACGCCCCAGCGGTCCCACAGGGCATCGTTGGCATGCAGCGCCGGGTCGTAGCCGACAACCTCGGCACCGAAAGCCGCCAGCAGTTGGGCCAGAGGCTTGGCGGCGGGCGCCATGCCCACCAGACCGACCACGCAGCCACTGAGCTCGCGCCCGACCCGCATGCCGTCCGCGCTGACAACCGGCACACGCCGCAACATCTGCAGCAGTGCGCCGACCATGAACTCGGCCTCTGCCGAGGCGCTGGCCGCCACCGGCCGGACCACCTCGATGCGGGCACGCTGGCAAGCTTCCAGGTCGATGTTCTCGGCCCCGGCCGACAGGCGGCCGACCGCCCGCAACGCCGGTGCGCCAGACAATGCCTCGGCATCCATGGAGACGGCTGGCGGGATGATGACCGATCGGGCGTTGAACAGCGCCGCCTTGAAAGCCCGCGGGTCGCGCGCCAGGTCTGGCGCAAAGCGAACCGCATGGCGTGCCACCAGCCAGTGCATCACCTCCGGGTCCAAAGGCTCGACGATCAGGATGTCCATCACGTATCGACCATCGGCCCGAAGCGGCCGAACTTGACCCCCATGACAGAATGAAACGATCCGGTTGGCGCATTCATCACCGGGACCCTTGTGAGGATTCTAGGCATGCCCAGTTTGATCAAGAAGGCGATCTTTCCCGTTGCGGGACTCGGCACGCGGTTCCTGCCAGCCACCAAGGCCCAGCCCAAGGAGATGCTGCCTGTCGTCGACAAGCCACTGATCCAGTATGCCGTCGAGGAGGCCTATGCGGCCGGCGTGCGGGAAATGATCTTCGTCACCGGCCGCCATAAACGTCCGATCGAGGACCATTTCGACATGACGTTCGAACTCGAAGTGGCGCTGGAGCAGGCCAACAAGGCCGACCTGCTGGAGGTGGTCCGCGGCGTCAAACCGGACGACATGGAGTGCATCTATGTCCGCCAGGCCCAGGCCCTGGGCCTGGGTCATGCGGTGCTGTGTGGCCAGCGCCTGGTCGGCAACGAGCCCTTTGCGGTGCTGCTGGCCGATGACCTGATGGTCGGTGACTGCCCGGTGCTCAAGCAGATGGTCGAGCAGTTCGACGAGTGGCGTGCGTCCATCATTGCGGTGCAGGAGGTCCCGGCCGAGCACACACGACGCTATGGCATCGTGGCCGGCAACCCGGTCAGCGACCGCATGATCGATATCTCGCGCATCGTCGAGAAGCCGGCCCCGGCCGACGCGCCGTCACGGCTTGGCGTCGCCGGCCGCTACATCCTGACGCCCGGGGTGTTTCATGAGATTGCGGCACAGCCGCGCGGCGTTGGTGGCGAGATCCAGCTGACCGACGGCATCGCGTCGTTGCTGCGGCGCGAGAAGGTGTTCGCCTTCCGCTACGAGGGCCGACGCTACGACTGCGGCAGCAAGGAGGGCTTCCTGCAGGCCAATGTCGAACTCGCGTTGCAGCATGCCCAGTTGGGGCCGGGCTTCCGCGAGTTTCTGACGGGTTTGCAGCTCTGATCCTGCCCGGCCGCGGCTGGGCAGGCGCCCTCAACGGCGCCGCAGCACGTGCACGAACTCAGCTTCGTCGCTCTTCTGCTCGATCAGCTCGTTGCCGGTCTGCCGCGCAAAGGCCTGGAAGTCGCGGACCGACCCGGGGTCGGTGGACACGACTTTGAGGATCTCGCCGGCCTGCATTTCCGACAAGGCCTTCTTGGCCTTGAGGATGGGCAGCGGGCAGTTCAGTCCGCGGGTGTCGAGTTCCTTGTTGGGCTGCATGGGGATCCGGTCAGGGGCGCAGGATTCTATGCGGGTCAATCCGCCGCATCGCGGCGGGGAAAGTCCATGTAGACCGGCTCGTGTCCGCGCGAGCGCAGCCAGTCGGCCAGGGCATGTCCGGTTCCGGCAGGCCAGCAGCGCAGGTCCTTCGGCTCGTACATCCGGTACTCGGCCAACTCGGCAGACAGGCGCACCTCACCGCGTGCCACGACGTGGTACGCCACGATCACCTGGTTCATGCGCAGGAATTCATACACACCGATCAGGTTGACCGCGTCGCACTGCAGCGCCGTCTCTTCGGCCACCTCGCGACGGATGCCGTCCTGAGGCGACTCGCCGGCTTCCATGAAACCGGTGATCAACGCGAACATGCGGCCCTTCCAGGCCGCGTTGCGGGCCAACAGGACCTGGCCGCCCTGGTCGGCGCACTCGATGACGGCGGCCAGGACCGGCGTGGGATTGTTCCAGTGCGTCCATTGGCAGGCCGGACAACGCAGCCGCGACTTCGGGCCGCCGTCCTCGACCTGTTCGATGAACGCCAGCTCGGTGGCGCATTGCGGGCAGTAGCGGAAACCTTCAGCCATTCATTCCTCGCGTTAGAACCTGCTCAGGCCGGAAAGACGCCGGTGGACAGATAGCGGTCGCCACGGTCGCAGACCACAAAGACGACTGTCGCGTTGTCCAGCATGGCCGCCAGCCGCAATGCGACACAGCAGGCGCCAGCAGCGCTGATGCCGGCAAACAGGCCCTCCTCGCGCGCCATGCGACGGGCCATGTCCTCGGCGTCGGATTGGCTGACTTGCACGGTCTCGTCGACCCACTGGGCGTCATAGATCCGGGGCAGGTACTCCTGCGGCCATTTCCGGATGCCCGGAATGCGCGAGCCCTCAGCGGGCTGCGCGCCGACGATGCGCACCGCCGGGTTGCGGCCCTTGAGATAGCGACCAACACCTGTGATCGTGCCCGTCGTGCCCATGGCGCTCACGAAATGGGTGATCCGCCCACTGGTCTGCTGCCACAGCTCAGGCCCGGTGGTCTCGAAATGGACCCGCGGGTTGTCGTCATTGGAGAACTGGTCCAGCACCTTGCCGCGGCCATCGCGCTGCATCTGGTCGGCCAGGTCGCGCGCATACTCCATGCCGCCGCTCTTGGGCGTCAGCAACAGCTCGGCGCCATAGGCCTTCATCGTCTGCGCCCGCTCAATGGACAGGTCCTCCGGCATGATCAGGACCATGCGATAGCCCCGGATCGCGGCCGCCATCGCCAGCGCGATACCGGTGTTGCCCGACGTGGCCTCGATCAGCGTGTCGCCGGGCTTGACCTCGCCACGCTCCTCTGCGCGCCGAATCATGCTCATGGCCGGGCGGTCCTTGACCGAGCCTGCCGGGTTGTGGCCCTCCAGCTTGCCCAGGATGACATTGCCACGCGCAGCAATGGCCGCTCCCGGCAGGCGCTGCAGCCGAACCAACGGCGTTTGGCCGATGACGTCTTCGACCGTGGGGTAGGAGGGGTGGGCCATGGCCATGCGGGCGCCTTGCTGGAGCGACGGAGTAAAACCATTGTGGCAGCCGACCTGCATAGCGCCTGCACGCACGGCCAGCCCGGCCCTACGGCACCCGGGGTTGTCGACCGCGCCAAGGCCATCGCGACGCGATGCAATAATCCGCGCTGCATCCGACCCCCGGCCCTGGTGGCGAAATCGGTAGACGCAAGGGACTCAAAATCCCTCGCCGCAAGGCGTGCCGGTTCGAGTCCGGCCCAGGGCACCAGCGCACCGCCAACCGCGAGAGACCATGCCGCCGATTCCACCGGTCACCAAGGCGTTGATGCTGGTCTGTGTCGTGGCCTTCTGCCTCGACGAGTTGATGCGTGCCTTTGGCGCCACCATCGTTACCTCGGCCGGCCTGGTCACCGTGATGGACCGATGGTTCGGACTCTGGCCCCTGGCCAGCGGCGGCTTCTGGCCGTGGCAGGTGGTGACGTACGCGCTGCTGCACGGCGACATGGTGCACCTGTTCTTCAACATGCTCGGCCTGTGGATGTTCGGCGCTGAGCTGGAGCGCCTGTGGGGTCAGCGCCGCTTCCAACAGATGCTGTTGGCATCGGTGCTGGCGGCCGCAGCGGTGCAGATCGGCTTCACAGCGCTGGTCGGCGCCCGCAGCTACACCGTCGGCGCGTCGGGCGCCCTGTTCGGCCTGCTGCTGAGCTTTGGCATGTTGTTTCCCAACCGGGTCATCATGCCGCTGTTCCCGCCGATTCCGATGAAGGCGCGCACCTTCGTCATGGTGTTCGGCTGCATGGAACTCTTCTTCGGGCTGACCAGCCGCGGCGGCATCGCCCACTTTGCCCACCTGGGCGGCATGCTGGGCGCCTTTCTGCTCATCCGGTACTGGCGCGGCCAGCCGCCCTTCGGCGGCGCCCGCCGCCGCTGAGTCGGCCGAGTCCCCAGGCAACTGCCGGCCAATTCGGCCTTGCCAATGGCCGGCCGTCCGGCCATGCTCGGGCCTGCGCGATGTGGCGTCCGAGGTGCCCGACATGTCCAGAACCCAGTCCTTTCTGTGTCGCACGCGGCTTGACCGCCGCTGGCGGCTCGGCCTTGCGGCCTGGGCGGTGGCCTTGGCAGGCATCTTCGGCGCGTCAGCCCCGTCGCGGGCCGACGGGTCTGCGCTCGGTGATGCGCAGATGGCGGATCGGGCCGCGGCGCTCAGCCGGGCAGCCGCCGCCGTGGTGGGCGTGCAGACCTACGCGGTGGACGATGCGCGCAGCAACCGAACCCTGGGCAAGCAACGTGCCGGCTCGGGCGTGGTCATCAGCGACGACGGCCTGGTCTTGACCATCGGCTACCTGATACTGGAGGCCGAAAGGGTGGAACTGGTTGCCGACGACGGCCGCACGGTGCCGGCCCGGGTCGTGGCCTATGACGTGGCCACGGGCTTTGGCCTGGTCCAGGCGTTGGCACCGCTGCGCATCCCGCCGGCGCCGCTGGCCGCAGACAGCCAACCTGGCGACATCGACACCCTGATGATCGTCTCCGGCGGCGAGGACGGTGCTGTGAGCGCCGCACGCCTGGCCTCGCGCCGCGCCTTCTCAGGGTACTGGGAATACCACATCGATGACGCGCTGTTCACCGTGCCGGCGCGGCGCGACCACAGCGGCGCGGGCCTGTTCGACGGCCGCGGGCGGCTGCTGGGCGTGGGTTCCCTTTTCGTGGCGGACGCCGCCGGATCGGACGGGCCGCGCCTGCCCGGCAACATGTTTGTCCCGGTGGACCTGCTGCGGCCGATCATCCAGGAGCTGCGCGCCCGCGGCACGAGTAAGGCCAGCGCCCGCGCCTGGCTGGGCATCAACTGCGTCGAGACCGGCGGCATGGTGCATGTGGTGCGTGTCAACGATGACAGCCCGGCCGATGTCGCCGGGCTGCAGAACGGTGACCGCATCGTCCGCATCGATGGCCGGGAGGTTGGCGCGCTGGCGCAGCTGTGGAAGGCGCTGTGGACCGGCGGCGCGCCGGAGCGCGAGGTGGTGCTGGATATCCTGCGCGCCGGCGAGCCGCAGCAGCTGAAGGTCTTCAGCGTCGACCGCGCCAAGGCCCTGCGCCGGGCTGAGGGCGTCTAGGGCCTGGCCTCACTGGGGTCACACGGTCTAGATCGGACCCGGACTCGGGTCGTCCGATATCAACACGCTGGCGACGGTTGGCCACCGCAGCGACACGCGCAGTTCCTGCTTGAGACGCCGGTTGTCCAGCCGTCTCGACTCGGCCATGAAGCTGTAGCGCTGCGTGTCCAGCTGCAGCCGCGCCTCGGCCCGGCTCAGCCGGGGCGGACGGGCCGCGCCCACCGCGTCGGCAGCCAGGTCCAGGTAGTCGCCCATCAGCATCTGAGTATCGTCACTGGCGTTCACCACCCGTTGCGCACGCCCACGCCACAGTGCGGCCACGCAGGCCCGCGCCAGATCGTCGGCATGGATATGGTTGGTGTAGACATCGTCCTCGCGCCGCAGCACAGGCAGGCCGGCGCGTGCGCGTTGCCGCGGATCGCCGCCCGGGCGGTCGGCGGCATAGATGCCCGGCACACGAAGGATGGTCACCCTGGCGCCGGTGGACCGGCCGTAGTGGCGCACCCGAGCCTCGGCATCGACGCGTCGCCAGGCCCGCTCGGTGCCGGGGCGCAACGGCGTGGCTTCATCAACCCAGCGGCCCTCGCAATCACCATAGACACCGCTGGTGCTGGCATAGACCAGCCGCGGCGCCGGCCGGCTGCGCGCCAGCGCGGCCAGCAGGGCCGCGGTCCTGGGATCCCGTCGCCCGCGGCCGGGTGGCGGCGCCAGGTGCAGCACGGCATCGGCCATGCCGGCCAGCCGCGCCAGCGACGCTGGCTGGTCCAGGTCGCCCTGCAATGGCACCGCGCCGGCGGCGCGCAGCATGCCGGTGCGCCCGGGCGATGAGGTGAGCGCCAGCACGCGCAGCCGCCCGCCCAGCAGCCGCAGGACACGCAGGCCGATGTCACCGCAGCCGACGATCAGCACCGTGGCCGGTTGGCGGGTTGGGCAGGAGGGGGCGGCGGGCACAATGCGCGGCAGTCTATCGACCCCACGATCCACCCGCCGCCGCGCCGGCCGGATCACCTCACCCTTCGGGCACCTGCGACATGAGCTTTCCTGTATCCGTCCAGCCAGCCGGTCTGAGCTTCGATGTCGGCGACGATGAGGCCATCCTGGCCGCCGCCATCCGCCAAGGCATCGGCATGCCCTATGGCTGCCGCGACGGTGCCTGCGGGTCCTGCAAATGCAAGCTCATCAGCGGCCGGGTGGTGCATGGTGCGCATACCAGCAAGGCGCTGAGCACCGAGGAAGAGGCCGCCGGCTTTGTGCTGGCGTGTTGCGCCCGCCCATTGGAAGCCTGCACACTGGAGGCGCGTACCGTCTCCGGCGCCGGTGCACTGCCGATCCTGAAGCTGCCGTCCCGGGTGCAGACGCTGGAGCGGCCGACCTCAGACGTGGCGGTGCTGCGGCTGCAGCTGCCTGCCAACCAGAACTTCCGCTACCGCGCCGGTCAGTATGTGGAGTTCATCCTGCGTGATGGCGCGCGGCGCAGCTACTCCATGGCCAACGCGCCGACACAGATGGGCACGCCGCCGTCGGTCGAACTGCACATCCGGCACATGCCGGGTGGCAAGTTCACCGACCAGGTGTTCACCACCTTGAAGGAGCGCGACATCCTCCGCCTGGAGGGCCCGTTCGGCAGCTTCTTCCTGCGCGAGGACTCCGACCGCCCGGTCGTTTTGCTGGCATCGGGTACCGGCTTCGCGCCGATCAAGGCCCTGATCGAGGACATGCGTGACAACGGACATGCACGCCCAACGGTTCTCTACTGGGGATGCCGCTCCCGTGCCGACCTGTACCTGCACGACTGGGCCGAGGCGGCCGCCCGCGACCTGCCTTGGCTGCGCTATGTGCCCGTGCTGTCCGAGCCGAGACCAGACGACGCCTGGGCCGGACGCACGGGCCTGGTTCACCGGGCTGTGATGGCCGACTGGCCCGACCTGTCGGGCCACCAGGTCTACGCCTGCGGCGTCCCCATCATGGTTGACTCGGCGCGCCGGGACTTCACCACGCGCTGCAAGCTGCCAGAGGAGGAGTTCTTCGCCGACTCTTTCACCTCCGAGGCCGACAAGCAGAACGCGGCCTGAAGCCAAGCCGCCGCCGCGCACGCCGCACACGCCGGACATGAGGCGCAAGACAACGCACGACAGGACGCCTGACATGCAAAGACGAGTTCTGATCAGCCTGGCAGCCGCATCCGCCCTGCCCGCACGGGCCCAGACCCGGCCGTTGCGCATCGTCGTGCCCTATCCGCCGGGTGGCCCGCTGGACATCGCCGCGCGGCTCCTGGCCGACCAGGTGCGCGACGAACTGGGGCCGGTCATCGTGGAAAACCGCGCCGGCGCCGGCGGCAACCTGGGCGCGGACCTGGTGGCCAAGTCAGCACCGGACGGCAGCTCGCTGGTCATGGGCGCCGTGGCCACCCATGCCATCAATCCATGGCTGTATGCCCGCATGCCCTACGACCCGGTGCGCGACTTCACGCCGGTGACGCTGGTGGCCCAGGTCCCGAACGTGCTGGTGATGAACGCCGAGACCGCCCAGCGCCTGGGCATCTCCAACCTGCGCGACCTGGTGCTGCATGCGCGTCGCCATCCCGGGCGGCTGAACTACGGGTCGGGCGGCAACGGTTCGGCCGGGCATCTGGCGGGCGAGATGATGAAGTCGCGGGCCGGCATCTTCGTGGTCCACATCCCCTATGCCGGCGGGCCGGCGGCGCAGCTCGGGCTGCTGTCCGGCCAGGTCGACTTCAACATCGACAACCTGGCTGCGGCCGCCGCCAACATCCGCGGTGGCCGCCTGAAGGCACTGGCCGTGTCGACCCTCAAGCGCAGCAGCGCGATGCCCGATGTGCCGACCATGGTCGAGGCGGGTCGCGAGTTCGGCCTGGGCGACGTCGATGTCCACACCTGGTTCGGCCTGTTCGGCCCGGCCCGCTTGCCAGCGGACGTGCTGCAGC
>JBJXHB010000008.1:0-14754 GCA_046160725.1 Aquabacterium sp.
GCGGCATGGTTGATGACGCTGGGCAACTCCGGCAGGAAGCCCAGCGCCTGCCCTTGCCAGGCCACGGGCAGCCCGGTCACGCGAACGGCCAGGTCCGGCCCTTCGACCGCCGCGCGGGCGACGGCGCCGGGCGCCGGCTGCGGCAGCGTGGCCCGGGCGGCGGCGAACAGGTCGGCGTGGCCAATGGCGGCCTTCCGCGCCGGAAGCCTGAGAACGAAATCGCCACCCTCGGGAATGCACTCGACCTTGCACACCAGCCAGTCGGCACGCAAGCGAACTTCCAGGGTCCGGTATGAGTCGCCCGCGGGCAGCGTCACCGCCACCGGCAGCAGCAACGTGCCCTCGTAGCCGTAGTTCATCAGCGGGCCGATCGGCAGCCGCTGCGGCGTGGGCCACTCGATGTCGCCCGCCGTCACGCCTGCAGGCAATGACCATTGCAGGCTGGTCGGCAGGCCGGAGTCGCCGGGGTTCTTCCAGTAGGTGTGCCAGTGCGGCTGATGCACCAGCTTCAGGCCCAGCCACAGCGGCTTGCCCGGGGCCACGCCATCGGGTGCGTGCGCGACGAGTTCGGCGCGCACCTGCGGTGTGGTGACGGTGGGCGACGGCGTGGCCAGCGCCAGCAGCGGCGCGGCCAGGGCGGCCAGCACGGCCAGGATCCAAGGCTTCAGCATGGCGAGGCGATTGTGCGGCGTTGCTCGGCACCGGATTCGATCCAACCCACCTGGCGTTGTGCGACCCAGGGCGATACTCGCCGACACGGCGGCCAGACCGCGGGAGCGTGCCATGCCACTCAGGTTCGTGTTGTATGTCGTGGTGTTTGTCGCCGTCGCCTTGCTCATCGGCCTATTGGTCAAGCGGATGGTCGTGGGAGACCGGATCGACGGTCCGCCCGAGGTTGTTGGCGCGGCAACGGCCGCCCCTGGCGCTGCAGCCCTTGCGGCGGCCCGACCGGCGCCGCCGAACGCACCGATCGAGATGCGCCTGGCCACGACCACCGTCTGGTCGACCGTTGCCTGGATGGTGGTCCTGGCTCTCGGGTCGGTCCTGTTGTTCAGCCAACCGGATGTTCTATGGACGCGCTGGCTCACCTGGACGGTGGCCGTTGTGCTGGCACTGCTGTCGGCGCTGGCGGCGCTGTTCGTATGGTCCGAGGCCCGGTCGCGCGTGGTCGCCTCGGCATCGGGCCTGGAGTGGCACAACGGCCTGAGCCTGCAGAAGCGCATCACCTGGGCCGAGGTCGGATCGGTGCGCCTGGTCGAGCATTGGACCAAGACCAGCGGCTCCTCCGGCTTCAAGGGGGCGGCGTCGACAACCCATCTCGCCCGCCGGACCCTGCAGTTCCTGGACCGGCAGGGCGCGGCGCTGATGGATTTCGAGGAGCCGCTGCGCCCGGCCGACGCCTACGCGGTGTTCTTGCAGGCGGTCCCGGTCTGGAGCGGCCATGAGGTGCGGCCCGGCAAGTCCGAGAACGGCGGCCCGGTACTGCCGCCGTGACGTCAGCCTTGCGGCATGGCCTGCGGTGGCGCGGGCCGGGGGCAGAATCACCACCCCGACCCGCGGCCATGGGGGCTGTGCGGTTGCATCACCCAAGGCCGCACCCGACATGAACACCGCCACCCAGAACGAGCGCGCCGCATTGGCCAGCGCCGTCTACACCGAGCTGAGCCTCTACATCGACGGCGAGTTCCTTACGGGCAGTGGCCGCCGCGAGCAGGACGTGACCAACCCGGCCACCGGTCTGGCCATTGGCCGCCTGCCGCATGCCAGCCGCGCCGATCTGGACCGCGCCCTGGCGGCGGCGCAGCGTGCCTTCGGCACCTGGCGCCACAGCTCGCCGCTGGAGCGCTCGCGCATCCTGCGCAAGGTGGGCGAGCTGTCGCGCGAGCGGGCCGCCGAGATCGGCCGCCACATCACACTGGACATGGGCAAGCCGCTGGCCGAGGGTGCCGCCGAGGTGGTGGCCTGCGCCGACCATTGCGACTGGCATGCCGAAGAGTGCCGCCGCATCTATGGCCGTGTCATTCCGCCGCGCCTGCCCAATGTGCGCCAGATGGTGCTGCGCGAGCCGATCGGCGTGTGCGCCGCCTTCACGCCCTGGAACTTCCCGTACAACCAGGCCATCCGCAAGATCGCCGCGGCCATTGGTGCCGGCTGCACCATCATCATCAAGGGACCGGAGGACGCACCCAGCGCGCTGATCCACATCGCCCGCATGTTCCACGAGGCCGGCCTGCCGCCCGGCGTGCTGAACGTGGTCTTCGGCGTGCCGGCCGAGGTGTCGGGCTACCTGATCGACTCACCCATCGTGCGCAAGATCTCGTTCACCGGCTCGGTGCCCGTGGGCAAGCAACTGGCCGCGCTGGCCGGCGCACAGATGAAGCGCGTGACCATGGAGCTGGGCGGGCACTCGCCGGTGGTAGTGTTCGACGATGCCGACATCGACCGCGCTGCGGACCTGCTGGCTGGCTTCAAGTTCCGCAACGCCGGCCAGGTGTGCGTGGCGCCGACCCGCTTCTATGTGCAGCAGGGCGCGTTCGACCGCTTCATGGCGCGCTTCATCGAGCGCGCCCGCGAGATCAAGGTCGGCCCCGGGCTGGACCCGGCCAGCCGCATGGGGCCGCTGGCCCATGCGCGGCGCCTGCCCTCCATGCAGCGCTTTGTCGAGGATGCGGCCGCCCGCGGCGGCCGGGTCGAGACCGGCGGCGAGCGCGTCGGCAGCGTCGGCAGCTTCTTCGCGCCGACAGTGCTGACCCAGGTGCCGGACGACGCGATGGTGATGACGCAGGAGCCCTTCGGCCCGATCGCGCCCTGCGTGCCGTTCAAGGAGGTCGACGAGGTGCTGGCGCGCGCCAATGCCTTGCCCTTCGGCTTGTCGTCCTATGTGTTCACCACCAACACCCGGCGTGCGCTGGCGATGCAGAACGGCCTGGAAAGCGGCATCGTCAACATCAATCACTTCGGCCAGGCACTGGCCGAGACACCCTTCGGTGGCATCAAGGACAGCGGCATCGGCAGCGAGGGTGGCACCGAGACTTTTGACGGCTACCTCACGACCAAGTTCGTGACCCAGATGGACTGACACTTGCGTCCCTTTGACATCGACACCGGCAACCCGCGGGCAACATCGCGGCGCCGGAGACTTGGCACGGTCGCGCTGGCGGCTGCGCTGATGCTGGGCGGCTGCGCCTCGCGGTCTACCGAGGTGCGCCCGGTGCGGGCCGATCCGGCGCACTTTGCGGCCTGGCCCTGCGAGCGGCTGCATGACGAGATCGACCTGGTGCAGGAGCGCGCCATTGACGTGGCTTATGCCGTGGACGCACGCTCGGGCAACAACATGATCGCGCTCGGACTGGGCGTCACCGTTTTCTGGCCGGCGCTGCTGGCGGTGCGGCCGGAGGGCCTGGAGGCGCGCGAGCTGGCGGCGCTGAAGGGGCGCGACGAGGCGTTGCGGGCCGTGGTCGAGCGCAAGGGCTGCGGCGCGCGTCCGTCCACCATGGCCGCGGTGCGGGCCGGCCATGTGCCGGTGGCCCTGGGCGAGCGGCTGGTGTACGAGGACCGGCCCGGCGGCGCGCCCCGCCCGCGCGAGCTCGGCCTGCGCGTCACCGAGCTGCGCCACAACCAGATCGAGTTCGCGGTGGACATCGGCGGCACCCGACTGCCGGAGCTGTGGCGGCAGGACCTGGCCGGCAACCCCTTGCCCGGCGCGCAGTCGCGGCTGATCGGCTGGCAGCGGCTGCTGCGCCGGCAGATGGAGCTGGGCGACGTGCTCAACGGCGACCTGACGCTGCCCGACCCGAACCTGGGCAGCGCCCGGGTGCGTGGGCAGGTGGTGGCGGTGGGCCCGCAGGAGATTGCGGGGCGGCGCTTTGACGTCGCCGTGATCGAGCTGTTCGGCGAGGCGCCGCAGCCACCATCGGTCAGCGCCGGCACGACGCGGCTGGACGGTGTCATGGCCGTCGACCGGCGCAGCGGCGTGCTGCTGCGGCTGGAGCTGCGCTGCACCAACCCGGAGTTCGCGCTGCGCCGCCGGTTGATGCGCATCGAGCCGGCCTGACTGCCCGGCCGGAGGTGGGGCTGCACGGGCGCCCCCTTTGCATCTCTTTACGCCCCGGCCACCCCGACGATACCGGCGCTGCAGACACTGACTTCATACCGTTCAACCACCTCGCAAAGGAACTCGTATGAAGTCCAACACTGCTTTGTTCTCCCCGTCCCGCCTGGTCGCGGCCGCCCTGCTGGCCGCCATCGCCGGCAGCGTGGCTACGCTGGCCCAGGCCCAACCCCAGGCTGGCAGCATGATGATGGCCGGCCACCGCGACCATGGAGGCCACGGCATGATGGGCGGCCCCGGCGGCGGCCGCGGCGGCATGGGCATGCAGATGTCCGAGCAGGCGCTGGACCACGTCGGCGCATCCGACGACCAGAAGAAGCGGGTGCGCGACATCATGAAGGCCGCCCATGACGACATGCGGGCCCAGCGCCAGGCCGGCCAGGCCACCCGCGAGCAGGCCATGGCGGTGTTCAGCCAGCCGGTGGTGGACGCCAGGGCCGCCGAGGCTGTGCGGCAGCAGATGCTGCAGCAGCATGACCAGGCCAGCCGGCGCATGATGCAGGCCATGCTGGATGCCAGTGCCGTGTTGACGCCCGAGCAGCGCGGCAAGCTGGCCGACACCATGAAGCAGCGCCGTGCCATGGCCGAGCGGCACCAGCGCGAGCGCCAGCACCTGGACGGCGCGCCGCGTCGCCCCTGATGCCGGGTGGCGTTGCCCGATGCGCGGCCACGCCGTATCCTGCCAACCGTCTCCTCCAGTGAGAGTTGCCCCGGCGGCCGCCTGGCCACCGGGGCCCTTTTTGTGGCGCCTGCCGATTGACCGATGAGCCATCGCCTGCTGCTGATCGACGATGACCAGCGGCTGACCACCATGGTCGGCGACTACCTGCGTGCCAACGGCTACGAGGTGGAGGCCGCCGGCACGCTGGCCGCGGGCCGCCAGCGGCTGCACGCCGACCACTGGGACGGCCTGTTGCTGGACCTGATGCTGCCGGACGGCGACGGCCTGGACCTGACGCGCGAACTGCGCGCCGACCCGCGGCTCAAGCACCTGCCGCTGCTGATGCTCACCGCCCGCGGCGAGCCGCTGGACCGGGTCATCGGGCTCGAGCTCGGGGCCGACGACTATCTGCCCAAGCCCTTCGAGCCGCGCGAGTTGCTGGCCCGGGTCAAGGCGCTGCTGCGCCGGTCCATGGCCGACACCCGCACCGACGACGTGCTGCGCTTCGGCCGGCTGGCCATCGACCTGGGCGCGCGCCAGGCCCAGCTCGACGGTCAGGCCTGCGACCTGACCAGCCACCAGTTCGACCTGCTGGTGGTGCTGGCCCGCGCCGCTGGCCGGGTGCTGACGCGCGACCAGATCATGGACGCGCTGAAGGGGCATCCGCTGGAGGCTTTCGACCGCAGCATCGACGTGCATGTCTCGCGCATCCGGGCCTGCATCGAGGACGACCCCAAGGTGCCCAAGCGGGTGCTGACGGTGCGCGGCGCCGGCTATGTGTTTGCACGCAAGCAGGACGGCGACGCCGCGGCCGGGTGAGGTTTCTGTTCCTGCGCGTCTGGCTCACCGTGGTCGCGGTGTTGGCCTTGTTTGCCCTGAGCGCGGCCTGGTTCGGCCAACGTCACGTGGCCCAGGAGCGCGGCCGCGTCGAGGCCGCCGTCAGCGAGCGCCTGGCCGCCTGGGCCGACGTCATTCAGCGCTCGCTGCCGCCGGCCAGCGCGCCGGCGGCCGAGCAGGCCCAGGCGCTGCGTGAATGGGCCCAGCGGCTGCGCGTGCCGATGGCCCTGCACAGCGTCAGCGGCGAGCGCATCGCCGCCAGCGACGCCTTCAACCGCATCGAGCAGGAGGCGCCCCTGCGACGCATCGTCAGTGTCCCGCTGGAGGACGGCCGCAGCCTGCAGGTGATGCGCCCGGGCATGCTGGGCCGCCTGGGGCCGCCGCCGGGCCCGGGCGAACCGGGAGACCGGGGTGGCACCTGGCTGGCCATGCGGGATGGCCCCGGTCCCGGCGGGCCAGGTGGGTCGGGCCTGCGGGCGCGCCCACCCGACGCGCTGCTGTCGTTGTTCGGCCTGCAGCCCGGCTGGAGCCTGGCCCTGGTGCTGGGTGCCTTGTTCCTGGCGCTGGCGGCGGCGTCCTATCCGGTCGTGAGGGGCATGACACGGCGCTTGGAGTCACTGAAGGCCGGCGTCGAGGCCTTTGGC
This sequence comes from Aquabacterium sp., assembly GCA_046160725.1. Classification (GTDB taxonomy): domain Bacteria; phylum Pseudomonadota; class Gammaproteobacteria; order Burkholderiales; family Burkholderiaceae_C; genus JBJXHB01. The sequence goes on from JBJXHB010000008.1 coordinate 6,254, forward strand.
CAGGGCGCGCTGGACCACCGCGTGCCGGAGCAAGGGCGCGATGAGGTGGCGGCGCTGGCACGCAGCTTCAACCGCAGCGCCCAGCAGGTGCAGACCCTGCTGCAGTCGCACCAGAGCCTGCTGGCCAATGCCAGCCATGAGCTGCGGTCGCCGCTGGCGCGGCTGAAGATGGCTGTGGCGCTGTTCGAGGAGGCCCCCGAAGGCCAGCGCCAGCGCCTGCGGCGCGAGATCGATGCCAACGTCGCCGAGCTGGATGCGCTGGTCGAGGAGGTGTTGCTGGCCAGCCGGCTGGATGCCGCGCAGGCCGCGCCATTGCGCGAGCCGGTCGAGCTTGCCGCCATTGCCGCCGAGGAGGCTGCACGCGTCGAGGCGGAGGTTGACGCCGCGGACAGCAGCACGGTCGTCGGTGACGAGCGGCTGCTGCGGCGGGCCTTGCGCAATCTGCTGGAGAACGCGCGGCGCTATGGCGCGGGCGCCATTAGCGTCGTGCTGGGACGCGACGCACAGGGCATGGTCGAGGTCCGGGTCTGCGACCGCGGCCCGGGCGTGCCGCCGGCCTGGCGGGAGCGCATCTTCGAGCCGTTCTTCCGCATGCCCGGCCATGCCGAGCGTGAGGGCGGCGTGGGCCTGGGCCTGAGCCTGGTGCGGCAGATCGCCCAGGCCCATGGCGGCCGTGTGCGCTGCGAGCCGCGCGACGGCGGCGGCAGCTGCTTCATCATCAGCCTGCCCGCAGCCGGCTGAAGGTGCCTCGGGGCGCCGGGCGTGTCAGCGCGCCTTCTGCTGCATCACCCAGGCCAGGAAGCCGCACATCAGCATGCCCGCCAGCACCACGCCGACGGTGGCGGCCAGCCAGTAGGCCGGCGCACCGGCCAGCCCCACCGGCAGCCACGGCTGGTCCTGCAACCACATGCCGCCGCCAAGGCCGACCCCGGCCAGCGACGTGACGTAGATCAGCAGCGGCACGGTTGCAATGTGCCAGGCACGCAGCACGAAGGCCGCCACCGTCTGCGCGGCATCGGCCACATGAAACAGCGCCACCCATGCCACCAGCGGCAGTGCGGCCGCGGCAATGGCCGCGTCATCGGTGTACAGGCCGACGATGGGTGCGCGCGTCAGAAAGGCCGCGCCGCCCATCAGCGCGGCCATCGCCAGCGTGATCGACACGCCATGCCAGGCTGTCTGCCGGGCCTGCAGCGCCGCGCCGGCGCCGATCGCCTGCGCCACCAGGGTGGTGACGGCACTGGACAGGGCCAGCGGCATCATGAACAGCAGCGACACCAGGTTGGCCGCGATCTGGTGCCCGGCGACGGCGCCGATGTCGGTGCGCGCAATCAGGAAGGCCATGAACGAGAAGCCCGACACCTCGACCACGATGGCCAGGCCCATCGGCAGGCCCAGCCGCAGCTGGGCCCGGATGGAGGCGAAATCCGGGCCCACCCAGCCGCGCAGCATGAACGGTGCGTAGAAGCGGTCGTGCCGCAGCACCAACCAGCCCAGCAGCGCCTGGGCCCACATGGCGCACAGCGTGGCTACGGCACAGCCGGTGACGCCCAGCGCCGGCAGCCCGATCGGAGCCCAGCCGTTGATGAACAGCATGGACAGCGGCACCTTCAGCGCCAGTCCGCCCAACTGCAGCACCATCACCGCCTTGGGGCGCGACACCGCGGTGTTGAAGGCGCGAAAGCAGGTGAACATCAGCGATGCCGGCAGTGACAGCGCCAGCACCATCAGATAGCCACGAACCTTGTCGGCCATCTCCGGCGTGGCCCGCGCCAGCGCCAGGAAGGGCTGCGGCCACAACAGCAGCAGGCTGCCCGCCAGCGACAGGAAGGCGGCCATCCAGAGCGTCTGCTTCAGCTGCGCGCCGGCACCGGCCAAGTCGCGGGCGCCGAACAGCCGGCCGGCCACCGGGCCGAGCGCCAGCACCACGCCCATCAGCCCGATGAACACCGTGATGTAGGTCGACGCGCCGATGGCGAAGGCGCTCAGGTCGGCCTGCCCATAGCGGGCCAGCAGCACCGTATCGACCGTGGAAAAGGCCAGTACCGACACCTGGCCGACGAAAACCGGCCAGGCCAGCGGCGCGATGCGACGTGCGGTGTCGGACAGCCTCGTCACGAGACGCGGCTGGTCAGGCGCCGTGGGGTCACGGCCGCCGGGGCAGCCCGGGCAGCCGTGCCCTCGGACAGACGGGCCCGCTCGGCATAGCGGTTGAAGCGCCAGGCCGTGCCCTCGGCCGTGATGCGGTGCCAGACGGCGCGACGCGTTGCAGGGCTCAGGGCCGTCCAGTCCTGCACCTCGTCCTCGCGCCGGCCGCAGCCCTTGCAGACGGCGTCGCCCTGGGCTGTGGAGCAGATCGCGATGCAGGGCGAGTCGGGCAGGCTGGCCACCCAGTCCAGCCAGGCCGCAGCGGCGGCCGGTCCGAGTGCCGCCTCGTCGATCTCGGTGCTGCGGGCCCAGGCCATGCCGCCATAGACATCTGCCAGCGCGCGCACCTCGGGGCAGGCACTGATGCCGTCGGTGGACGGGCGACGTTCGCGCCACCAGTTGATGGCGGCTTCGATGTCGACGATGAGGATCGCGGCCATGGGCCGGGCAGGATAGCAGCGCGGGCGCGGCCATCCTGGATCGGACGGATGGCACCGCTGCAGGGGCTGGGCATACTGAGGCCGGTGAACCAAGGCCATGTCGTCCACCGCGTCCGCTCCTGGCTGGTCGTGGCCGGCATCGGGGTGGGGCTGGCCGGCCTGTCCAGCGCCGCCTGGGCCCAGACTGGTGGCGGCTCGATCAACGATGCCTTCGACCGCGAGCGCTTCAAGTCCGGGCTGGAGAAGGAGGTGGCCTTTCGCGTCGCCACGCTCGAGGTCGCCTGGGGCGCCGAGCCGCTGTGTGACGACACCACCGAGATCGAGCCCTTCGTGCTGTGGTCCACCGGCACGCTGCGCCGCTCGCTGTCGGCACGCCAGGCTGCGTTGTTCCAGCAGGCCACCGGCATGGACGACAAATGGCGCGTCGCGTGGCTGGACGAGAGCGCACCGGACGAGCTGAAGCTGGGCCAGGTGGTGACGGCCATCAATGGCCGTGCCCTGCCCGGTGGCAGCGCGCGCTTTGAGTTGAGCGCGCTTTGGCGCGGCAGCCTGCCGATGTCGCAGGACGATGCCGGCTTCTGGCAGGTGCTGAACCAGGCCCGCGACGAGGCCCATGAGGGAACGCCGATGACGCTGACGCTGGCCAGCGGCCGCAGCGTGACCGTGCCGACCCAGACCGGCTGCGCGGGCACAGTGCTGGCCAGCGCCTTTGACCCCGAGGGCGAGCTTTTCCAGCGGCCGGACGGCAAGCGCACCAAGATCCCGGGCAATGCCTTGCTTGGCGCGGCCAGCCGCGACGAGTTCCGCTGGATGGCGGCGTTCGCCACCTATTTCACCGCCAGTGAGAGCGCCATCCTGCGCCAGCGGTCGGCCAACGACATGGGCAACGCCTTTCTGATCGGCAAGGTGCTGACGGCCGCGCTGCCCGGCGCCGGCACGTTGCTGAGCGCGGTGGAGGCGCAGGCTCAGCGCGCCATCGTGGTCGATGGCCTGGTCGGTGGCGCCGACCTGTTTGCCAATGAGGTGGTGATGGCCATGGGCGGCCAGCCCGATGCCGCCCTCAAGCTCAGTGAGCGCCTGCGCAGCGCCGGCGTCAAGGCCGACGTGCTGCCGTTCACGCCGTTTCGGCTGTCCAACATGCAGATCCACCTGCAAAGACTGAAGCAGCTGGATGCGGCTCGCGAGGCGGCCGAGCAGGCTGAGGCCGAGGCGGAACGCAAGCGGGACCACCCGGCACAGGGCGGGGCGCTGGCCCTGCCGGTGGCGCCGCCGGCTGCGCCGCAGGACCCGCCGAAGCGGCCGTAGCGGCCCTGCCCCGAGGCGCTCAGGCCGCAGCCAGGGCGTCGGCGCGGATCATGTCCGCCGCCTTCTCCGCGATCATGATGGTCGGCGCGTTGGTGTTGCCGCCGACGATGCGCGGCATGATGGACGCGTCGACCACCCGCAGGCCCGTCATGCCGTGCACGCGCAAACGAGCATCGACCACGTCCTGCGCCGCGTCCGGGCCCATCCGGCAGCTGCCCACCGGGTGGTAGACAGTGTCGGCATGCTGCCGCACGAAGGCCTCGATCTGCGCGTCGGTCTGGGCGCCGGCCGAGTTGGGTAGCTCCTGGCCGCCAGCCCCGGTCAGCGCCGGCTGCTGCAGGATGCGGCGCATCTGCTTGAAGCCGCGCACCATGCGCGCGGTGTCGTCGCCGTCGGCCAGGAAGGCGGGGTCGATCAGCGGCGCGGCCATCGGGTCGGCATTGGCCAGGCGCACGCTGCCGCGGCTGCGCGGGCGCAACAGGCAGATATGGCAGGAATAGCCGGCGCCGTAGCTGCGCTGCCGTCCATGGTCGACGATCTTGGCGATGACGAAGTGCAGCTGCAGGTCCGGCAGCGCTTCGGCAGGGTCGCTCTTGATGAAGCCGCCGGCCTCGGCGAAGTTGGTGGTCAGCATGCCGGTGCGGTGGCGGCGCCACTCCAGGATGCCGCGCAGGGCGCGCGGGATCAGCGGCAGGCCGATGCCGATCAGGCTGTCGTGGTGCTGTGGCGCATGGACGCCAACGATCACGTCCGGATGGTCGTGCAGCTGGGCGCCGACGCCCGGCAGGTGATGGGCCGTCGCCAGGCCCTGGGCCTGCAGCTGGGCACCGTCGCCGATGCCCGACAGCATCAGCACCTGGGGTGACTGCAGCGCGCCGGCGCACAGCAGCACCTCGCGCCGGGCCTTCAGCTGCTGCAGGCCGCCGGGCAGGCGGACCTCCACGCCGACCGCGCGGCGTCCCTCCAGCAGGATGCGCTGCGTGCGCGCATGGGTCAGCACCTTCAGGTTGGCGCGGCCGGCGGCCAACCCGAGGTAGCCCTTGGCCGCGCTGCAACGCTCACCGCCGCGGTGGGTGACCTGGTACAGGCCTACGCCCTCCTGATCGGCGCCGTTGAAATCGCGGTTGTGGGCATGGCCGGCCTGGACCGCCGCATCGACAAAACGCTGCGAGAACGGGCTCGGGCTCATCAGGTCCATGACGTTCAAAGGGCCACCGGCGCCATGCCAGGCATCGGCACCTCGCTCGTTGTGCTCCGAGCGGCGGAAGTACGGCAGCACGTCGGCAAAGCTCCAGCCGGGGTTGCCCTGCGCGGCCCAGTGGTCATAGTCGGCCTGGTGGCCGCGGATGTAGACCATGGCATTGATGGAGCTGCTGCCACCCAGCACCTTGCCGCGCGGCTGGTAGCCGATGCGGCCGTTCAGGCCCGGCTGCGGCACGGTGTCGAAGGTCCAGTTGAAGCGGTCCTTGGTCTGCGGCAGGACGGCCAGGGCGCCCGGGCAATGCAGCAGGACACTGTCGTCCGGGCCGCCGGCCTCCAGCAGCACCACCTGCACGGCGGGGTCCTCGCTCAGGCGCGTGGCCAGGGCACAGCCGGCCGAGCCGCCGCCGATCACGATGTAGTCGTACATGGTCTGTTCCAGTTGCCGGTGCGGCCCGGGGCCGCGATCGGCCATGATAGGCACGCGCCAGCAGCGGTCCATGCGGGCTGGTACGGGGCAGGCGCACCGGCCAGGTCCGCCGCTTCCGGCGCGTTGGGGCCCGATGACCGCGCGGTACATTCGCGGCCCCATGGCGCATGCAGGCGCCGCTTCCAGGATACCGATGACCATGCCCAATGCGGATGACCTGGCCGTGTTGCCCCTGTTCCGGGAGGCGGCAAGGCTGCACAGCACCGACGACCTCGATGCCGCCGAGCCAATCTACCGCGCCATCCTGGAGCGCCAGCCGGCGCATGCCGGCGCGCTGCACCTGATGGGCGTGCTGCTGGGCCAGCGCCTGAAGCTCAAGGAAGCCATGACCTGGCTCGACCGCGCGTCGGATGCGCCGAACCAGGACCTGGAGACGTCGCTGTGCCTGGCTCAGGCGCTGGGCAGCCTGGGCCAGTCCGGCGCCGGGCTGGTGCCGTGCGAGCGCGTGCTGATGCAGCACCCGGACAACACCGCGGCGCTGTACCTGCGGGCCGAGCTGCTGCAACGCAACCTGGACGCCGACACGGCGCTGGAGGCCATCGGCCATCTGCGCACGCACGTGGCGGCCGGCCAGGCCGATGCCCGGGTGCCGATCGACTGGCCGTCGCTGCTGCTGGAGCAGGGCAACCTGTTTGCGCATGAAAAGCGCTTCTCCGAGGCGGCCGAGTTGTATGAGCAGTCGCGGCGCAGTGGCGCCGATCCGTCGGTGGTGGACTTCCGGCTGGCGTCCGTGGGCCAGCAGCGGGCGCCGGACACGCCGCCGCGCAGCATGGTGCGCAGCCTGTTCGACCGTTATGCGGACCGCTTCGACACCCATTTGCGCGACCATCTGGCCTACCGGGCCCCCGAGGTCGTGGCCGAGGTGGTGGCGCCCTTGCGCGCACCCGGGCGGCTGCTGGCCACGCTCGACCTGGGTTGCGGCACCGGGCTCAGCGGCATGCCGATGCGCGCCGGCGCATCGCGCCTTGTCGGCGTCGACCTGTCCAGCAAGATGGTGGCCCAGGCCCGCGAGCGGGGCATCTACGACGAGCTGCATGTCGGCGAGCTGCTGGACTACTTGGAGGGTCGGGCCACGGTGCATGCCGCGCCCGGGCCGCTGCCCGGGCCCTTCGACCTGGCGCTGGCCACCGACGTGCTGAACTACATCGGCAACCTGGCGCCGCTGCATGCGGCGCTGAACCAGGTGCTGGCACCCGGCGGCCTGTTCGCGTTCACGGTCGAGCAGACCGCCGACGACGGGCCGCCCTTCGTGCTCAACGACTCACTGCGCTATGCGCATTCGGCCGCCTATGTGCGCGCGCTGGCAGCCGACCATGGCTATGCCGTGCTTGCATTGGGCGAGGCGGTCTTGCGCAAGGAGCGGGACGCGGACGTGCGCGGCCTGGTGGTGGTGATCCGGCGCGGCTGAGGCGGGCGCCCGAGGGCGCTATCCAAACGTCAGCGCGCCACCACCGTCTGGCTGAACCATTCGTCCAGCATGCGCTTCTCGTAGCGCAGGGGCTCACTGCGCGCATAGCGGTTGGCGCGGGTCAGGTAGCCCAGGTCCGTCAGCCGGCTGTCGCCGCCGCGCAGCGTGCGATCACCCTCCTTGATGGCCCAGCGCAGCTCGATCATGGGCGAATCCACGCCACCGGAGATCACCCGCACCTCCTGCGCGCCACGGCGCAGCCAGCGCATCTCGCCGGCCAGGTCCACGTCCTTCAGCTCGACCTCCAGCGTCTGCCCCGGCGCCAGCGACCTGGCGGCCAGCTCGCCGATGTGGGCGGCGATGGCCTTCAGGTGCTGCTCGTCATGGCCCATGTTCGACCGGATGTCGGCATAGCGCCAGGTCTCTTCATTCCACTTCACGCTGGCCGGGCTGGCGGCGAACGTCGCGCCGGACAGCAGCGCCAGCGCGATGGCCAGCAAGGGGTGTTGAATCGATGACATGGCAACTCCATTCCGCACAGATCGTCCGTGGCCGGACCGAGGCGCTAGTTTGCGCCTGTCACGCAAGGTCTGCATCACAGGATGGTGAAGAAGCGTGAAGTGCCGGCGCCGCCGGCAGCCGCGGATCGTCAGGCCGGCGGCGTCGCGCCGTCGAGGTGGGCGATCGACAGCGCGTAGTAGCGCAGCAGCGGCTGCTCGCCGGGCGTGACGGTGAACAGGCCGTCCTGCTCGGCCACCAGGTGCCGCTGCGTCAGGGCGCGCAGGCCGGCCGCGACTGCATAGTCCCAGTCGCCGCGCGGCAGGTACAGCCGAGCGCCACCGGCCTCCAGCGCCGCCACCCGCTGGGCCACCGCGCGCTTGACCTCCAGCTCGCTCAGGGCCTGCCGTGCGACGTCAGCCTGCAGCAGCACGCCCGCCACCAGCGGCACCGGCAGCACCGGTATCAACCGAGACACCTGCGCCATCAGATGGCGGCCGAGCGCGGCCACCTCGCCCTGGCGCCCGGCCTTGTCCATCTGCTCCAGGTCCACCTGGCGCGTGGTGCACCAGGACCGCACCGAGACCGGCGTGCCGAAGTTGACGCAGGCGTAGCCCAGCCGATGCCAACGGCCGCGCACCAGCAGCGCCAGCTGGCCGGCGATGAAGCGCAGCGTGGTGGCCGCGGCCTGCAATGCGCCCGCCTTGGGCGCGGTGGCATCGCCGCTGCGCAGCTGGGTGCGGTCCTCCAGCACGCGGTCGTAGTTCAGGCCCAGCGGAACGAACACCAGGTCGCGCCCCGCCGGCCGATGGAAGCCGCGCAGCATGTAGTCCAGCACGCCGAAGCGCGGCTCGCGCAGGGCGCCGTCTCGGGTCAGTCCGCCTTCCGGAAACACCGCCTGTGTGACGCCCGCCTCGGTGGCCATGGTGATGTAGCGCTCCAGCACGCGGCGGTACAGGTCGTCCTTGGAGTTGCGGCGCACGAAGTACGCGCCCATCGAGCGGATCAGCTG
>JBJXHB010000009.1:0-14130 GCA_046160725.1 Aquabacterium sp.
ACGTTGGCGCCAATCCACACGTCGTGGCCGATCACCGGGTAGGGCTTGCCGCCGCTGACATCGAAGCCGGCCGCAAAGGCCTCCAGCTGCGGCGTGCGGAAGGCCTGGAACAGCCTGTTGCGCGGCCGGAAAGTGATGTTGGAACTGGTCAGCGTGTGCACCGGGTGCGTGCTGTCCAGCACCGTCAGCCCGGCGGAGATCGAGGCAAAGCGCCCGATCGCCATGCCCTCGGGCAGCGGCGAGTAGCTGTAGCTCAGGGCACCCATGGAGCAGAAGCCCGCGCCCTTGGGTGACCCGGGCAGGCCCTTGTACGGCCCGCCGTAGAAGCCGGAGAAGGACTCCACCGCCAGCCGCCCCAGGTCCAGCTCCAGCAGCTTGCGCGTGCTCAGCCAGCCATAGCTGCCGAGCGAGGGCGCCGGGCAGTTGTACTTGCACAGGATGGTGCTTTCATGCAGCGCGAGCAGCAGCGCCTCGGAAACCAGGATGCGGGCCATTTGGGGGCGGACCTTCGGGTGGACTGGGTGGCGGAAGGCTTCGGTGGCCTTCAGCCGCGAATGGCGGTCTTGAGGTCGGTGCTGCTGATGCCCGTTGTGCGAGGCAAATACACCACCTCGCACAGCGCGCGCAGTTGGTCGAAGCGGCCGGTCCAGTCGTCGCCCATGACGAAGGCGTCGGCGCCATAGGCCACGATGTCGCGCTCCTTCTGCTCCCAGCCGTGCTCCGGGATGGCCAGGTCCACATGGCGACAGGCCCGAACGATCTCGATGCGGTCGGCGAACGGCACCGCGCTCTTCTTGCCCTTGGTGGCATTGAATTCGTCGGTGGACACCGCCACCACCAGCCGGTCCCAGCGCTGCTTGATGCGCGCGAACAGCCGTACATGGCCGACGTGGAACAGGTCGTAGGTGCCGTAGGTGATGGCCAGGGTGCGTTGCGGTGCCGCGTGCAGCGGCGGCAGCAGTGCATGCATCAGCTCGGCGGATGTCGGCAGCGCAGCGCCCATGCTCACGTCTCCTCGGCCCCAGCCAGGGCCAGCTCCTCGGTCACCAGGGCCGCCAGTCGCTGGCCGCTGGCGCCGTCGTGGTGGTCGTACCACTGCGCCCGCAGCGCGGCGCGGGCGGCGGCATGCGCGGCATCGCCACCCAGGTCGTCGCGGCGCAGCGCGCGGGCCAGCGCGGCGGCGTCGGTGAACAACGGCCCCGGCGGCGTGGCCAGCTTGGCATCGAACAACGCCCGGCTGCGCTGCACATAGGCCGCATGGTCGGGCCGGTACAGCAGCACCGGACGGTCCAGGTGCAGGTAGTCGAACATCAGCGACGAATAGTCGGTCACCAGCGCCGCGGTCAGGCGCAGCAGCGGGTAGACATCGGTGCGCGGCGCGGTGAACAGCACCGCCGGCCAGCGCTGGGCCCATTGGGCGGCGCGGCCCTGCTCCACCGGATGCAGGTTGACGACCAGCAGGTCGCCGCGCTGGGTGCAGGCCTGGGCCAGCTGGTCGACACCGACCTCGGCCAGCCAGTCCGGCCGGCCATCACGGAAGGTCGGCGCGTACAGCACCACGCGACGACCGCGGGCGACAGTGGCGGCCGCACGCTCCAGTGCGGCAGCGTCAGCGCCGGCGATGTCGGCCGCAGCCGGCTCGCGGTACAGCACGTCGTTGCGCGGATAGCCGATCGGTGCATAGCGCTGGAAGGCGAACCAGCGCCGCCACTCGGCCTGCGCCGCGGCGGCCGTGCCGACCAGCCGGGCATAGGGCCCGCAGGTGGCCAGCACGCGCCCCAGGTGCGGCCCCAGCGCCCGGCCGGGCGGCAGGTTGCGCAGGCCGATCTCCTTGATGGACACGCCGTGCCACAGCTGGACCTGTCGGGCGCCGGCCAGCAGCGCCGCGGCAAAGGGATTGGGGTTCAGGAAGTGGTCGCTGGTGATGACCACGGCGGCCGACAGCGCGGTGTGCAGGTGCTGCGGCGACCACTGCGCATGCGAGGCTGGAAACACCGCGCCGCCCAGCCCGGCGACCAGGGCTTGCTGGTCGGCGTTGTAGGGCAGCCACCAGAGCTGGAAGCCGAGCGCGGCGGCCTGCTCGCGCAGGGCGATCCAGGCGTACTTGGCGTTGTCGCCGAAGTACAGCGTGCCCACGCACACGACGATGCGGGCCTTGGGATGCATGCGCGAGACCTGGGCCAGGTCGCGGCCGGCACGCTCGACCTGCAGCTGCTGGTCCAGCTCGCGGACCTTGCTGCGCAGTCCCTCGACCTCCTTGTGCAAGCTGTCCAGGACGGCACTGTCGGGCGCCACCGGCTTCGGCGTCGGCGCGGCCTGCTGCAGGTCGACGACGGCCTGCACCAGCTGGTCGATGGCGCTGCTGACCTGGCCGCCGAAGGCTTCCACCTGCTCCAGGCGTTGCAACAGCGCAGCGGTGCCGTGTACCTCGTCGGGCAGGGTCAGGTCCATGGGATGCAGCGAGCGTGGGGCATGTGCCGGCATCGTCGGCTGCAACCGACGGGCGGCATCGCCGGAAAAGCCGGCCGGGGCTGGGGCAGCTTGCGGCTTATGGTGGGTCGGTGGCAGGCGCCGCGCGGCGGCCGGGCCAGCATCAGCGCATCGCTGCGCTCCTGGGTATCGGGCGTCCGTCATCCGACGGGCAAGAATGGCCCCAGATCCAGCCTTGCCCAATCGACTCGCCCGCCATGACACCAGCTTTGACCCCCATCCCGTCGCAACCTCGGCGCCACTGGCTGCAGGGTGCGGCGGCTTTGGCCCTGAGCCCGCTTGCCGTGGCCCTGGGCGCCCGAGCCCAAGGTGCCGGCGCCAAGGCGGTGGGCTACGGCCCGCTGCGGCCCGTGGCCGATGGCCGCACCGGCCTGCCCCTTCTCATGCTGCCTGAGGGCTTCAGCTACCGCAGCTTTGGCTGGGCGGCCGAGCGCCTGCCCAATGGCGGTGTCGTCCCCGGCGCGGCCGACGGCATGGGCATCGTGGCGGTGCAGGGGGAGGTCTTCACCCTGGTGCGCAACCATGAACTGCGCGCCTACCGGGGTGGCTTCGGTCCCGCCCGCTCGCACTACGACCCCCTGTGCAGCGGCGGCACCGTCACCCTGCGCTACGACCGTGCCAAGGGCGAGCTGCTGGAGGCCCGCGGGTCGCTGTCGGGTACCCTGGTCAACTGTGCCGGGGGCACGACGCCCTGGGGCAGCTGGCTGAGCTGCGAAGAGACCGTTACACCCGCCGGCCAGCGGGTGTCGCACCAGGGCCAAAGCCTGGTGCTGGAGAAGCCGCACGGCTTTGTGTTCGAGGTGCCGGGCGACGGCCTGTCGGATGCCCGACCGCTCACGGCGATGGGCCAGTTCATCCATGAGGCCGCGGTGGTGGACCCGGCCGATGGCATGGTCTACCTGACCGAGGACCACAAGCCGGCCGGCTTTTACCGCCTGCGCCCCAAAGTGCCAGGGCGCCTGTCGGCCGGGGGCGTGTTGCAGATGCTGCGCGTCCCCAAACAGCCCGACCTGCGCCGTGGCCTGAAGGCCGGGCAGCGCTGGGACGTGGAATGGGTGGACATCGAGCATCCCGAGCGCGGCGTCGACCCGGCGGGCAACGGCCGCGACGGCGTGCTGCGACAGGGCGTGGCCCAGGGCGGCAGCCTGTTCACGCGCCTGGAGGGCGTTTTCGTGGGGGCCGACGAGGTCTTCTTCACCTCCACCGACGGCGGCGACGCCCAGGCGGGCCAGGTCTGGCGTCTGCGCCCCCGGAGCCAGACCCTGGAGCTGTTCTACGAGTCGCCCGGCAGCAGCGTGCTCGATCACCCCGACAACATCTGCCTCAGCCCCAGCGGCGCCATCGTGCTGTGCGAGGACTCCAAGCAGCCGGTGCAGCGGCTGTTCGGCCAGTCGCGTCAGGGCGGCCTGTTCGAGCTGGCGCGCAACAACACCGTGCTCGACGGCGAACTGCCCGGCCTGAAGGGCGACTTCCGTGGCGCCGAGTGGGCGGGCGCCTGCTTCAGCCCGGACGGGCGCACCCTGTTTGCCAACATCTACTCCCCCGGCTTTTCCGTGGCTATCACAGGCCCGTTCGCCTGAACGTCTGGACGCATTGCGCAACGATCAGGCCGTCCTCGCGGCCCCCGCCCCCGACGCATCCTGAACAGCCGCTGGCAGCCTAGGCAAGACGACGGCGACCTTGACACGCGCCGTCACATAGGACCGGGCGATTGATCAGATCAGGCGTGCGAACTGCAGCCAGGCACGTGTCATTGCCGCGCCTTCGGCGAAGGTGAACTGCGGCTGCCAATCGAGCGTCCGCTGGGCATGCTCATTGGCCACCCAGGTTCGGTACGCTTCTCTTACGACACGACCACGGCTTGGCATGCGTACCGCAGGGTCGACCGACGAGTCCTGAATCTGCCGACCCTGGAAGCGACGTTTGAGCGCCCGCTTGCGTTTGGGCGAAACCGCGCCCGCGATCAGGGTCTTGCTGCGACGGATCAATTTGCCTATATGCGGAACCGACGCCAGCTGCGCATGAAAATTGGGAGAAGCCAAAAGGCGCAGCATGGCGCGCACATTTGAGGCCAACGTCGGTTCCGCGCTGCGCCAGTAATTGTCTATTTCAGAGACGCTGTGATCGACAATGGTCTTGGGGCGATCAACCATGTTGGCGAACGTCTCGATAAACTCGCGCCAGGTCAGCCTGTCGTTCCCGTTGATCAAGAAGGCCTTCCCGTCAATATCATCCTTGTTCAAGGCGGCGAGGATAGCCGTGCAGACGTCATCCACATAGACCGCGTTGCACAGACCGCGACCGTTGTCGATCAAGCTCACGTGTCCGGACCGGGCGTCGCCGACAATCGGCGTGACGAAACCGCTATACGGGCCATACACAATGGTCGGCCTGATGACCACGATCTCAATGCCGTACCTGCGGCATCGAGATAATATGAGGTCCTCCGCCGCCGACTTGGCGTCCGAGTATGTTTCCCCCCATCTCATCCGCGGGGCGGTTTCTTCGGTCATGATCGGCAGTCCGGGTTCAGGTCCGTGCACGGCCATTGAACTGACGTGAACCAGGCGCCTGACGCGCGCCTGATGGCAGGCCTCCACCAGGCGATGGGCCTGCTTCTTGGCATCCTTGTCATCACCGTGCGCCAAATGCGCAACCGCATCGCAATCACGCATCGCTCGCACCAGGCTCGAGGTATCCGTCAAGTCGCCTGCCACCATCTCGGGATCGAAGCGGGCGATACGTGCGGCGCGCGAGAAGTTGCGAACCAGCGCGCGGTAAGGCATGTGCGCATCGAGGCTCAGCATTTCGCACAACCGGGACCCAATGAATCCGGTGGCGCCCGTGATGAAGAGCTTGCGTGGCGTCATCGGTGATCTGCCTTCCTTTGAAGCCAAGGCTGGCTCATGTGCTGCCGAACGGCGTACGCAGCCTCGATCACCTCAAGGCCAACAATGGCCGAGCGAGCTGATACATGGGGCTGGCGGCGCAACCGTACGGCCTCAATGAAGTCCACGAGCTGCGCCCGATAGGCCCCCAGGCGCCCCCAGGGCACGCTGGACTGAACCACCATTGACAGCGGTCCGCCTCGGGTATGCCTGGTGAGGCTCAAGTTCTGCGGATCGCTGATGAACGCTTCGGCTGTTGCGCGCGAGCCCACCACCTTGATGCTGCGAGGCAGGTGATGCGACCAACTGAAGTCGAGGCGTGCTGGCACCGTCGCGCCCGCGATCTGCAATTGGCCGGACAGCCGCGCGTTGGCTTCAAATCCGCCATAGGCGTCGTCTTCGTAGGTAAGTTCTGACGGAGTCCCGAACAACCACAGTAGGCGATCGAGGGTGTGTATGCCGTAATCGAACAGCACACCGCCACCTGTATTCGCGCGATCAAAATAGCTGTTGGTGGCCATCGGCCAATCGAGGAGTGCGCCATCTTCGGCAACCACTTCCTGGATGTCGCCAAGTTCGCCTTCGTCGATCACCCGGCGCATCAACTCGTTCTGCGGAAAGAATCGCATCATCAGCGCTGCGGCCAGGATGCGGCCATGGCGCTCCGCACAATCGACCATCTGACGGCCAACCTCTGCCGTCACGGCGAGTGGTTTCTCACACAGGACATCAACACCGCCAGCCAGAAGCTCCATGGCGACCGGCGCGTGCCAGCGCGGTGGTACGGCCACGATGGCGGCATCCACGTTGCCGATCAGGTCTGTCACGGACTCGACGATCGGGCATGTCAAGTCAAATTCCTGTGCCGTCAGTTCAGCGATCTCGGGCTGACGGTCGCAGAGCATGGCAACCTGGACGCCAGGGACTGCTTTGATCGCCGGCAGGTGCGCTTCTCGAACGACAGCACCGCAGCCGACGATGCCAAGGCGAATGGGTGATGTGGGCGCGTGACTCATGGGCTGATCAGGTTGGGCGATGATGCCTCTTCACACAACGCACGAGGTTTGGTGCGGGTATTCGATGCCGAAATGGCGTGGTGTATTCACGGTTTCTAACGCACTGGATCTCAGAAAGAAGCAGAGCCATGCACGGCTGTATGAAAGCACTTTGAATATCACCGTCTTCTTTTGTCTGAGCGCTTCAGTGAGGGTCGAAACCGAATCGTTCGCGTTAGAAGAAAATGCGAAAGAATGATTGCGGGTTATCCCCAACCGCCAAGGCACTGATGCAGACCGCGCAAACACGCACGCGCAGCCGACGCCAGCTTCTGCGGGTCGGGTGACCTGAACGACCTCGATTGGCCGACATCCAGATCCGGCGCTGGCCGGATCGTGGCGAAGATCCTGAGCGTGCAGCCACAGTTTGTGCTGTGCGCCATGGTGCTCTCGAAAGCCAGAGTTCAGGGCAGACTGCCTTGTACCCAAGATGTATCGAAGAAGCTGTTGCGGTCGGATTTGAATTGAAAATATCAGACGACGTCATCATCGGTGGGTGATGCACACAACCGTTGTGCTCGTCCGTGTTTCGTTGTACGGCGCTGCTTAAACCCGAGCGGCAGCGCGCACCCCGGGATTGACGCAGACTGCGCACCATGCCGACCTCACCCTTGCCTTTCGACAACACCTACGCCCGCGAGCTGCCGGGCCTGTACACCGCCTGCCGTCCCGCCGCCGTGGCGTCGCCGCGCAGCCTCTACTTCAACGAGCCCCTGGCGCGCGAGCTGGGCCTGGACCCGGCGATATGGGGCGGCGCGGCCGGAGCGTCGGTATGGGCCGGCAACGTGGTGCCCGACGGCGCCCAACCCCTGGCCCAGGCCTATGCCGGGCATCAGTTCGGCGGCTTCTCGGCCCAGCTGGGCGATGGCCGCGCGCTGCTGCTGGGCGAGTTGATCGACACCCACGGCCGGCGCCGCGACCTGGCGCTCAAGGGCTCGGGCCGCACGCCGTATTCCCGCGGCGGCGACGGCAAGGCCGCCGTGGGCCCGATGCTTCGCGAGGTGCTCATCAGCGAGGCGCTGTATGCCCTGGGTGTGCCCAGCACCCGGTCCCTGGCCGTGGTCGCCACCGGCGAGGAGGTCTACCGCGATGACACCCTGCCCGGCGCCGTGCTCACACGCGTCGCCAGCAGCCACATCCGCGTCGGCACGTTCCAGTTCTTTGCCGCACGCGGCCAGCTGGACGAGCTGCGGCGCCTGCTGGGCCACACCGTGGCCCGCCACCAGCCGGATGCGGTGGGCGCACCCGACCGTGCGTTGCGCCTGCTGCAGGGCGTGGCCGAGCGACAGGCCGCGCTGATCGGCCAGTGGCTGAACCTGGGCTTCATCCATGGCGTGATGAACACCGACAACATGACGATCTCGGGCGAGAGCATCGACTTCGGCCCCTGTGCCTTCATGGAGGCCTATGACCCGGCCACGGTCTTCAGCAGCATCGACCGCAACGGCCGTTATGCCTACGGCAACCAGGCCGCGATCGCACGCTGGAACCTGGCCCGGCTGGCCGAGGCCTTGCTGCCCTTGTTCCCCGGGGTGGATGACGACACCGAGGCGGCCGTCGCCCAGGCCAGTGCCGTGATCGACGCCTTCCCCCGCTTGCATGAGGCCCACTGGCGCGCCGGGCAACGGGACAAGCTGGGCCTGACCACCCAGCGCGCCGAGGACACAGCCCTGGCCGATGACTGGCTGGCCCTGATGCAGGCGCAACAGATGGACTTCACCCTGGCCTGGCGCCATCTGGCTACCGCCGCCGGGGGACAGGAGGCGCCCTTGCGCGCGCTGGCCAGCGAGCCCGAGGCGCTGACGCCCTGGCTAGGCCGCTGGCGCGAACGCGTCGCGAGCGAGGGCCGTGGCGCCGACCTGGCCGCGCGCCTGCGCCGACACAACCCCTGGCTGATCCCCCGCAACCACCGCGTGGAGGCCGCGCTCCAGGCGGCGTCCGATCAAGGCGACCTCGCGCCTTTCCAGCGCCTGCTGGCCGCCCTGCAGCAGCCCTACGACGAGCGCAGCGACGTGGCCGACCTGGCCGAGCCCGCGCCAGCAGCCGTGACGGCCTGCTACCGCACCTTCTGCGGCACCTGAGATCGACCGGCGTCTCAGCCCATCCTGCGGCCCTCACCACGCGCCATCCAGGCGCGCAGCGCAGGCGCGGCACCAAAGGCCAGCAACAGCCCGGCCACCACGGCCAGCAGCCCCGCCACCTGCAGCGCGGAGGGCACCTCGTCCAGCACCGGTATGGCCAGCAGCGCCGCCGCCCCCGGCACCATGGCGCCGAAGAACGAGGCCCGGCCGGGGCCCAGCAGCACCACCGCGCGGCTGTAGGCCAACACCGCCACCAGCCCTGCGCCCAGGCCGTGGGCCACGGCCTGCATCGCCACAAAGCCCGGTGCCGCGGCCCGCAGCCCGCTGGTATCGGCCAGCCATAGGTAGAACGGCGCATAGGCCGCAAAGGCCAGCACCACGGCCACGCCGGTGACGCGCAGCGCGTCCACCTGCCAGCGCCGCGACAGGGCGCCGAAGAGGCCCCAGCTGCTGCCGGCCAGCGCAAACAGCAAGTCGCCCAGCAGCACCTGCTGGCCGCCTGCCTGCAGCAGAGCGTCGCCACCCATGAAGGCCAGGCCGGCCAGCACGAAGGCGCCGCCGGCCAGGGTGGCGCGCGACACCGGTGTACCCGCCAGCCAGGCCGACAGGCCGATGCCGGTGAGCATCTGGCAGGCCGGCGCGATGACGGCACCGTGGGCCAGCGGCGCGTAGGCAAAGCCGGTCATCATCAGCAGGCTGAAGACCGGCCCCGACAGCGCCGCCAACACCGCGCCACGTCCCCAACCGATGCCGCCCAGGTTGCGCAAGCCCCAATGCCACACGAAGGGCAGCATCACCAGGGCGCCGGGCGTGAAGCGCAGCAGCGTCATGTCCAGCGGCGACAGGCCCGACTTGATGCCCAGCCGCGCCAGCACCGAATACACCGACCAGATGGCGGCGGCCAGCAGGCCCCAGGCCAGGCCGGTGGCCGCGGGCGACAGCAGGCGCCGGGCCGGGCGCTTCATGCGCCAGGCGTCAGCACGCTGCCGCGCTGTCCGCGCTTGGCTTGCAGCAGCAGATGGTCGGCTGCGCGCAGCAGCTCGGCCGGCGTGCCCGGGCTGGTCTTCGAGTCTGTCGCGCCGGCCGAGAAGCTCTGCTGCGACAGCAGGCTGCCATCGTCCAGCGTGAAGACCTGCGCGCGCCAGTCGGCCAGCAGGGCATCGGCCTTGCGCTTGGCATCCGCCGCTGCGGTACAGGGCAGCAGCAGACAGAACTCCTCACCGCCGTAGCGGAAGGCCTGGTCGCTCTTGCGCAGGTGGCTGCGCAACAAGGCGCCAAAGGCCGCCAGCAACTGGTCGCCGGCCAGATGGCCGTGGCTGTCGTTGACGCGCTTGAAATGGTCCAGGTCGAGGATGACCACTCCCAGCGGGTACGACTCCCGCTGCGCCAGCGCCAGCAGGGCCGGCAGGGTGTCGTTCAGCTGCCGTCGGTTGGCAAGGCCGGTCAGGGCATCCTGCGTGGCCTGCTCGCGCAACTGCGACTGCAGCGCCTCGACTTCGGCCATCTTGCGCATCAGCTTGGCGTGCGCGTCGGCCAGCTCACCGCGTGCGCGCTCTGCGGCCTGACGGCGCGCGTCCTGCTCTTCCAGGCGCTGCCGCAACATCAGCAGTTCGGTCTGCAGCGCGGCCGCCTGGTAGCGCGCATTGCTGGCGCGCTGCGCACGGTCGGCCTGATGGTGTTGCCAATCGCGCAGCGCCTGCAGCGCCAGGTCGGCCTCACCCATCGCCTCGTGCAGCTCGGCACGCACCTGAGCGTGGCGGCAACGCATGCGGGCCGAGACCCGTTCATCACCCTGCGCATCCAGCAGTGGCTTGGCCAGCTCCAGCAGACGCAAACCCGCTGCGGGCTCGCCGCGAAGCCGCTCGCGCAGCGCCCGCGCCAGCAGCAGGTTGAGCGCACCTTCGGGCAGCTGGGGTTGTGCCGCAGCTATCAGGCGGTCGGCCAGGACCAGGTCACCGCCACGCAGCGCCGCATGGGCCAAGGACTCCTGGTGCCCGGCATACAGCCCGTCGCCGCTGGGGTCGGGCTGGGCATCGGCGATGCGGCGGGCATCCTCCAACGCCTCCCCGGCACGCCCGATTTCGGTCAGGCAGGTCGCACGATTGACGATCAGCACCGTGTGCAGCCTGCCGTTGTGGATGCTGGCAATGCGTTCCAGCCCGCGCTCGACCTGACGCAGGGCCTCGTCGTGATCGCCCAGCTCGATCAACTCGTGGGCCAGATTGCAATAGAGGGCAACGTCGTAGCCGTGACCGCGCTTGGGGCCGGCGTCGCGCAGCGCCTGGTACATATAGGCAAAGGCCGTCTCCGACTGGCCCTGTGCCGAGTAGCAACCGGCGATGGCATTGAGCAGGACGCCGCGTTGCGCATTGCGCAGCAGCGCGAGTCCTTCGTCGCGCAGCGGCAGCAACAGCGCCAGCGCCGCCTGAGCGTGCCCCTGCCGCCACAGCGCGCGGGCGTGGCCCGTGCGCGCCAGGATCTCGCCCGTGCGGTCGCCCTGGCGCGCGCAATGTTCGGCGGCCTGGGCCAGGTCGGCCTCGGCGTCTTGCGGCGTGGCGAAGTAGCTTTTGTGGAAACCGCGCACCAGAAGCGCCCAGGCCAGGCCAGCGGCGTCACCATCGCGCTCGGCGCGTGCCGCTGCGCGCTCAACCAGCTTGTTCGCCTCACCGGCATCGACATGCAACAGCCGCCAGGCGCGCTGGGCCATGCGCTGTGCGGTACTGGCAGGCGGTCGCTTCACGGGAGGGGAGTATCCGCCTCCATCGAGCCTGGTGCGCCGGCAGACTCAATGGCGGTGCCGATGGTGCGCGTCAGGGAAATGCGCATGGGTGTGGGTCAATGGCTCATGCCGATGCCGGTGCGAATGGCGGCCCGCGACCAGGGCCCCGGCATGCTCGTGCTGGTGGTGGGCATCGTGTTCGTGTTCATGCTCGTGCTCTTCGGCGTCGTGGGTGTGGGCATGTACATGCTCCTCGGTCAGATGCAGCCACACACCGATGGCCATCAGGGCGCCGGCCAGCAGCAGCCCCGGCGTGACCGGCTCACCCAGCCAAGCCACGGCAAGCGCGGCGCCAAAGAACGGCGCCACCGAGAAATACGCGCCCGTACGCGCGGTGCCGAGATGCCGCAACGCGACGACAAACAGGGTCAGGCTGATGCCGTAGGCCGCAAGACCCAGCAGCATCGCCCCGGCCAGCCAAGGCACGGGTGGCAAGGACGCACCGATGGCCAGACCCAATGCCAGGTTCACGCTGCCCGCGACCAGCCCTTTGACCGACGCGATCCACGTCGCGTCGGCCAGCGCCACCTTGCGGGTCAGGTTGTTGTCGACCGCCCAGGCCGCACAGGCGCCCAGCACGGCCAGTGCCGGCCAGGCTTCGCCCATGCGCGCGTCGCCGGGCCAGCTCAACACCAGGGCGCCGGCAACGATGGCCACCATGCCAAGTGCGATGCGCCGATCAAAGTTCTCCTTGAAGGCAAACCAGGCCAGCAGAGCCGTGAACACGCCCTCCGCATTCAGCAGCAGGGATGCGCCTGAAGCGGGCATGCGCGACAGGCCGAACATCAGCAATAGCGGGCCCAGGATGCCGCCGGCAACCACGGCGCCCGCCAACCAGACCCGCTGATCGGCGGGCAGCTTCACCGGCACGGCGCGGCTGAGCAGCCGCCATAACGCCAGACCGACGCCGGAGCCCAGGTACAGCAGCCCCGCCAGCAGCCAGGGATCCACGGTGCCCAGCAACTGCTTGGCCAGCGGCGTGCCGGCGCCAAACAGGGCCGCCGCCGCCAGCGCCGCGGCAACACCGGGGTGGACCAGGGCGTTTCGGATGGTTGGTGTCATTTGGAGGCCAAGTGTCAGGAACCTCTTCAGCGCCAGCCTACTTCAACGCAAAGCGCACGGTGCCGGCCGGCTTCCCGGCGATGGTCACCACGGCGACGACCTTGGTGCCTGGGCCCACCTTGAAGGCGCCCGTGGCTTCGAGCTTGTTCCCGGCCGGCTTGAGTTCGACCTCTTGCTTCTCGGTGCCGCTGAGCAACGTGAGCTTGGCGGTGGCCTTGGACACATCGACCGCCTTGCCGTGGTCGCTCAGGTACAAGTGGATCATCGTCGGCTTGGCCACCAACTCGTAGTCCATGAGCTTGGTGGGGACCACGATGCCGCCGTGCATCGGCTTGTGGTCATGCCCGTGGTCGTCTTTCGCACCAGCGGCGAAAGCCGATGCGGCCAGGGACAGGACGATGGCGGTAAACAGGGATGGGGTCTTCATGGGATTCCTTTCGGCGTGGTGGGTGTGAACAGAGGAAGGTTCAAAGCGCCTCGGCGTCCTTGGCGTCCATCAGCGCTTCGGCCGGCTTGCGACCGAACAGCCAGAACATCGCAGGCGTGAGGAAGGTGTCGAGCAGGGTCGAACTGATGAGGCCGGAAAAGATCACCACGGCCACCGGGTGCAGCACTTCAGTGCCCGGGCGCTCGGCCTCGAACAGCAGCGGGGCCAGCGCGAACGCAGTGACCAGCGCCGTCATCAGCACCGGGCTCAACCGCTCCAGCGAGCCACGCATGATCATCTTTCGGTCGAAGCGTTCGCCTTCAAAGCGCATCAGGTTGATGTAGTGGCTGACCTTGAGGATGCCGTTGCGCACCGAGATGCCGGCCAGCGTGATGAGGCCGATGAGTGCGGCCACGCTGAGTGACTGGCCCGACAGCCAGAGGCCGATGACCGCGCCGACAAGGGCCAGCGGGATGTTCACCATGATCAGTGCCGACAGCACAGCCGACTTGTAGCGGCTGTACAGCACGACGAACATCAACGTCAGCGACACGATGGACAGCAGGCCGATCAGCCGCGACGCCTCCTCCTGCGCCTGGAACTGGCCGCCCAGGGTGATGAACATCCCCTCGGGCAGCTTCGTCTCGGCAAGCACCGCGCGGATGTCGGCCACGATCTCTGACAGCGCTCGCCCCGACGCGTTGGCCGACAGCACGATGCGCCGCTTGCCGTCGTCGCGGCTGATCTGGTTCGGACCATCGCTGTCTTCGATGCTGGCGATCTTTGACAGCGGGATGCGCCCGTTCGGCGTCTCGATCAGGATCTGGCCCAGGCCCTCCACCGACCGCGACGTTTCCGGCAGCTTCACCACCAGTGCGAAGCGCCGGCTACCCTCGACGATCTGGGTGATCTTCTCGCCTTCGACCAGGGCCTGCAGCGTGGCCATCACCTGCGGCGCCGGCACGCCGTACTGCGCCGCAGCGGCGTAGTTGATCCGCACCTTGATTTGCGGCGCGAGCACCTGCTTCTCGATCTGCAGGTCGGCGACGCCCGGGACCAAGGCCAGCTTTGCGCGCAGCACGTCGGCCTGGCCGCGCAGCGCATCGAGGTCTTCGCCGAAGATCTTGATGGCGATCTGTGATCGCACGCCCGAAAGCATGTGGTCGATGCGGTGCGAGATGGGCTGGCCGATCTCCAGTGCCGCCGGCAGGTTGACCAGCCGCGAGCGGATGTCGGCCTTGATCTCGTCCATGCTGCGCGTCAGTTCCGCCGTGGCCTTCAGGCCGACGTCGAGTTCGCTGACGTGTACGCCCTCGGCGTGTTCGTCCAGCTCGGCCCGGCCGCTGCG
>JBJXHB010000010.1:0-10426 GCA_046160725.1 Aquabacterium sp.
TGCGGCCCGACGGCACGCTGCACCTGCAGCTGGCCGAGGGCTGCCGGATCCAGCTGGCACCGCGCACGGTGCGGGCGCTCTTCCGCTGGCTCGACGAGCTGGCCGGGCTGCGGCAGCAGGCTGCGGCGGAGCCGGCCGGCGACCAGCCGGGCGAGGTGTCGGCATGAACCGCAAGACCGAGCTGCTGAACGCGCTGAGCCGCCACCAGGGGCACGGGCAGGGCATCGGCGCGCGAGCGCTGGCCGCCCAGCTGGGCCTGTCGCCGCGCGAGCTGCGGCGGCTGATCAGCCGCTGCCGCGACGACGACGGCCATGCCATCTGCGGGCACCCGTCCACCGGCTACTACATGGCGACGACGCCCGAGGAGCTGCAGACGAGCTGCGCCTTCCTGGAACACCGGGCGATGCACTCGCTGCGGCTGCTATCGCGCATGAAGAACGTGAGCCTGCCCGAGCTGCTCGGGCAGTTGAAGCTGAACCAGGCCTGATGGCCGAAGGAAGGACCATGATCGAACTGACCGAGGTGCAGGCGGCCGCCCGGGCCTATGCCGACGCGCGTGCCAGGCTGGCCGAGCGGGTGGCGGTGCTCAATGACGGCATCGAGCAGCTGAAGCGCGACAACCTGCCGGGCGTGCGGCGGGCGCTGGAGCGGGCCGCGCAGCTGGAGGCCGAGCTGCGCGCGGCGGTGGAGGCGGCGCCGCACCTGTTTGCCAAGCCCCGGACGGTGGTGATGCACGGGGTGCGGGTGGGCTACGAGAAGGGCAAGGGCCGCATCGAGTTCAGCGACGCCGCGCAGGTGGTGCGCCTGGTGCGCAAGCACCTGCCCGACCAGGCCGAGGTGCTGATCCAGGTCAAGGAGCAGCCTGTGAAGAGCGCGCTGGCGCAGCTGACGGCGGCAGACCTGCGGCGCCTAGGCTGCACCGTCGAAGAGGCGGGCGACGCGGTGGTGATCCGCCCTGTGGATACGGATGTGGACAAGTTGGTCGCGGCGCTGCTGAAGAGCGCAGCACAGGAGGCGCAGGCCGAATGAGCACGAAACGCGCGCCGGCCAGGCATGGGCGCGACAGGCCGGTGGGACCAGGGCAAGGTGTTCCCGGACAGGCCATCGCCGCCAGGCGTGGCCCGAAACAACATGCTCAGTCGGGTGCCGATGCCATCCCTGCATCGAAGGCCCGGCCGGTTTCCGGTGTCCGAGAACACCGGGCTATCAACAGCATCACCTGCGGCACCCCGGAGGGCCTGGAGGTGATCGAGTTCGCCGTGCGGTACACGTGCGGCGCCTACGTGTCCGCGACGGTGGCGGGCCAGCGCGCCAGCTCGACCTCGTCGGCCTCGCAGGCCGCGCAGGCGCTGGCCGAGAAGGTGTTCGGGCGCCCGGCAACGGCCCTGTCGAGTCTGGCCCGGGATGACGTGCCCGGGCGGTCCTGGTGGAGGGCGGTGCGGTGATTGCGACGCCGCGCCGGGTGGTGGACGGTGAGGGCGCCCGGCGGGCTGACCTGGCCGCCATCCACATCGCCAAGAAGGCGCTGTGCTGGGATGACGAGACCTACCGGGACATCATGTTCACGGTCTGCCGCGTGCGGTCCAGCGCCGAGATGGACTTCGGGGCGCGCAAGCGGTGGCTGGCCCACCTGCGGGCCTGTCAGCAGGCCAGCGGCGTGGCCGGTGGGCCGCCGACCAGGCCGGCGCCGGTGCGGCGCGCGCTTGAGCCCGTGGAGCGCAAGATGTGGGCGCTGTGGATGCAGCTGGCCGATGCCGGCATGGTCCAGCAGCGCTCGATGGCGGCCCTGGAGGCCTACTGCAAGCGCCAGACGGGCGTCGACCGCCTCGCCTGGCTGAACGGGCGCCAGCAGGACCTGGTGGTCGAGTCGCTGAAGAGGTGGCTGGCCCGGGATCCGGCCGCCAAGGGGGCGTGATGGGCCGCAAGGGCGACAAGCGGCTGCGTCAGCTGGTGGACGACCTGGTCTCGGTGGTCGCCTCCGAGCTGGCCGCCAATCTCGGCGTGCCGGATGAGCGTGGGCGCGAGATCGGCGGCCTGGTCGCCGATCGCATCTGCTTCATGTACGCCCGAGCCTACCTGTACGTGCCGGCCCAGCTGGAGCGGCGCCTGACCGCCCGCGACCGGGACTTCTGGGCCGCCTACTGCACCGACAGCCCGACCGCCCGGCGCAACACCGCGGCCCGGCTGGCCGAGGTCAGCGCGGCGCTGGGCATCACCGAGCGCCAGGGCTACAACATCGCCGCCCTGATGCGCCGGCTCGAAGCGGACGCCCTCCAGCCGAGCCTGACGGGCTTCGACGCCCCCGCCGCAAAGTAGCCCCGGCCCAGCTTGCAGAGCCTGCAAGCAGTTTTCACCGCGGCCCCGATTCTTCCGCCTTCATCCGAGGTCTTCCGGCCTTCTTTCGCGCGCGCCGGTCATCGAATATCTCGGGTCCGGTCAGCTCCCGGCCCTATCCGCACAGCACCGGGAGACCCCATGGCCGTCGATGCACGTCGAGGCAACATCCGCCGCGGCACCTACAACGTCAGCGGCGCGACGCTGGCCCTGATCAACCGGGCGATCGAGCGCTCCGGCCCGCGCGACCCGAACGACGGGCGGCGCTATTCCGGCGTCTGCATCTGCACCTACCGCGTGGTGGTGTCGGGCCGCGACTGGGCATTCGAGACCGAAAGCAGCGGCCCGCCCGTACGGGTGCGCTGCACCCTGGGCAACGGCAGCGTGGTGGCCGACTGCCGCATCCAGACCCCGCGCCTGACCAGCCGCCTGACGGGCGACGACGCAGCCGAGTGGACGCGCTTCCAGGCCTCGGTCGTCGACCACGAGAACGGGCACATCGACGAATACATGGTCGAGGGTCGCGCCATCGCAGCCGAGATCAACAGCCTGTCGGCCACCGGCGAGGGTCGCAACGAGCGCGAGGCCCAGCGCGCGGCCCAGCAGCAGCTGGCGCAGCTGATCCAGCGCAACGTAGGCGCCCGGCTGGCCGCGCGCGCCAATGCGGCCGCGGGGCGCTACGACGGGCGCAACCAGCATGGGCGCTCGCAAGGGGCCGTGCTGCGGTTCACCATCCGCTGACCGCCGTAGCATCCGGGCCATGGCCGACCTGCCCGCACCGCCAACCGCAGCGCCACCGGTGCCGCTGCCCGCCATGGCACCGATCACCGATGCCAACCCGACGGTCGAGCAGATGCAGGCGCGGCTGGCCCGCTTCGACACGCTGCAGCCGACGGCCGACTATGTGGACGCCGGCATCCCGGGCTGCGAGCGCACCACCTGGCGCGTGCTGGGCCTGCCGCCGGACGCGCCGCTGCAGGCCGAGCAGTTCCACCTGAACATCGTGCATTGCGAGCCGGGCAAGTCCGCGCCGCTGCACAACCACCTGACGCAGGAGGTGTTCATGGCGCTGTCGGGCAGCTGGGAGGTGTTCTGGGGGCCGCAGGGCGAGCGCAGCCTGCGCCTGGAGCGCTGGGACACCATCAGCATTCCGCCGGGCGTGTCGCGGGGCTTCCGCAATGTCGGTGCGCAGGGCGCCTATCTGCTGGGCATGGCCGGCGGCCACGACCCCGGGCGCATCAACTGGCCGGCACCGGTGCGCGCGGCCGCGCAGGCCGCGGGCATCACGCTGCCGGCGGATTGATCGCCTTGGCGTCGGGGCTCAGCGCCCGACCAACTGCAGGTGGCGACGCGACGGCCGCATGGTGCTGCGCAGCCGCTCCTCGAACTCCGCCGCGGGCAGCGCCTTGGCGAACAGCCAGCCCTGGAACTGGTCGCAGCCGATGCCGGCCAGGAAGGCGCGCTGGGGCTCGGTCTCGACACCCTCGGCAATGACCTTGGCGCCCATCGCGTGCGACATCTGGACGATGGCGCGCACGATGCCGGCGTCACCGTTGTCCTGCGGCACGCCGTCGATGAAGCTCTTGTCGATCTTCAGCCGGTCGATCGGAAAGCGCTTCATGTAGGCCAGGCTGGAGTAGCCGGTGCCGAAGTCGTCGATCGCCAGCTTCACGCCCATGCGGGCCAGCGTGTCCAGGCGCAGCAGCGCCTCCTCGGCGTCGCGCACCAGGATCGACTCGGTCAGCTCCAGCTCCAGCAGCGATCCCGGCAGGTCGGCTTCGGCCAGCACGCTGCGCACGCGCTCGACGAAGTCGGCCTGCTGGAACTGCAGCGCCGAGACATTGACCGACACCTGGATCGCCAGGCCCTCGTGGCGCCAGTGCGCGGCTTGCCGCACGGCATCGGCCAACACCCAGTCACCGATGGCGATGATGAAACCCGTGTCCTCGGCCACCGGGATGAAGCGTCCGGGCGGGATGTCGCCCAGGGCCGGGTCGCGCCAGCGGATCAGCGCCTCGGCGCCGATCACCCCGCCGCTGGCCAGGTCGACCTGGGGCTGGTAGTGCAGCCGGAAACGCCCGGCCGCCAGTGCCTGGCGCATCGCATGGTCCAGCTTGAGACGCTCGCGCAGGTCGGCGTCGTGGCGCGGCTGATGAAAGCGCATCGACGCGCGGCCACCGTCCTTGGCCCGCTGCATGGCGCTCTCGGCATGGCGGGCCAGGGCTTCGGCGTCGGTGCCGTCGGCCGGGTACAGCGCAGCGCCGATGCTGCAGGTCAGCGTGAACTGCAGTTCGTCCACCGTCAGCGGCGCCGCCACCGCGTCCAGCACGCGGCGGCCGGTGACCTCCGCGCCGCGCATGTCCGCGTCATGGATCAGCACCGCAAACTGGTCACCGCCGACGCGGGCCAGCAGGTCGCCCTGGCGCAGGCAGCCCTTGACCCGCTCGGCCACTTCCTTGAGCACGCGGTCGCCCAGCGCGGGGCCCAGGCTGTCGTTGATGTCCTTGAAGCGGTCCAGGTCCAGCACCAGCAAGGCCGGGCCGGTGCCGCCACCTCGCTTGACCTCGCGGATCGCCTGCGCCATGGCCTGGCCCATGCTGCGCCGGTTGGCCAGCCCGGTCAGCGCATCGGTGGTGGCCAGCGCCTCGATGCGCTGACCGGCCCGCACCATGTCGGTCAGGTCGCGGAACGACCAAACCCGCCCGCAGGGCCGGCCCTGGCTGCACTGCGGCTGGGTCACGCGTTCCAGCACCTGCCCAGAGTGCAGCTGGATGCGCTCGCTGCTGGCCAGCAGCGTGGCCTCGGCGATGCTGGCCAGCTGCCGCGCGTAGGCATCGGGGTCGACGACGCTGCGGCGCATCCAGTCGAAGATCGCGGCATCGTCGCGATGCGCCAGCAGGTCCTCGGGCAGGCCCCAGATCTGGGCGAAGCGCCGGTTGAAGACCCGGATGCGTCCGGCCAGGTCGGTGACCAGGATGCCGTCGGCGGTGGACTCCAGCGTCGCCTGCAGCTGGGCCACCAGGTTCTCGCGCTCCTCGGCCTCGCGGGCCTGGGCGCTCATGTCGCGCACCGTCACCAGGAAGTGGCGGCCGGCCGTGCCGTCCGGCGCCGCGTCGGCGGCCAGGGGCTGTATGCGGCGCTGCACCTGAAGCAGCCGGCCGGCGGCGTCCACCAGAACGGAGTCGGACTGCAAGGTGCCGGGTTCGTGGCGCGCCGCGTCGTCCCAGTACGCCAGGTCCTCGGGCGTCGCCATCAGGGCATCGGCTCGCGCGCCGGGCAGGGCGTCGCGGGCCTGGCCCAGCAGGCGTGCCGCGGCGTCGTTGGCGGCGCAGACGGTCAGGGCCGGCGCGCGCACGATCCAGGCCGCGTCGCCGAGGGCGTCCAGCAGCGCCTGCCAATGGCGCAAGGCCGACCCGCCGCCCGGGGCGGCGGTCGTCGGCACGGCGCGTACGGGACGATGGCTCACGCGGCCAGCGCCTCTGCATCGGCGTCGACCGCAACGGCGGGCGCCGGCTCGAAGAAGTACACCATGCGCTGGCGCGGCTGAAGGTAGTCGTGTGCGGCGGCCGGCAGTTGCGCCGGCTTCACGCTGCGACGGATGCCGAGGTCAGGTTCGGACTCCAGGTTCAGCAGCAGCGCCTCGTCGGCCGGCACCTTGGGGTCGTGCACCAGCACCCGCGGCTTGAGCGGGCGCGCGGCGTTGACGTTGACCACCAGCGCATACCGGTCGTCGGTCAGCTGCACCACCGACCCCGGCGGGTACACGCCCATCAGCCGGATGAAGGCATTGAGCAGCGCGGCGTCGAACTTGGACTTGCTCTGCGCGAAGATCAGCGACAGCGCCTCATGCGGCGTCAGCGCATGCGACGGCATCGCCGGGTTGCACAGGTTGTCGTAGCGGTTGACCAGCGCCGCGATGCGGGCCGGCACGGCGATGCGCTCGCCGCTGGCGCGCGCCGGGAAGCCGCTGCCGTCGGCCATCTCGTGGTGCTGGGCCAGGATGGCCATCGCGTCCTCGCCCAGGCCCATGCGCTTGCCCTGCGCGATGCCCTTGATCACATGGTCGCGGTACAGCGCGATCTCCGACGCCGTGCTCAGGCTGTCGGCATGGCGCACCCGGTCCGGTATTTCCAGCTTGCCGATGTCGTGCAGCAGCGTGCCCGTGCCCAGCGCGGTCAGCTCCTCGTCGCGCAGGCCGCAAGCGCGGCCCATCAACAGGGCCACGACACTGACATTCAACGCATGCGCTGCGGCGCGGTCACCCAGGTGCTCGGACAGCACGCGCAGGCAGACATCGCCGGCGCCCAGCATCTTGTCCACCAGGGCCTGGGCCAGCCCCTCGGCCGCCTCGCGGGCCCTGGCCGGCTCGGGCACCAGCAGCTCGGTGGCCTGCTTCCAGGCCCGGGCGGCCTCGGCATGCTGGCGCTCGCACAGCTGCGCGGCGCTGCGCTGGGCCGCCAGGTCGGCGCGGCGCTGATCCGCGGCGCGCGCGGCCGGGTCTTCGGTCAGCCGGACGTCGGCGGCCGGTGCGGTCTGCGTGGTGCCGGCGGCATGGCCCGACGGTGCCGCCACCACCTCTTCTGGCAGCACGCTCTTGTCCGGGCTCCAGCGCACCTGCTTCAGCTTCAGGCCCTGGATGGTGGTGATCTGGTCCGCAGAGGCGATCTGGAAGCTGGACAGCGCGAACGGATGGGCCCACCAGCCCAGGTCGAGGTGGACGAACATGCCCACCTTGAGCTGGGCGACGTCGATCGTTTGTGTGGCACTCATGGTCGGTCCTGTACTGCTCGGGCAGGGCCGGCGTGGCCCCACATGGCGAGGACTTCGGCACCGCACCGGCGGACTTGACCGCCTGGGCCGGGCCCGGCCGCGCGCAACGGCCCTGCGCGGTGGCGGTGGGTGGGCGCCGCGACTTGCATCACGGACCATCCGTGGCGGGTCGCCGCGGGCATCAAGTTCCCGCAATGCCGGCCGATGGGGCCGCGAGCCGCGGCAGCCCGGTGCTACCGTTGCGCCATGCGCACCCAAGTCGCCATCGTCGGCGCCGGCCCAGCGGGCCTGTTGCTGGGGTCCCTGCTGCACAAGGCCGGGATCGACAACCTCATCATCGAACGCCAGAGCCCCGACTACGTGCTCGGCCGCATCCGCGCCGGCGTGCTGGAGCAGGTGACGGTGGACCTGATGGCCGAGGCCGGCTGCGACCAGCGCCTGCGCGCCGAGGGCCTGCCGGACGACCGCTGCGGCATCGTCTTCGACCACCGGCTGCACCACATCGACCTGCGCGCCCATACCGGCCGCGGCATGATGATCTACGGCCAGACCGAGCTGACGCGGGACCTGATGGACCAGCGCGCATCGCTCGGCCGCCCCAGCCTGTACGAGGCACGCGACGTCGCCATCCACGGCATCGACGGCACGCAGCCGACCGTGCGCTTCGTGCACCAGGGCCGGCCGATGCAGGTGCAGGCCGACTTCATCGCCGGCTGCGACGGCTTCCACGGCGTGTGCCGGGCCAGCGTGCCGGCCGATGCCATCCAGCAGCATGAGAAGGTCTACCCCTTTGGCTGGCTCGGGCTGCTGGCGGACGTGCCGCCGGTGACGCGCGAGGTGACCTACTTCCACACCGAGCGCGGCTATGCCCTGGCCAGTCTGCGCAGCGCCACGCGCAGCCGCTACTACATCCAATGCCGGCTCGACGAGCGCGTCGACGACTGGAGCGACGATGCTTTCTGGGCCGAATTCGCAACCCGGCTGCCGCCGGAGCTGGCCGGCCGCCTGGTGACCGGGCCGTCGATCGAGAAGAGCATCGCGCCGCTGCGCAGCTTCGTCGCCGAGCCGATGCGCTTCGGCCGGCTGTGCCTGGCCGGCGACGCGGCCCACATCGTGCCGCCCACCGGCGCCAAGGGCCTGAACCTGGCCGCGGCCGACGTCGGCATCCTGGCCCGGGCGCTGGACGGCTGGTACCGGGGCGACGCCAGCGGCGTCGACGACTACTCCCGGCGCTGCCTGGACCGGGTCTGGAAGGCCGAGCGCTTCTCGTGGTGGCTGACGACGCTGCTGCACCGGTTTCCGGACAGCTCCAGCTTCGACCGGCAGGTGCAGCGCGCGGAGCTGGGCTACCTGCTGGGCTCCGACGCCGCACAGAAGGCCATGGCCGAGAACTACGTCGGGCTGCCGCTGTAGGGCATGCTGCTGGAGGACGCCGCATGATCGACCTGCTGGACATCCGCTATGTCCGCCTGCGCACCGCCGACCTGGCGGCGGCCGACCGTTTTGCGCGCGAGGTCGTCGGCCTGGAGTTCGTGCGCGAGGAGGGCGGCGCGCGCCACTACTGCAGCGATGCGCGCGACCACACGCTGGTCTATGAGCACGGCGACCCGGCCGAGCAGGCGGTGGGTTTCGAGCTGCGCGATGCCGCCGCGCTGGACGCCGCTGCAGCGGCCCTGAGCAACGTCGGCCTTGCCGTCGAGGCCGGCCGCGCCGACGAATGCGCGGCGCGCCGTGTGCGGTCGATGGTGCATTTCCGCGACCCCACCGGCAACTGCATCGAGCTGGTCGAGCGGCCGCACCACAGCGGCCGGCGCTGCTTTCCGTCGCGCGATGCCGGCATCACCGGCTTCTCCCACATCGGCCTGTGCACCACCGACGCGCCGCGCGACGAGCGCTTCTGGTGCGGGCAGCTCGGTGCCCGTGTCAGCGACCGCATCGGCGACGCCGCGCTGTTGCGCATCGATGAGGTGCACCACAAGATCGCGCTGTTTCCCACCACCCGGCGCGGCGTGCAGCACATCAACCACCAGGTGGCGTCCATCGACGACGTGATGCGCGCCTGGTACCAGCTGCGCGAGCGCGGCGTGCGCATCGTCTTCGGCCCCGGGCGGCACCCGACATCGGGCGCGGTGTTCCTGTACTTCGAGGGCCCGGACGGCATGGTCTTCGAATACTCCACCGGCGTTCGCACCATCGCGGCGGCCGAAGACGCGCGCCACCAGCCACGGCAGTTTCCGATGGAGCCGGGCAGCTTCTGCCAGTGGGGCAGCCAGCCCGACATCGCGGAGTTCCGCCGCTGATGGACGCGCCGGTGCCTGCGGCGTGGCGTGGCGCCCTGCGCCGCGCCGCCGGGCCGCTGCTGGCCGCCGTGCTGGCCTATGGACTGATCTGCGCTGCGATGTGGGCCGGGCAGCGCCAGCTGCAGTACCGGCCAGACCCGACCCCCGTGGCGCCGCAGAACCTGGGCCTGCAGGGCGCCGAGGTGCTGACCCTGCCCACCGCCGACGGCGAGCGCATCGTGGCCTGGTGGCTGGCGCCGGCATCGGCCCGGGCGCCGGTCTACCTGTACCTGCACGGCAACGGCGGCCAGCTGGGCAGCCGCGCGCGCCGCTTCGCGTTGCTGACGGCTGGCGGCGCCGGCGTGCTGGCGATCAGCTGGCGCGGCTATGGCGGCTCCAGCGGCAGCCCGTCCGAGGCCGGCCTGCTGGCCGATGCCCGGGCCGGGCTGGCCGAGGTGCGCCGCCGCGCGCCGCAGGCGCCGCTGGTGATCTTTGGCGAGTCGCTGGGCACCGCGGTGGCGGTGCTGCTGGCGGCCGAGCAGCAGGCCACGGGGACATCCGCACCACAGGCCATGCCGCCGGCAGCGCTGGTGCTGGACTCGGCGCTGGACTCGGCGCTGGCGGTGGCCCGCCAGGCCTACCCCTGGCTGCCGGTGGCGCTGCTGCTGCGCGACACCTACCGCGCCGACCTGGCGGCGCTGCGCGTCACCGTGCCGGTGCTTCAGGTGCACTGCAAGGGCGATTCGGTGACGCCGCTGGCCCAGGCGCAGGCGCTGAATGCGCGGCTGGGCGGTGCGCGGCCGCTGCACCTCGTCGATGGCGACTGCCACATCGCGCCGCTGGCGCGCTGGCAGCCGGTGCTGGAAGCCTTCATCGCTGAGGTGCTGCAGCCGACGCGGGTGGCGGGCGGCAGGAGCTAGTGTAGTGTTTGATTCTTAAGGGAACTTAAAGCAGCACTTTGTCTCTGATGCTGTACTACGGACTGCATTGGAGCCATAGCGTGCGAGTTGCCCCGGCAATTGAATTGAAGGAAGAGGACGAAG
>JBJXHB010000011.1:0-3406 GCA_046160725.1 Aquabacterium sp.
GGCTTCCTGGACGCGCTGCTGGCCGAGGGCACGACCAGCGCGGTGGTGTTTCCGACCGTGCACCGGGCCTCGTGCGAGGCGCTGTTCGAGGCCGCGCAGGCGCGTGGCATGCGGCTGATCGCCGGCAAGGTGTTGCTGGACCGCCACGCGCCCGCGGACCTGTGCGACGACGTCGACCGCGCGCGCGCCGACTGCGAGGCCCTGATCGCGCAGTGGCACGGGCGCGGGCGCCTGGCCTATGCCGTGACGCCACGCTTCGCGCCGACCAGCAGCGACGCCCAGTTGCGCATGGCCGGCGAGCTGCTGGCGCGCCACGCCGGCCTGTACATGCAGACCCACGTCGCCGAGAACCGCGACGAGGTGCGTTGGGTGGCCGAGCTGTTTCCGCAGGCCCGCAGCTACCTGGACGTCTACGAGCGCTTCGGGCTGCTCAACGACCGGGCGGTGCTGGCCCACGGCATCTGGCTGGACGACGCCGACCGCCTGCTGCTGGCCCGGCGAGGCGCGCAGATCGCCTGCTCGCCGTCATCGAACCTGTTCCTGGGTAGCGGCCTGTTCGACTGGCGGGCGGCCGACGAGGCCGGCGTGGCTGTCAGCCTGGCCAGCGACGTCGGTGGCGGCACCGCGCTGGGCATGGTCCGCACCATGGCCGATGCCTACCGCGTGCAGGCCATGCGTGGCCTGCGCATCACGGCCTGGACGCTGCTGCATGCGGCCACCCGCGGCGCGGCGCGGGCCTTGCGGCTGGACGACGAGATCGGCCGCATCGAGCCCGGCTGCATGGCCGACCTGGTGGTGTGGGACTGGGCGCGGGGCCCGGTGCAGGCCTTGCGCCAGGATGGTGCGCGTGGCTTGCACGAAAAGTGCTTTGCCTGGTTGATGATGGCCGACGACCGCAACCGGGTCCAGACCTGGGTCGCCGGCCGACCGATGGAGCAGGAGCGCATGCATGCTGAGGCTTGAGCTGGAGGGCATCTCCAAGCAGTACCCGGCGGTCAAGGCCAACGACGGCGTATCCCTGCGCGTCGCGCCGGGCCAGATCCACGCCGTGCTGGGCGAGAACGGCGCCGGCAAGTCCACGATGATGAAGATCATCTACGGCGCCGTGCAGCCCGATGCCGGCGTGATCCGCTGGAACGGCCAGCCGGTCAAGGTGGCCAGCCCGGCGCAGGCGCGGCAGCTGGGCATCAGCATGGTGTACCAGCACTTCTCGCTGTTCGACACCCTGACCGCGGCCGAGAACGTCTGGCTCGGCCTGGGCAGCGGGCTGACGCTGGCCCAGGTGCGCGAACGCATTGGCCGGGTCTCGGCTGACTATGGGCTGGAGGTCGACCCGCTGCGTCCGGTGCACACGCTGAGCGTCGGCGAGCGCCAGCGGGTGGAGATCGTGCGGGCGCTGCTGACCCAGCCCCAGCTGCTGATCCTGGACGAGCCGACCT
This sequence comes from Aquabacterium sp., assembly GCA_046160725.1. Lineage (GTDB taxonomy): Bacteria > Pseudomonadota > Gammaproteobacteria > Burkholderiales > Burkholderiaceae_C > JBJXHB01. The sequence goes on from JBJXHB010000011.1 coordinate 1,440, forward strand.
CGGTGCTGACGCCGCAGGCGGTGGAGCGGCTCTTTGGCGTGCTGCGCAAGCTGTCGGCCGAAGGCTGCGCCATCCTGTACATCAGCCACAAGCTCGACGAGATCCGCGCGCTGTGCCACCACTGCACCGTGCTGCGCGGCGGCCGTGTCACCGGCGAGGTCGACCCGACGCAGGAGAGCAACGCCAGCCTGTCGCGGCTGATGATCGGCGCCGAGCCGCCGCAGCTGCAGCACCGGCCGATGCAGGCCGGCGCCGACGCGCTGGTGGTGCGCGGCCTCAGCCTGCCGCGCGAGGACCAGTTCGGCACCGACCTGAAGGACGTGGCCCTGACGGTGCGCGCGGGCGAGATCCTCGGCGTGGCCGGGGTGTCCGGCAACGGCCAGCAGGAGCTGCTGGCGGCGCTGTCCGGCGAGGACCCGCGGGCCGCGCCCGGCAGCATCGTGCTGCTGGGTCAGGACATCGCGCAGGCGTCGGCCCGGCGGCGGCGCCGCCTGGGCCTGCACTTCGTGCCGGAGGAGCGGCTGGGCCGCGGCGCGGTGCCCACGCTGTCCCTGGCCGACAACCTGCTGCTGACACGCACCGAGAACGTCGGCCGTGGCGGCTGGGTGAACCTGGGCGGGCTCAAGGCCCAGGCGGCCGATCTGATCGCGCGCTACAACGTCAAGGCCGGTGGCCCGGGCGCGGCGGCCAAGAGCCTGTCCGGCGGCAACCTGCAAAAGTACATCGTCGGCCGCGAGATCGATGCCGCGCCCAAGGTGCTGGTGATCGCGCAGCCGACCTGGGGCGTGGATGTCGGCGCGGCCGCGCAGATCCGCGGCGCGCTGCTGGCGCTGCGCGACGCCGGCTGTGCGCTGCTGGTGGTCAGCGAGGAGCTGGACGAGCTGTTCGAGATCGCGGACCGCCTGGTCGTCATCGCACAGGGGCGCGTGTCGCCGTCGGTGCCGGTGGCGCAGGCCACCATCGAGACCATCGGCCAATGGATGTCCGGCCTGTGGACCGCGCCGTCGCAGGAGGCCACCCATGCTGAAGCTTGAGACCCGCCCGCAGCCGTCGCAGGCCATGGCGCTGGCCTCGCCGTGGATCGCCCTGGGGTTGACGGCGCTGCTGGCGTCGCTGCTGTTCCTGGCGCTGGGCAAGGACCCGCTGAAGGGCCTGGAGGTGTTCTTCGTCGAGCCCCTGTCGGGCCGGCGCCAGATCACCGAGGTGCTGCTCAAGGCCACGCCGCTGATCACCATCGCGCTGGGCCTGGCCGTGTGCTACCGGGCCAACGTCTGGAACATCGGCGCCGAGGGGCAGTTCCTGCTCGGCGCGCTGGCCGGTGGCGGCGTCGCGCTGTGGCTGACCACCGCCGGCATCGTGCTGCCGCGCTGGGTGTCCCTGCCGCTGGTGCTGCTGGCCGGGGCCGTGGGCGGCATGGCCTGGGCGGCCCTGGTGGCGCTGCTGCGCGACCGCTTCAATGCCAACGAGATCCTGGTCAGCCTGATGCTGGTCTACATCGCGCAGCAGCTGGTCAACTACCTTGTGTTCGGCCCCTGGAAGGACCCGGCCGGCTTCAACTTTCCGCAGACCAAGACCTTCGACGCGTCGACCGTGCTGCCGATGCTGCTGGAACGCTCGCGCCTGCATGCCGGCTTCGCGGTGACGCTGGTGCTGGTGGTGGCGATGTGGCTGTTCATGTTCCGGCTGTACCGGGGCTTCCAGCTGCAGGTGGGCGGGCTGGCACCGGCGGCCGCGCGCTATGCCGGCTTTTCGGCCCGTGGCGCGCTGTGGACGGCGCTGCTGCTGTCCGGCGGCCTGGCCGGCCTGGCCGGCGCCATGGAGGCCGCGGGCCCGCTGCGGCAGCTGACGCCGCACATCTCCACCGGGCTGGGCTTCACCGCCATCATCGTGGTCTTCGTCGGCCGCCTGCATCCGCTGGGCATCGTGCTGGCCGGCATCCTGCTGTCGATGATGCTGATCGGCGGCGA
>JBJXHB010000012.1:0-4950 GCA_046160725.1 Aquabacterium sp.
CGCGCCCTGGTCGACCGCTTCTACGACCTGATGGACCTGGAGCCGGCCTATGCCGGCATCCGACGCCTGCACCCGACGCTGCTGGACGGCTCGCGCGACAAGCTCTACTGGTATCTCTGTGGCTGGCTGGGCGGCCCGAACCTGTTCGTCGAGCGGTTCGGCCACCCACGGCTGCGGGCGCGGCACCTGCCCTATGCCATCGGCCATGCCGAGCGCGACCTGTGGATGGACTGCATGCAGCGCGCGATGCGCGAATGCGGCCTCGAGCCCGGTCTCACGCAGCAACTGACCCAGGCCTTCCAGGGCCTGGCCGACTGGATGCGCAATCAGCCGGAGGTGTCGGCGTCGTAAACCGCCACACCCATGCGGTTGAACCAGGTGTCCTCTGCGGACTGCGACCCGCCACCGACGGCGTTGTAGTTGATGGTCAGCTCCTCGCCGCTGGCGATGGCCCGGCTGGCCCGAAAGCGCAGCAGGCCGAGCCCGGCATCGGCCTCGTAGCGCATGTTGGCCGGGTTGGCATGGTTGTACAGGCTGCCGTAGCCCAGCGCCAGGCAGTGCATGGCCGACGTGCCGGCCAGATGCCCCCAATTGAACAGCAGCTTGCGCACCGCATCCGGCACCGAGCCGAACGAGCCATTGAACAGCACCACCGGGCAGGCCTCGACCAGCTCGTCGGGGGCAAAGTCGCGGCCGGCATAGGCGCCGCGGCCGGTCGGTGTGCCGGTGTCGCGAACGACGACTTCGGGAAGCTGGATGTGCATGCGCGGCTCTCGCTGGGATGGCCGGCAATGTAGCCGGTGCCTATGCGTGCGTACCCGCCAGGCTCCACCGCGCGGTCGCGTCGGCGGGCGCGGTGTTGCCTTCAACCGCGCCGCAGGCCCAGCGCCATCACCGCGCCCACCACCAGCAGCGCGCCGGCCACCTGCACCGGGGCAATGGTCTGACCCAGGATGGCCCAGGCCAGCAGCAGTGCCCACACCGGCTCGATGTTCATGATCGGCGAGTTGCCGACCACGCCGATGCGCGGCAGCAACGTGAAGACGATGGTGAAGGCGCTGCCGTACAGCACGGTCAGGGCGGCCAGGCCGCCCCAGCCAGCAGCGCCGTGCGGCCAGTGCGGCCCACCCTGCAGTTGCACCGTCGCCATGCCGATCACCGCTGCGATGGCCATGGTGATGGCGCTGCGCAGCCGGCCGTCCAGTGCGGCGACCTCGTGCTGGGTCAATGCCAGCACCAGGCCGAACAGCGCGGAGGCCGCCAGCGCGAAGCCGACGCCGGCGCCGATGCGGGCCCACTGCGCCTGGGCGCCCAGGCCGGATGCGGCGCCCACCACGTCCAGCGCCAGGGTCAGCCCGACCAGGATGACGGGCATGGCCCACAGCATGCGCCGGCCCGGCTGCGCGCGATACAGCAGCCAGGCCCAGGCGGCCGCGGCGATCGGGAAGGTGTTGAACGCCAGCAGGGCCAGGGCCACCGGCAGGCGGGCCACCGCGGCATACAGGCACAGGCTCTGCAGGCCCACCAGCAGCCCGATCAGCGCCATCACGCGGCGTTGGCGTGCCGACATGGCCACCGGCACCCGCTGCAGCAGCACCAGCGCGCCGACCACCAGCGCGGTGACGGCGCTGCGGGCCGCCACCGCCGTGGCCACATCGGCGCCATGGTCGAAGGCGATGCGGGCCGCCACGTGATTGCCGCCGAACATGGCCGCGACCAGCAGCAGGGTCAGGAAGGCGGCGGCACCGGGCGACGAAGGCATCGAGCCATGCTACAGGCCACGTCGCGTCGGACCGTCGCCAATGTCCTGCCTCGCGCATGCCGCAGAATCGCGCGCCGCCACCGACCACACCATGAGCGAACGCATCCTGCACATCGACGGCATCGCCCTGATGCCCGACCACCGCATCGGCGGGCGCTGGGTCGACGGCCCGGGGCAGTTCGACGCCGTCTCGCCGATCGACGGCCGCTACCTGGGCGGCATCACGCTGGGCACGCCGGAGGACGCGGTGGAGGCACTGCAGGCCGCTGCCATGGCCTTCCCGGCCTGGGCGCTGGCCGGCGCGGCGGGCCGGGCCACGGCACTGCACTGGCTGGCCGATGAGATCGACGCCCGCAGTGCCGCGCTGACCATGCTGGAGTGCCTGGATACCGGGCAGCGCCTGGACGACCTACGTGGCCCGCAGGGCCTGGCTGCCGGCACGGCGCTGCTGCGCCAGGCGGCCGACGCCGCGGTCGCCCTGGAGGCCCGGCCGCTGGTGCTGGAGCCGGAGGGCTGCACCGTGCATCACCGGCCGGCCGGCGTCTGCGTGGTGCTGCTGCCGGCCATGATGCCGCTGCGCACCGCACTCTGGCGCCTGGCCGGGGCACTGGCGGCGGGCAACACTGTGGTGCTCAAGCCATCCGAGCTGGCGCCGCTGAGCCTGGCCGGGCTGGCCGACGTGGTGTGCGCGGCCGAGGCGGCCGGCATGCCGGCCGGCGTGATCAACATCGTGCACGGGCCCGGCTATACGGTGGGCGCGCAGATGCTGGCCGACCCGCGGGTGGCGCGGGTGGCCTTCACCGGCAGCGCCGCCACGGCGCGCTGGGTGGCGCAGGTAGCGGGCTCCGCCCGTGTGCCGGTCAGCCTGGAGGCGGGCGGCCGCGGTGCCTGCGTGGTACTGCCTGGCGCCGACCTGGCGGCGGTGGAAGACATCGCCGTGCGGCTGCTGCGGGCCGGAACCCACGATTGCGCCGCGGTCACGCGGCTGGTGCTGCCGGCCGCACTGGCCGAGCCCCTGGCCGACCGGCTGGCGGCGCGCCTGCCGGCGCTGGTGGTGGGCGACCCGCGACTGCCGGGGACCGGCATCGGCCCCTTGCCCAACGACATCGTGCGGGCCCGCGTGATGTCGATGATCGACAAGGCGGTGCTGGACGGGGCGCAGCTGCGCAGCGGCGGACAGCGCCATGACGCCGGCGAGCTGTACATGCAGCCGACGCTGCTGTGGGGCGTCAAGGCGGGCAGCCTGGCGGCGCAATACCCGCTGGAGGCCCCTGTGCTCAGCCTGCAAGTGGTGGCCGACGAGGACGAGGCGGTGGCCCTGGCCAACGGCGTCGAAGGCGTGGTGAGTGCGGTCTGCCTGGGCCCGGCCGATGCGGCGCGGCGCGTGGCCGCCCGCCTGCGCGGCGGCCAGGTCTGGGTCAACGGCTGGGGCCCGCGCGCCGGGCGTGCGCCCTGGGGTGGTGTGGGTGCGGCCGGCGTGGGTCGCACCGGCGGGGCCTGGGGCTTTGATTTCCAGGCCGACGTCAGCGTGGTCTACGGCGGCGGGGAGATGGCGGTATGAGGATCGCGATCGTGGGCGCCGGTGCCATCGGCGGCTTCATCGGCGCCCGGCTGGCGCTGGCCGGGCGCGACGAAGTCTGCGCCCTGGCCCGCGGCGCCACGCTGCAGGCACTGCAGGCCCAGGGCTGGCGCCTGCGCAGCAGTGGCGCGCTGCATCAGGCGCCGGCTCGGGCGGCCGACAGCGCGGCCGCCCTGGGGCAGCAGGACCTGGTGGTGATCGCCGTCAAGGGCCCGGCCCTGTCGGCACTGGCACCACAGCTGGCCCCGCTGCTCGGGCCGCAGACGGTGGTTCTGCCGGCCATGAACGGCGTGCCCTGGTGGTTCTGCCAGGGGTTGCCCGGCTTCGAGGCACCGCTGGACAGCGTGGACCCCGGCGGGCGCATCGCAGCGGCGCTGCCGCTGGCGCAGGTGCTGGGCTGCGTGGTGCATGCCAGTGCCGCCATGGCCGAACCGGGGCTGGTCGACCATCGCATGGGCCAGGGGTTGATCGTGGGCGAGCCGGTGGCGGGTGCGCCCACGGCGCGTGTCGATACGGTGGCCGATGCCCTGGCCGCCGCGGGTTTCGACCTCACCCGCAGCAGCGATGTGCGCCGCGACATCTGGTACAAGCTCTGGGGCAACCTGACGATGAACCCGGTGTCGGCGCTGTGCGGCGTGACCATGGACAAGCTGCTCGGCGACCCGCTGGTGCTGGCGCTGTGCAGCCGGGCCATGCGTGAGATGGCGGCGCTGGGCCCGCGCATCGGCTGCACCATCGACCAGACACCCGAGGACCGGCACGTGGTGACCCTCAAGCTGGGCGCCTTCCGGACCTCCATGCTGCAGGACGCCGACGCCGGCCGCCCGCTGGAGCTGGACAGCATCATCGCTGCGGTGTGCGAGATCGGCAGCCGTCTGGGTGTCGAACTGCCGGCCATCGAGGCCATCTTCGGCCTGACCCGCGTCTGGGCCCGCCAGCGCGGGCTGTATCCGGTATAGGTACCCGCACGTTGTCGGGTCCAGCGGTGCAGGGCGTTCCGGCTCGCTGCGCCCGGGGAAGATTCAGTGCCGGGGACCGGTGCCGCCGCGCACGCCCCACCAGGCGGCCAGCACCGACAGCGTGGACAGCCCGACGCATCCGATGATCGTGGTGGAGTAGCTGCCGGTGGCATCGAACACCAGGCCGGCCAGCCAGGGTCCGGCCAGGTTGCCGAAGGCGGCGCCGGAATAGAGCACGCCGATGATCGAGGCCACCGCGCGGGCTCCGAAGAAGTCCATGCACAGCGCGGGCATCAGCGACACGCTGCCGCCGTAGCTGACGCCCATCCACAGCGCAAACACCGCCAGCGCGGCATAGCCTGGCGCCACCAGCCACAGCAGCATCGACAGGCCCAGCGACGTCATCACGCCGACCAGGGTCCAGGGGCGGCCGATGCGGTCGGCCAGGGTGCCGATGGCAAAGCGGCCGGTCAGGCTGCCGATGCCGATCAACCCGACCAGGCCGACGGCCTGGGCCTCGGCGATGCCCATGTCCCGGGCCGATGCCGACAGGTGCGCAAATGGCACGAACATCGACGGCGCGCCGAACAGGCACATCACGTACATGCCGATGAACGGCCGGCTGCGCATGGCCTGGCCGAGCGTGTAGC
>JBJXHB010000013.1:0-4222 GCA_046160725.1 Aquabacterium sp.
GCCGAGCTCGCCGCTGCGCGCGTCCAGCCGCCAGGCATGGGGCAGGGCGGCTGTACGGCTGGTCAGTGACAGCTGCGCCACCGAGGCGATGGCGGCCAGCGCCTCCCCGCGGAAGCCCATGGTGGCCACCGACTCCAGGTCGGCCAGGCTGGTGATCTTGCTGGTGGCATGGCGCTTGATGGCCATGGCCAGCTGGTCCGGCGCTATGCCCGCTCCATCGTCCTCGACCACGATGCTGCGCATGCCGCCAGCGGCCAGCCGCAGCGTCACCTGCTGCGCGCCCGCGTCGAGTGCGTTGTCCAGCAACTCGCGCACCACCGAAGCCGGCCGCTCGACCACCTCGCCGGCGGCGATCTGGCTGATCAGATCGTCGTCCAGCTCACGGATCAACCGCGGTCCCGACGCCGCCGTTGTCAGGTCTGCGTTCGAAGGGCCGGCCACGGCCGGGTCCTGCACGAGCAATGTCATGGCCGGATTCTAGGGATGCCCCTGTGTGGGTTCACCCTGTCCCCGAGGTGGGCGAGGCGCCTGGTGCCGGCCCGGATAATGACCCGGATGGAAATCATGACCTTCCTGATGGATTTCGTGCTTCATGTCGACAAGCACCTGAAAACCTTCGTCGAGACCTATGGCACCTGGGTCTACGTGCTGCTGTTCGTGATCGTGTTTGTCGAGACCGGCCTGGTGGTGATGCCCTTCCTGCCCGGCGACTCGCTGATGTTCGTGGTGGGCACCTTGGCCGGCGCCGCGCTGCTGAACTATCCGCTGTCCATGGCGCTGCTGCTGGCAGCGGCGGTGCTGGGCGACCAAGTGAACTACATGATCGGGCGGCATGTCGGCGAGCGGGTGTTCTCCTGGCCGAACTCACGCTGGTTCAACCGCAAGGCCTTCGACCGCACCCATGCGTTCTACGAGCGCTATGGCGGCATCACGCTGGTGCTGGCGCGGTTTCTGCCCTTCCTGCGGACCTTCGCGCCCTTTGTTGCTGGCGTCGGCGCCATGACCCACCGCACCTTCACGTTCTACAACGTCATCGGCGGCGTGCTGTGGGTCTGCGGGCTGATCACCGCCGGATACCTGTTCGGCAACCTGGCCTGGGTGCAGGCCAACATGAGCACCATCATCTGGGCCCTGATCCTGGTTCCGGGCCTGCTGGCCTTGGTGGGCGCGCTGCGTGCCCGCTGGTCGGCCAGCCGTGCCGCGGGCCCAGCTCCCGGCCCATGAGCCCGAATCTGCCACGATGACTGGACCTTCACTCACGCCGCAAGCTTGCGGCAGCTGGGCAAGCCCGTTGTCAGCGTTGGCGCTGACGTCGGCCGCCCAGGCGCTGGCCATGCCGCGCTGGGATGCCGAGGACCTCTTTGCCTTGCAAGTCCGTCCGGCCGAGGGTGGGCGTGTGGCCTTGATGCGCTGGCGCGGTGGCGGCGGCCAGCCCGAGTGTCTGACCCCGGCGCCGCTGAACCTGCGCAGCCGGGTGCATGAGTACGGCGGTGGGGCCTTTGCCGTGCAGCGGGCCAAGGTGGTCTTCTGCGACCTGTCGGACCAGCGGGTCTACCTCCTGGACCTGTCCGCGGCCGGCAGCGCGGTGGCCATCACCGACGCGTCTCCGCGGCGCCATGCTGACTTCGAGATCGATACGTCACGTGGTTGCGTTTATGCGGTGCAGGAGGACCACGGCGCCGAAGGGGAGCCACGGTGCAGCATCGTGGCCCTGGCTCTGGACGGTGGCGCACCACCACGTGAGCTGGTCACCGGCCACGACTTCTACAGCTCGCCCCGGCTCAGCGCGGACGGCCGACGCCTGGCCTGGCTGTGCTGGCGCCATCCGGACATGCCATGGGATGCCACCGAGCTGTGGTGCGCCGATGTCGATGGCGACGCCAACCTGCACAACGCGCGCCGGCTGGCCGGCGGCCGGGGCGAGTCGCTGTGCACGCCACGCTGGCATGCCGATGGCACCCTGTACGTGGTCAGCGATGCCAGCGGCTGGTGGAACCTGCATCGTGTCGGCGCCCAGGGGCTGGAGCCGGTAGCGCCGATGCCGGCCGAGTGCGGCGAGCCGATGTGGACGTTTGGCCAGTCGCTGTGGGATTTCGACGGCCCGGCCCATGCGTGGCTGGCCGCGATCCACGATGGGGAGAGCCGACTGTGGCGTGTCGCGCTTTCCAATGGCGCGCTGACCCGCGTCGAACTGTCGTTCAACGACCTGGAGTATCTGCACGCGCGCCATGGCGAGATGGCGGTCATTGCGGCCTCGCCGGTGGAGACAGCCCAGCTGATCCGCGTCCGGGCGGATGGGTCTTGGCAGGCGGTCGCGCGCAACACCGAGCTGCAGCCCGACCCGGCCGGTCTGTCGGTTCCGCGGACCATCCGCTATGCCAGTGGCGACGGCCGGCGCGAGGCCCATGCCTTCTTCTATCCGCCGGCCCATGCCGGCTGTCAGCCCATGCGAGGCGAGCGGCCGCCGCTGGTGGTGATGAGCCATGGCGGGCCGACCGGCCAGAGCACGGCCAGCCTGCGGCTGTCGGTGCAGTACTGGACCTCGCGTGGCATCGCCGTGCTGGATGTCAACTACGGTGGCAGCACCGGCTATGGGCGAGCCTACCGCCGCCTGCTGGAGGGGCAGTGGGGCCTCGTCGATGTCGAGGACTGCGTGGCCGGCGCGCGCTGGCTCGCCGACCAGGGCCTGGTCGATGCCGACCGCATGGCCATCCGCGGCGGCTCGGCCAGCGGCTACACCGTGCTGCGGGCCCTGATGTTCCATGACGTCTTCAAGGCGGGCGCCAGCCACTACGGTGTGGCCGACCTCAAGGCGCTGGACGCGGACACCCACAAGTTCGAGTCGCGCTACCTGCAGTCACTGATCTGCCCACCTCATCAGCGTGACGACGTCTATGCGCAGCGCTCGCCGATCCACCATGTGCAGCGCTTGAACTGCCCAATGCTGTTCCTGCAGGGGCTTGAAGACCGCGTGGTGCCGCCATCGCAGTCCCGCGTCATGGTGGAGTCGCTGCGCGCGCGCGGCGTGCCGGTGACCTACATCGAGTTCGAAGGCGAGGGTCACGGATTTCGCCAGCCCGACAACCAGCGCCGGGCGCTCGAGGCTGAGCTGGCCTTCTATGGCCAGGTCTTCGGCTTCGTGCCGGCACCCGACCTGCCTCCGGCCTGATCGGCGAACGCGACCGAGCAGCCGGTCAGGAAGACCGCTGGCGCGCCAGTGGCGGGTGCCGGGCGAAGTAGCGCACGATGCCGTCGCGCAGGGCATCGGCCAGGCGGTTCTGGTAGGCATCGTCTCGCAGTCGGTCCTCCTCCTGCGGATTGGAGATGAAGGCGGTCTCGACCAGGATGCTGGGGATGTCCGGCGCCTTCAGTACCGCGAAGCCGGCCTGTTCGACCCGGCGCTTGTGCAACTGGCCGATGCGGCCCATGTGGGACAGGACTTCGGCGCCCAGGCGCAGCGAGTCCTTGATCTGGGCCGTGGTGCTCATGTCCAGCAGGGTGCGCTGGAGCTGGACGTCCCGGGTTGCCAGGTTGACGCCGCCCACGCCGTCGGCCGCGTTCTCCTTGTCGGCCATCCAGCGTGCGGCCGAGCTGGAGGCCGCGCCGTCGGACAGCGCGAACACCGATGCACCACGGGCCGCAGGCGTGAAGAAGGCGTCGGCATGGATGGACACGAACAGGTCGGCCTGGACCCGACGCGCCTTGCGCACCCGCTCGTGCAGCGGCACGAAGTAGTCGCCGTCGCGCGTCAGCATGGCGCGCATGCCGGGCTGCGCGTGCAGCCGTTCGCGCAGCTTCAGGGCGACGGCCAGCACCACGTCCTTCTCGCGCAGGCCCGTTGGGCCGATGGCGCCGGGGTCCTCGCCACCGTGGCCCGGGTCCAGCGCGACCACGATCAGCCGCTCGGTGCGCCCGTTTGGCACGGCGCCGCCGGGCGGGCGGGGCAGGGATGGCAGGGCTGCCGAAAGCGCAGGCGCTGGAGGCTTGGTCGCGGTCGGAGCTGACCCCGCTGCAGCCGGTGGCGGCAGACGCCCGATGAAGTCACCCAGCGCGTCGCCGACGGCCGATGCGGCTCGGGCCGTCGCCTGCGCCGTGGCGGCGCGTTCGCGCTCCTGCAGCAGTTCCAGCAGCGGATCGCGGGGCTGCAGCGGATAGAGGTCGAACACCAGCCGGTGCCGATACGCTGCCACTGGCGCCAGCGTGAACTGCTCGGACCGGATCG
>JBJXHB010000014.1:0-22200 GCA_046160725.1 Aquabacterium sp.
TCTGCGCTGATGAACGACACGCGCTACGGCCTGACGGCGGGCGTCTTCACCCGCAGCGCCCGTGCCGCAGGTGCGATTCTTTCGAAGGTCAACTCCGGCACCGCCTACTGGAACTGCTGCGACCGCGTCAGCCCGCGCCTGCCCTGGAGCGGCCATGGCGACTCCGGCATCGGGCTGACGCTTTCCACCCACGGCATCCTGACCTTCACCCGGCCCAAGGCCTGGCACATGCGGCAGCCGGGATGACACGCCTGGCCCTGTTCGACCTCGACCACACGCTGCTGGACGGCGACAGCGATGTCCTGTGGTGCGACTGGCTGATGGACCAGGGCGTGCTGGACCGCGACCGCTTCGAGCCCGAGAACCAGCGCATGGAGGCCGCCTACAAGGCCGGGCAGGTGACGCCGCAGGACTTCTGCGGCTTCTACGTCGCCAGCCTGGCCGGGCGCACGCCGCACCAGTGGCAGCCGCTGCGCGAGGCCTACATGCGCCAGATCATCGCGCCGCGGCTGGGCGCGCCAGCGCGCGCCCTGGTGCGCCGCCATCTCGATGCCGGCGACACCGTGGTGCTGACCACCGCGACCAACCGCTTCCTGACCGAGCTGACAGCCGCCGAGCTGGGCATTGCCCACCTGATCGCCACCGAGTGCGAGACCGACGCCGACGGCCGCTACACCGGCCGCATCGCCGGCGTGCTGAACATGCGCGAGGGCAAGCCGGTCCGGCTGCAGGCCTGGCGCGCCGCCAACGGGCTCGACGACCCCGACATCGACAGCGTGGCCTACAGCGACTCGATCAACGACCTGCCGCTGCTCCTGGCGGCCCGGCGTGCCGTCGCCGTGGACCCGGATGCGAAGCTGCGCGCCGAGGCGCTTGCCCGCGGCTGGGCCGTGCTGTCGCTGAGGGGTGCCGTGGCCTGACCGTTCAGCCGGGCCGCGGGCGCCTGATGGCCGCCACTACCTGCGACACCGCCAACAGCTTCGACTCGTCCGGATCGGCCGCGGCCGATGCCATCTGGCGCAGGTCGGACAGCGTGGGCAGCGTGACCACGTCCGGTGCCGGCACCAGCGCCTCGATCGCCACGCCAGCCAGCTCGCAGCCGGAGCGCCGGCGCCGGTTGGGCACCAGCGCATCGAAGCGGATGCGCACTGCAAGCCCGGGCCGCAAGGCCTGAACCGGACCGAACCTTGCCACCGCGTGGTCGCGAGCCGCGGCCAGCAGGACCGCGGCGTCCAATCCGGGCCCCAGCTGTGCCGTCCGGCCCACCGACAGAAGTGCGAGCGCACCCGGCGCCGGCCGCTGGCCGCCGCGGGACGCAGCCTCGACCGCGTCCACCTCGGCTGCCGACGACGGCGCGCGGCTCCAGACGGCCAGCTCGAACGCCGGCGCCTGGCCGGCCGCCGTCGGCCATTCCAGGTAGGCCACCTGGGCCAGGCCCTGCAGCCGCGGCAGGGGCCAGGCCTGGACTTCGTCGCCAACAGGTTCGCGGCCCACCAGCAGGCCTTGCCATCCCTTCTGCCGGGCCAGGTGCTGCCATTGGCCGGGCGACCGGGTGGCCAGCGGCTGCGGCGCCGGCGCCATGGCCATCCACGACGGCAGCGCCAGTGCCTGCAGCCGCTCCTGCCGTTGCGCCGACGGCTGCATCGCCAGGTCCACGCCCTGCCATCGCAGCAGATCGTGGACCAGCAGTGCAGGAGCACCCGGCGCACTGTCCCAGTGGCCCTCCAGTACGGCGTCGGCCAGGCCCGGCGCCTCAAGAGCCCGCAGCCAGGGGCTGCACCATTGGCCCGACTCGCTCCACAGCTGCAGCCGGCCGGCGCGCGCCACGCATTGCACGCGCTGACCGCGCGGCCACGGTCGGGCCCAGCAGCCGCCGGCGGCGTCGCCGGCAACCGGCGTGGCGGCCGACTCCGGCCAAGGCATCGGCCGCCAGGGCCGGAAGGGCATCGGCAGTTGCGCGTCCTCGTCCGGCGCGGGGCTGCCAAGACTCGATGCCGTGCCGTCCGCCGCCGGCCAGCCCCTGCCGGCGGCCAGGTGGTCAAGGCGCAGCGCGACGCGGGTGGCGTCGATGTGCCAGGCCTGGGCCAGGCCACGGTGCAGCAGCGCCGGCGCCAGCCGCGCCGGCACGCTTCCGGTGGCCAACTGCAGCAGCAGGCGCCGCTGCGGATGCGTCAGCGGGCCCAGCATGGCACCGATGGCGTCGCGCCGCGCGGCGGCGTCCAGGCCAGCCATGGCCCGCAGCGCATGGAGCGCCGCGGCGAGGCCGGGCGCAGCGCCATCGCCGGCGGGCCATGCATGCGCCAGGGCCTCCAGGGCGCCGCCGGCCTCCTGCTCGCAGTGATCCCACAGCCAGGGCGGCAGCCCGGTCAGCATCTGCCCCAGGGCGCGCAGGGCCGCATCGTCCAGCAACCGCGGCCCGCGCCGGCCGGCCAGCAGCAACGCCGAGATCAGGGCGTCGGCCGGCGGCAGCGGCTGAGCGAAGTGGCCGGCCAGCGCCTGGGCGGCCCCCGCGTCGTCGGCGCCCTCCAGCCGGGCCAACAGGACCACGAGGCGCTGCATCAGGCAGGTGTCGAAAGGCTATCCGCGCCGTCGGCCTGCGCGCCAGCGCGCTCGGCCGGCTCGCCCTCGCCACCATAGGCGGTACCGAACAGGCCGGCCTGGAGGCCCTGCGCCTGCAGCCAGCGTGCCAGGGGCTGCGCCTGGCCATGCATGACGATGACGCGATGCGCGCCGGTCGCCGCGATGGCGCGGGTCAGCCCGTCCCAGTCGGCATGGTCCGACAGCACGAAGCCCATGCCGCCGCCGCGCCGCGCGCGACCGCCACGCAGCAGCATCCAGCCACTGGCAAAGGCCTCGGCCGCGCCGGCCAGCGTCGCCGCGTAGGGCCCGCCACGCAGGCCCGGGGGTGCCACCACCAAGGCACCGGCTGGCAGGCGTCCACCCGGCAGGGTGTCCAGCCCCAGCGTGGCCGGCAGGCGCACGCCGGCGGCCAGGTAGGCCTGGTTGACGGCGCGCACCGCGGGGTGCACCACGATGGGTCCGGCCATCGCTTCCAGCCCCGCCAGCAGCCGCTGCGCCTTGCCCAGGCTGTAGCCCCGCAGCACGCTGGCGCGCCCGAGTGCCGCATTGGCCTGCCACCAGGCCTGTATGGCCTCGAACACCAGGGCCTGGCGCGGCCATCGGTAGACCGGCAGCCCGAACGTGGACTCGGTGACGAAGCAGTCGCAGCGCACCGGCTCGAAGGCGGTGCAGGTGGGATTGGCCTCGCCGTCGGCACGGCAGTCGTAGTCGCCCGAAACCACCCAGACCTGCCCGCCGTACTCCAGCCGGACCTGGGCCGAGCCCAGCACATGCCCCGCCGGGTGCAGGCTGATGCGCACCCCACGCTCGACCACCACCTCGCCGTAGCGCAGGGTCTGCAGCGGCAGCGTCGCCCCCAGGCGCACGCGCAGCAGGCCCGCTCCGTCGGCCGCGGCCAGCACCCGGCCGTGGCCGCCGCGCGCATGGTCGGCATGGGCATGGGTGATGACGGCCCGGGGCACCGGCCGGGACGGGTCGATGTAGAAGTCGCCAGGCGGGCAGTACAGGCCCTCGCGGCGCTCGATGATCAGGTCGGCCATGGGCGGGTCGGCGCGAGTCGGGTCAGCGCGGGGCGGCCGCCGCACGGCAAGCGCGTCGCCGCGGCAGCGCCATCAGATCAGGTCGCCCGGCGAGGTCGGGCGATAGCGCTCGTCCTCTTCACGGCCCATGTAGGACTCGCGCACCGCCCGCACCAGCGTCTCGCGCTCGCGCAGGATGAACCGCGCCAGCTCGCGGTGCTGCCAGGGCCGCAGCGTGGCCTCGGTCAGCATCACGATCTCGGCCATCAGGGCCCAGTCCACGTGCGAGGCATCCAGCCACAGGGCGCCGGTCGGCGGCACGTGGCGCAGCAGCTCGGCCACTGCGTCGTCGCCGCCGCGCGAGGTCAGCTGCACCATGAAGGGCAGCCGCGGCAGGAACGGCCGGTCCAGCGACTGCGGGCCCCACAGCACGATCAGGCTCTGCGCCGGACGGTTCTCGATGTGGTCGCCGGCGTCATCGACCACGACCTCGGCCTGCGGCCCGGACATGCGCCGCTGCGCACCGATCCAGCAGCCGGGCTGCCAGTCGGGCAGCAGGCGCTGTCGGTCCAGGTCACGTATCCTCAGCATGGGTCGATTCGACCATGACCCGGCGGCATACTGGGCCCATGCTTGCATCCGGAACATCCCACCCGCCGCTGGCCGACGCCTGGCGCGAGTCCATGACCCCGGCGCAGCTGCTGCTGAGCCGCCACGGCCGCATCGGACGCGCACGCTGGTGGGCCTTCGGCATCGGCGTGCCCCTGGCAATCTTCGTCATCGGCCATGCGCTGATGCAGATCGCCGGCCTGGACGGCAGCTCGGCGATCAACGGCGCCGTCCGGCTGCTGGCCCTGATTCCGATGGTGGCCGTCACAGCCAAGCGCTGGCACGACCTGGGCCGCAGCGCCTGGTGGGTGGCGCTGCTGGTGATACCGGTGCTGGGCCTGGCCTGGACCGCCCTGGAGTGCGGCCTGCGGCGCGGACAGCCGGGCGACAACCGCTACGGCCCGCAGCCCGCTGGCTGAGCGGCGCTGGCGCGGCGTCAGTACCGGCCGGTGATGCCGGCCAGGCGCAGGAACCAGTGCGCCACCCAGGCCACGAATCCCCGACGCAAGACACCCATCACGCCGCGGCCGACCGGCGGCGCCGCCACCGCCGTGGACACCGCCAGGGCGCTCTCGAACTCCTGCCGCAGCTGCGCGGTGAAATCCGCATCGCGCACGATGACGTTGGCCTCCAGGTTGAGCAGCAGCGACAACGGGTCGATGTTGGAGCTGCCGACCGTGGACCAGTCGTCGTCGATGGCGCAGACCTTGGCATGCAGGAAGGCGGCGGTGTATTCGTGGATCTCCACGCCACGTGCCAGAAGCTCGTCGTACAGCACCTGGGCCGCCAATGCCGCGAACTTGTAGTCGGCCTTGCCCTGCAGCAGCAGTCGCACCCGCACGCCGCGCCGCGCCGCGTTGCGCAGGGCGCGGCGGAACCGGCCACCGGGATAGAAGTACGGGCTGACCAGGTCGATGCTGGACTCGGCCGCGTTCAGCGCCTCGATGTAGGCGCTCTCGATGCCGCGGCGCTGGCGCAGGTTGTCCCTGACCAGGAAAGCCGCATGCATCGGGCCGTCGGGGCCGTCGCCCATCATCAGCGAGCGCTGCGTGGCGCTGATGCGCAGGCGGCGCAGCATGCGGCGGGCCCGCGCCACAGGCTCGCTGCTGCGCGCCAGCGCCCGCACCTCGTCGCGCCAGTCGGTGCCCAGCGCGGCGCGGCTCCACATGGCCCGCGCGGTCTGCTCGATCGGGCGCACCAGCGGCCCGCGCACCTCGACGGCAAAGTCCAGCCGCGGCGCGTCCAGCACGCCATGGTTCAGGTCCCGCTGGTCGCCGATGATGTTGATGCCGCCGACGAAGCCGACCGCGCCATCGACCACGCACAGCTTCTGATGAAGACGCCGCAGCGAGCCCGGCTGCAGCAGGCTCCACCAGTTGCCGACCGGACGAAACACGGTCAGCTCCAGGTTCGTCACCGTCATCCACTCGCGCAACCGGTGCAAGGTGCCCTTGGAGCCGAAACCATCGACCACCACGCGCACCCGCACGCCGCGCCGCGCCGCGCCGGCCAGGGCCTGCGCGACCCCCTGGCTGTCGGCATCATCGTGGAAGATGTAGGTGGCCAGCCAGACATGGTCGCGCGCCCCCGCGATGGCCGCGCACATGGCCGGAAACAGCTCGGCGCCACCGCGCAGCAGCCGCACCTGGTTGCCGCCCATGTACAGCGGCCCGGGCGCCGCATACCAGGCGCCGGCTGCATGCAGGTCGACGGGTTCCATCAAGCCACCCTGTCCTCAGTCCGGTTCGAGTTCGACGATGAGGGGCAGATGATCCGACATCCGCGCCCAGGCGCCACCGCGCGGCACCTGGGCTGTCGCGCAGGCGAAGCCGCGCAGGTAGACCCGGTCCAATGCAAACACCGGCACGCGCGACGGAAACGTGCGCTGCATCGGCCCGCTGCCGCCGGGCCGGGCACGCCGCAGACCATGGGCGGCCATGGGTTCGTCCAGCCGCTCGCCCCAGTCGTTGAAGTCGCCCGCCACCAGCAGCGGCGCACCCGCGGGCACATGCTCCTCGATGAAGGCGCCGAGCCGCTCGACCTGGCGCACGCGGCTGGCATGGATCAGGCCCAGGTGCACCACGACCGCATGCACCGTCATGCCCTGCCACACCACGGGCACATGCAGCAGGCCGCGCTGCTCGAACCGATGGTCGCTGAGGTCGCGGTGCCCGACATCGCCCACCGGCCAGCGCGACAGCAGCGCGTTGCCATGCTCGCCATGGCGGGTGACGGCGTTGGTGCGGTAGACCGCGGCATAGCCCTCCGGCGCCAGGAACTCGGCCTGGCCCTCGGCCGGCCAACCGAACCAGGTGCGATCGAAGTGCCGCGCCTCGCGGTGATGGAACAGCCGCACCTCCTGCAGGAACACCAGGTCGGCATCGAAGGACTCGACCGCCAGGCCCAGGTTGTGGATCTCCAGGCGGCGCGCGCCGGCCAGGCCGCGCACGCCCTTGTGGATGTTGTAGGTCGCCACCCGCAAGGTCTGGGTGGAGAACGGCTGCGTGTGCTGGTAGCGCGAGGCGCCGAAGGTCGAGACACGCATGGCCGGCTCAGCCACCGGACTGCACCATGGACGGCAGCAGCCTGACTGCCTGCGCATTGCTGGGCGAGAAGCAGGCCTGCGCCGCGGCCGGCCACGGCAGCCAGCGCCAGGCCAGGTGCTCGCGCGGGGCCAACCGGACCGGCGTGCCCTCGGCCACGGTGAGTCCGAACACATGCTCGGTGTTGCGCGTGACGCCCGGTGCATAGCGGTGGCGCCAGGTGGCCCAGATCTCGTAGTCGTTGCGCAGGTCCCAGTCGCGCAGGGCCGACAGCGGCACCGCGCCGCTGCCGATGCGGATGCCGGTCTCCTCCTCGACCTCTCGCATGCAGGTCTGCAGCAGCGGCTCGCCGGCATGGTCGAGCGACCCGGTGACGCTTTGCCAGGCTCCCGGCTTGTCGGCGCGCTCCAGCAACAGCACCGGCAGCGCCGGGGTGTGGAGCACCACCAGCACGCTCTCGGGAATCTTGAACGGGCGGGCGGTTTCCACGGCGGCCTCGCTGGGCGGTGTCAGCGGGCGGGCGGGTTGGCGTTGCGCAGGCGGATGTGAAGCTCTCGCAGCTGGCGCTCGTCGACCGGCCCCGGCGCGTCGGTCAGCAGGCACTGTGCGCGCTGGGTCTTCGGGAAGGCGATCACCTCGCGCAGGCTGTCGGCGCCGGTCATCAGCATCACCAGACGGTCCAGGCCGATGGCGATGCCGCCGTGCGGCGGCGCGCCGTAGCGCAGCGCGTCCAGCAGGAAGCCGAACTTGGCCTGCGCCTCCTCGGCGCCGATCTTCAGCGCCCGGAACACCTTGCTCTGCACCTCCTCGCGGTGGATCCGCACCGAGCCGCCGCCCAGCTCGATGCCGTTGAGCACCATGTCGTAGGCCTTGGCCACGCAGCGCCCGGGGTCGGTCTCCAGCCAGTCCTCGTGGCCGTCCTTGGGGCTGGTGAAGGGATGGTGCATGGCGCTCCAGCGCCCGGCCGCCTCGTCGTGCTCGAACATCGGGAAGTCCACCACCCACAGCGGCTCCCACTCTCCATGGGCCAGGCCCTTGGCACGCCCGAATTCGCTGTGGCCGACCTTGACCCGCAAGGCGCCCATGCTGTCGTTGACCACCTTGGTGCGGTCGGCGCCGAAGAACAGCAGGTCGCCGTTGCGCGCGCCGGTGCGGCGCAGGATCTCGGCCACGGCGGCGTCGTGCAGGTTCTTGACGATCGGCGACTGCAGCCCATCGCGACCGGCGCCGGCCTCGTTGACCTTGATCCAGGCCAGGCCCTTGGCGCCATAGATCTTGACGAACTCGGTGTAGCCGTCGATCTCGCCGCGGCTGATCTCCGCGCCGCCCGGGATGCGCAGCGCCACGACGCGGCCGTCCTCGGCATTGGCCGGCCCGGAGAACACCTTGAAGTCGACGTCCTTCATGACGTCGGTCAGCTCGGTGAACTCCAGCTTCACGCGCAGGTCCGGCTTGTCCGAGCCGAAGCGGCGCATCGCGTCGGCCCAGGTCATCACCGGGAACGACGGCAGCTCGACGCCGATCGCGTTCTTGAAGGTGCTGCGGATCATGCCCTCGAACATCGTCCGGATCTCGCCCTCGGTGAGGAAGCTGGTCTCGATGTCGATCTGTGTGAACTCGGGCTGGCGATCGGCGCGCAGGTCCTCGTCGCGGAAGCACTTGACGATCTGGTAGTAGCGGTCGAAGCCGGCCACCATCAGCAGCTGCTTGAACAGCTGCGGGCTCTGCGGCAGCGCAAAGAACAGGCCGTCGTGCACGCGGCTGGGCACCAGGTAGTCACGCGCGCCCTCGGGTGTGCTCTTGGTGAGCATCGGCGTCTCGATGTCGATGAAGCCGCTGGCATCCAGAAACTTGCGCACCTCCATCGCCACGCGGTAGCGCAACATCATGTTGCGCTGCATGGCCGGGCGGCGCAGGTCCAGCACGCGGTGGGTCAGGCGCGTGGTCTCGCTGAGGTTTTCGTCGTCCAGCTGGAACGGCGGCGTCACGCTGGGGTTGAGCACCTCCAGCTCCTGGCACAGCACCTCGACACGGCCACTGGTCAGGTTGGCGTTCTCGGTGCCGGCCGGGCGGGCGCGGACCAGGCCGACGATCTTCAGGCAGAACTCGTTGCGCACGTCCTCGGCGGTCTTGAACATGGCGGCGCGGTCGGGGTCGCAGACGACCTGCACCAGGCCCTCGCGGTCGCGCAGGTCGATGAAGATGACGCCGCCATGGTCGCGACGGCGATGGGCCCAGCCCATCAGGGTGATGCTCTGGCCCATCAGCGCTTCGCTGACCTGGCCGCAGTAGGTGGTTCTCATGTCGATGGCTCCGGATCAATCACGGCCGGCACGCATGGCGGCACCGGCCCGGACAAGTGAAAGGGTGATGGGCGCTGGCGCGGGTCTTGGGCACCGCGTCATGGCCGGTCGCTTGCCAGGCGCCGGACCGGGTCAATTTCGGGCCGGCGGCGCCAGTGGCGGTGCCGGCGGTGGCGGCGCCACCACGCCCATGGAGATGATGTATTTCAGCGCCGCGTCCACGCTCATGCCCAGCGGGACCAGCTCGCTGCGCTTCATCACCAGGAAGAAGCCGGAGGTCGGGTTCGGCGTGGTCGGCACATAGACGCTGACATGCTCGCCGTCCAGGTGCCGCATCAGCTCAGCGCTGGGCGTGCCGGTGACGAAAGCCACCGTCCAGCAGCCGGCGCGCGGGTATTGAACCAGCACCGCCTCGCGGAAGGCATTGCCGCTGGACGAGAACAACGTGTCCGAGACCTGCTTGACCGAGCTGTAGATCGACTTGACGATCGGGATCTTGTGGATCACGCGGTCCCACTGCCGCAGCCACCACTGGCCGAAGATGTTCTCGACGAACAGCCCGGTCATGGCCATCAGCACGGCCAGCACCACCACTGACAGCCCCGGGACATTGCGCAGGCTCTCCAGGAAGGCGAAGGCGGTCTGCGGCAACACGGCTTGCGAGACGTCCAGCAGCCAGGCGAACAGGCCGTCCATCAGGCCGAGCATCCAGTGCAGGACCCACAGCGTGATGGCCAGCGGCAGCCATACCAGGCCACCGGTGATCAGATGTTTGCGCAGGTTCAAGGCGGTTCTCGGTCAGTGCGGGCGTGCCGAGGCCGCTCAGGCGCCACCAGGGGCGGGTGCTGGGGCAGCCGCCGGTGCCGGGGAAGCTGACTTGTCGGTCGATGCAGCCGCAGGTGCGGGTGCGCCGGCCACCGCCGGCTCGGCCTTGCCGGCTTCGGCCACGGCCTTGTCCCCTGCCTCGGCCTTCTCAGCCGCCGGGCGTGGTGCGCCGCCGCCCTTGAAGTCGGTCGCATACCAGCCCGACCCCTTGAGCTGGAATCCGGCCGCCGTCACCTGCTTGGTCAAGGCCTCCGCGCCACACACCGTACAAGTGGTGAGCAGCGGGTCGGACATCCTCTGGAGCACGTCGCAGGCATGCCCGCAGGCACCGCAGCGATAGGCGTAGATCGGCATGGCAGGGACCTCGGCCGCCGCGACCGGGCCCTCAGGCGGCCCCATGTGCGGCAAAACCCGACATTCTAGCGGTGCAGGCTCTCCTCGAATCTGCCTGCCGTATGCCCTGGCCTCCCGCTCAGTGCCCGCCGCGGCCATGGCCAGCATGGGCCTTGCCGTGTCCAACGTGGCTGCCCTGTCCGTGCCGCAAGGCATGGTCGATGCTGTGTCCCCGATTGGCGATGAGCGTGGGCGCGAGCGAACCCAGCACCATGCCGATGACGCTGGCAAACAGGCCGATCAGGTTGGCCGGCACCATGGCCTCGGGCGCCACGCGGCCCGCCAACAGCCAGCTGCCGATGCCCAGCACGATGGAGAACAGCGCGCCCTGGGTGTTGGCCCGCTTCCAGAACGCGCCCGCCACCAGCGGCACGAAGGCACCCGCCAGTGTCACGTTGTAGGCGTTCTGCACCATCTCGTACATGGTGCTCTTGCTGTTGAGCGCGAACAGCAGGGCACCGGCCGTGAACGTCACCAGGATGATGCGCAGCGTCAACAGGAACTGCCGGTCGCCCATCTTCGGCACGAACGGGCGCAGCACGTTCTCGGTGAACAGCGAGGTGGGCGCCAGCAGCGCCCCGCTGGCGGTGGAGAGGATGGCCGACAACAGCGCACCGAAGAACATCACCTGGGCCCACAGCGGCATCTTGTTCAGCACCAGGTCAGGCAGCACTCTCTGGATCTCGCGCGCGTCCTCGGCACCGAACAGCTTGGCCATCGACGGGTCGGCCACAACGGCGGCATAGGCGATGAAGATCGGCACAAAGGCGAAGCAGAAGTAGATCAGCCCGCCGATGATGGTGCCGCGCACCGCCGTCTTCTCGTCCTTGGCGCTGGTCATGCGCTGGAAGACATCCTGCTGCGGGATGGAGCCGAAGGCGAAAGCGAAGAAGGCGCCCGCCATCGCCCACCAGCCCGGGGCGTCGGACGGGAAGAAGTTGAACTTGCCGTCCGCGGATGCCTGGGCGATCACCTTGGAGGCACCGCCGGCCAGGTCACCGACCAGCACCGCGACCAGCGTCAGTCCAACCAGGATGACGACCGTCTGGAACAGGTCGGTGAAGGCCACCGACCACATGCCACCGAAGATGGTGTAGATCAGGACCACACCGGCGCCGAGCAGGATCGCCGTGTTGAAGTCCAGCGCACCGCCTGAAAGGACGTGGAGCACCAGGCCCAGGGCCGTCATCTGGGCAGACGTCCAGCCCAGGTAGGACGCCACGATGGCCACGCTGGTCAGCACCTCGACACCCTTGCCATAGCGCTGCTTGTAGAAGTCGCCGATGGTCAGCAGGTTCATGCGATAGAACAGCCGCGCAAACAGCAGCGCCGCCAGCACCAGACACAAGGACGCGCCGAATGGGTCGCCGGGAATGCCCGACAAGCCGTCCTTGGCAAACGTGGCCGACACCGACAGCACCGTCTCGGCGCCGAACCAGGTGGCGAACACGGTGGCGACGTTCATGTACAGCGGCAGCGAGCGCCCCGCGACCATGTAGTCCTTGGCGTTGTGCACCCGCCGCGCGGCCAGCAGGCCGATGGCGATGGTGACCATCAGATACAGCGCGACGAAGGTGATCAGCACGCGAGGTCTCCGTGGAGTGGGGTGGCCGCCAGGCGCGGCCCGGGCGGAAGTTTAGGGGTTGGAGGGCAAGGTCGCCGAGGCTGTCGCAAAACCCGATCCGGCCTCAGGTAAAGGTCACCCAGCGCGACGCCACCGCCACCACGACCACGCCGGCGACGAAGCCGACGGCCCCATACAGCAGCGACTGCAGCAGTCGGTTGGTCCGGCGTTGCTCGGCCAGCAGGGCCAGCGTCGCCGATGACTCGGCGCCCTGGGCCCGCTGCAGCAGGGCCTGGTGCACCAGCCTTGGCAACTCGGGCAGCAGCTGCGCATAGCGCGGTGCCTCGGCCTTCAGGCGCTCGACCAGGCCGGCCCAGCCGACCTGGCGCTGCATCCACTGCTCCAGGAAGGGCTTGGCCGTGCTCCACAGGTCCAGGTCCGGGTCGAGTTGCCGGCCCAGGCCCTCGATGTTGAGCAGCGTCTTCTGCAGCAGCACCAGCTGCGGCTGGATCTCGACCTGGAAGCGGCGCGAGATCTGGAACAGCCGCATCAGCAGCTGGCCTAGCGAGATGTCCTTCAACGGCCGGTCGAACTGCGGCTCGCAGACCGACCGGATGGCGTTCTCCAGGGCATCGACCCGGGTCGAGGGCGGCACCCATCCGCTCTCGACATGCAGCTCGGCCACGCGCTTGTAGTCGCGCTGAAAGAAGGCCAGGAAGTTCTGGGCCAGGTATTCCTTATCCCAGTTGGTCAGCGTGCCGATGATGCCGAAATCCAGCGCGATGTAACGGCCGAAGGTCTCCGGCGCGATCGACACCTGGATGTTGCCGGGGTGCATGTCGGCATGGAAGAAGCCGTCACGGAACACCTGCGTGAAAAAGATGGTGACGCCGTCGCGCGCCAGCTTCTTGATGTCCACGCCGGCCTCGCGCAGCCGCGCCACCTGGCTGATGGGCACGCCGTGCATGCGTTGCATCACCAGCACGCCGGCGGTGCACAGGTCCCACACCATCTCCGGTATCAGCACCAGGTCCAGCCCGGCCATGTTGCGTCGCAACTGCGCCGCGTTGGCGGCCTCGCGCACCAGGTCCAGTTCGTCGTGCAGGTAGGTGTCGAACTCCGCCACCACCTCGCGTGGCTTCAGGCGCTTGCCGTCGACCCAGACCCGTTCCACCAGCCGCGCCAGCGTGTGCAGCAGCGCCAGGTCGTGCTCGATCACGGCCAGCATGCCCGGCCGAAGCACCTTCACAGCCACCTCGCGGCCATCTTTCAAACGCGCGAAGTGCACCTGCGCGATCGACGCACTGGCCACCGGCTCCTGCTCGAAGGCGTCGAACAGCACGTCGATCGACCGGCCGAAGGCGCGCTCGATCAGGCCCACCGCCTGCAGGCCCGGGAACGGCGGCACACGGTCCTGCAGGCGTGCCAGCTCGTCGGCAATGTCCAGCGGCAGCAGGTCCCGGCGCGTCGACAGCACCTGGCCGAACTTGACGAAGATCGGGCCCAGCTTCTCCAGCGCGCGCCGCAGGCGCTCGCCGCGCGGCGCGTCCAGCCGGCGCCCAAGGGTGACCACCCGCACCAGGGCACGCACCCAGCGCTGGCGGAAACCCGACAGCGCCACTTCGTCCAGGCCGAAGCGCAGGACGGTGAAGGCGATATAGACCAGCCGCGCGAGATGGCGCATGGGCAAGCCGGGGCTACAGCCCGCCCGGCCGCATCGACCGCGCCCTGTCGGTGGCGCCGGACACCGCCTGGCGCAGGCCGCGCGCCAGCAGGCCACCCAGCCGGTACAACTCGGCGCCGGCAAGCGGCCCGAACACGCGCTCCAGGTCCGCGCCCACATCCCAGCGCAGGTTCTGCAGCAGCCAGTCCACCTCCGCGGCCAGCGCGGCATCGCCAGTGATGCGCAGGTCCGGTCGCTCGCCGCGCATCGCACCCAATGCCAGCGCGGCAGGGTTGGACGCATCAAGCCGGGCCACCAGGCCGTTGTCCGGTGCCTGCGGCGACCATTCCAGCAAGCCGGCGGGCGTGATGACACAACACAGCACCGGCAACGGCGGCAACAGGGTCGGCCAGCCGTCCAGGCACAGCCGCAGCGTGCGTCCGGCATGCGGCTTGAGCCGGGACATGGCCACCGGCTCGGCCGCCAGCACATGGTTGACCACCAACGTGAGGCGCTCCATCAGGGCCGGGGCCATCAACGCCGAGAGGTTCTGCAACATGCGCGGGATTGTAGGCAGCAGGGTCACACAATCCGCCCGATGCCAACACCGCTCACAGCCATGTCCGACACCGCACCCGATCACACCGCCTGGCTGGAGCCGGTCATCCTGGCCTGTCGCGAAGCCGGCCACCGTGTGATGGCGGTCTATGGCACGGATTTCACACACCATAGAAAGGCCGATGCGTCGCCGGTAACCGCCGCCGACCTGGCCGCCGAGGCCGTCCTGGTGCCGGTACTGACGGCCCTGATCCGGGGCGTGCCGGTGATATCCGAGGAGTCCTGCACGCCGGACACCATGCCCACCCTGCCTCGCCGCTTCTGGCTGGTCGACCCGTTGGACGGCACCCGCGAGTTCATTGCCCGCAACGGCGAGTTCACGGTCAACGTGGCGTTGGTACAGGACCGCGTACCGGTGCTCGGCGTGGTGTATGCCCCGGCGCTGGACGTGCTCTATGCCGCGGCCGGCACGGCCTTCGTCGAACGCGCCGGCCGCCGGCAGCCCATGCAGGCCCGGCGGCCGCCGGCAGCGGGCATGACGGCCCTGGTCAGCCGGTCGCACCACGACGGTGCAAGCCTGGACCAGGCCCTGGCGGCCTGGCCGGTCCGCGAGCGCATCGGCGTCGGCTCGTCACTGAAGCTGGGACTGATCGCCGAAGGCCGTGCCGACCTGTACGTGCGACTGGGCCGCACCATGGAGTGGGACATTGCCGCCGGCCATGCCGTGCTGCGCGCCGCAGGGGGCGAGGTGACCACGCCGCAGGGCCTGCCGTTCCTTTACGGCAAGCCGGGTCTGTCCAACACGGGGCTGGTCGCACGTGGCGCCCCGGCGTGAAGCGGCTCACAGAATGTGACAGGTCGTCGAGCCGGCTGGGGTCAAAGGTTCGAACGTCGATCCGACATGCCCCAGAATCCGGGGCTTTTCGCGCGCCCTGACGACGGGCGGATGGCTTGCATGCCCCCGGACGCATGCCCATGACGCCGCCAGGCCACTGATGTTCGAGAACCGCAGTTTCACTCGCAATTTCTACAGCGCCCCGCAGTCGGTGACGTCGCTGGTCGCGGCGTTCATGGAGCCGGCCATCACGGTCTGGACCTACCTGGCCGTGGCGCTGCTGTTCGACGAGCCGATCCTGCGGCCGGACCTGACGATGTGCCTGCTGGTGTTCGCGCTGACGTTCCCTGGCCGCAATCGCTTCCGCGACTCGCTGCTGACCGCCGGGGTGGACATCGTCAGCTCCTGGTTCGCC
The DNA here is from genome assembly GCA_046160725.1 of Aquabacterium sp. Taxonomy (GTDB): domain Bacteria; phylum Pseudomonadota; class Gammaproteobacteria; order Burkholderiales; family Burkholderiaceae_C; genus JBJXHB01. The sequence continues at coordinate 15,308 of JBJXHB010000014.1, forward strand.
CTGCTGGCCATCCTGCTGCTGTGCGGCTACGCGACGCGCAGCCTGAAGCTGTTCGAGGCCGAGGTGCTGATGTGGTGGATCATCGCCACGCCGGTGCTGCAGCTGGCCGGCGTGGCCATCGGCAAGACCGTGCTGCTGAAGCTGGCGCTGAGCCCGGCCAACCGACGCAGTGCCGTGGTGATCGGTGGTGGCCCGTTGGGCGTGAAGGTCGCCAAGGCGGCGAGCGACGCCCCGTTGCAGGCCATCGACTTCATGGGCTACTTCGACGACCGTACCGACGATCGGCTGCACCCCGAGGCGGCTGTCAAGCGCCTGGGCGGCCTGCAGGACGCGGCCCCCTATATCCGCGAACACGGCATCAAGGAGGTATTCATTTCCCTGCCGCTGGGCTCGCAGCCGCGCATCATCCAACTGCTGGAAGCGATCCAGGGCACCACCGCCACCATCAGCTTCGTGCCCGATGTCTTCGGCATCAGCATCATCCAGGGCCGCCTGCAGGACCTCAATGGCGTGCCGATGGTGGGCATCTGCGAGACCCCCTTCACCGGCACCAACCAGCTCGTCAAGCGCATCAGCGATGTCGTCCTGGCGGCGTTGATCCTGGTGCTGATCTCCCCCGTCCTGCTGGCCGTGGCCATTGGCGTGAAGCTCAGCTCGCCGGGACCGGTGGTCTTCCGCCAGAAGCGCAACGGCCTCGACGGCGAGGAGATCATCGTCTACAAGTTCCGCTCGATGCGGGCCATGGACAACGGGCCGGTGGTCCGGCAGGCCACCAAGGACGACCCCCGCATCACGCCCTTTGGCGCCTTCATCCGACGCACCTCACTGGACGAACTGCCGCAATTCGTCAATGTGCTGCAGGGGCGCATGAGCATCGTCGGCCCGCGCCCGCATGCCGTCGCCCACAACGAGGAATACCGGCAGTTGATCAAGGCCTACATGGTGCGCCACAAGGTCAAGCCGGGCATCACCGGATGGGCCCAGGTCAACGGCCATCGCGGCGAGACGGATACCATCGAAAAGATGCAGGCCCGGGTCGAGTACGACCTGGAATATCTGCGCAACTGGTCGCTCGGCCTGGACCTGCAGATCATCGCGCGCACGGTCAAGCTGGTGTTCTTTGACCGCAATGCGTACTGAGCGGCCGCGCCCCGCGGCCAGAGGAGATCGAACATGACCCAACGCCCGGCCCTGCGCCGCCTGGCCGCCGCAGCAGGCCTGCTCCTGTCGGCCGGCGCGATTGCACAAACCAGCCCCTGGTACGTCGGCGGCGCCATCGGCGTCACCCATGAGTCCAACCTGTTCCGCAGCGGCGGCAACGTCGCGGCCGTGCCGGACACGCTGGTCACGACCTCGCTGCTGGGCGGCATCGACCAGCCCATCGGCCGCCAGCGCGTGCGGGCGACCGCCTCCCTGCGCGACAACCGCTTCTCGGACCGGTCGGAGCTGAACAACTTCGGCTATGGCGTCAATGCGGCGCTGGACTGGGCCACGGTGGCCCGGCTGTCCGGCACCCTGAGCGTGAGTGCCAACCAGAGCCTGGCCAGCTTCAACCCGGGCGACGAGTTGGCCCTGACCAAGAAAAACGTCCAGCGCAACAACGCCGCTTCGCTGAGCGCCGTCCTGGGCACCGGGACCCGGCTGCAGTTCGAGGCCTCGCTGGGCTGGACCGACATCACCTACTCGGCGGTCGAGTTCGATTCGCGCGAGCTGTCCCAGAACACCGCCTCGCTCGGCGCCCGTTATGCCCTCAGCGGCACGCTTTCGGCCGGCCTCAGCCTGAGCCATGCCGAAGGTGAATACCCACTCGCCACCACGACCCGGGCCGACGAGTTCGAGCGCGACGCGCTCAACCTCAACATCAACTGGCAGGCCTCGGGCGCCAGCACCATCACCGCCCGCCTCAGTGCCACCCGGCAACGCCACAGTCAGGTCACCAATCGCGACTTCGATGGTCTGACGGGGCTGCTGCGCTGGACCTGGCGGCCGACCGGCCGCACCAGCGGCACCTTGAGCCTCACCCGTGACAACGGCCAGGACAACCTGAACTACGTGATCTTCGGGCCCATCACCGGCGAGACCGACATCAGCCGGGTCACGACGTCGTTGGTGGCCACCGCCGCCTATGAGCTGACCGGCAAGATCGGCCTGCGGGCATCGGTCAACTACTCGGACCGCTCGATCTCCGATATCCGGCTGGTCAACAACAACGTCTTCACGCAGGTCGATTACCGTGACCGCGGAACCGGTGCGTCGATCGGCATGACCTGGGTGCCGCTGCGTTTCCTCAGCGTCAATTGCGACCTGGGCGAGCAGCGCCGTCGCAACCCGACGCTACCCAGCCAGAACTACAGCAACCGGTCGCTGGGCTGCAGCGCGCAGGCCACGCTGCGGTAGGCGCAGGATGCCGCGCATCCTGCTGACCGGCGCTGCCGGCTACATCGGCTCGCACACCTGGCTGGCCCTGCTGGGTGCAGGTTTCGACGTGATCGGCGTCGACAATTTCGCCAACGCCCATCCACGCGTTCTGGACCGCCTGTCCCGCCTGACGGACCGCCCCATCCAATTCGAGCAGGCCGATGTCCGGTCGGCTCCCGCCATGGGCGCTGTGCTGGCCCGTCACCCCGTGCAGGCCGCCATCCACTTTGCCGCGCTCAAGGCGGTCGGCGAGTCGGCCGCCTTGCCTCTGGAGTACTACGACAACAACATCACCGGGCTGTTGCAGACACTCCAATCATTGCGCGCGGCGGGCTGCCAGCGCATGGTCTACAGCAGCAGCGCCACGGTCTACGGCGAGCCCGAGACCTTGCCGATCATCGAGACGGCTGCCTTGGGAGCGACCAATGTCTATGGGCGCACCAAGCTGTTCGGCGAACACATGCTGGACGACCTGGGCCACGCCGACCCGGCCTGGCGCCTGGCCAAGCTGCGGTACTTCAACCCGGTCGGCGCCCACGAGAGCGGCGAGATCGGCGAGGCACCGCGCGGCACGCCGAACAACCTGATGCCCTACGTGGCGCAGGTGGCCGGCGGGCACCGGCCCTTTCTCAGTGTCTACGGTGATGACTACCCCACGGCGGACGGTACCGGCGTGCGCGACTACATCCACATCGACGATCTGGCCCATGGCCACGTGCGGGCCGTGCAGCACCTGCTGGACGGTGGTGACTCTTTCTGCGTCAACCTGGGCACCGGCCGGGGCCACAGCGTGCTGGAGGTGGTGCAGGCCTATTCACAGGCCAGTGGCCGCGAGATCCCGATCCGGTTTGCGCCGCGCCGGCCCGGCGACGTCGCCGCCTGCTGGGCCGACCCGGGCCTGGCCCGGCAACTGCTGGGCTGGCAGTCCGTGCACGACCTCGCCCGCATGTGCCAGGACAGCTGGCGCTGGCAGACCCGTCATCCGCAGGGGTTCGACGAATGAGCATCCTGGTCCAGCCCGTGATCCTGGCTGGCGGCTCGGGCACCCGCCTGTGGCCGCTGTCGCGGGCCGCCCATCCCAAGCAGTTCCATGTGCTGTCCGGCGACACCAGCCTGATGCAGCAATGCGTGCAGCGGTTGGCCGGTCTTGACGAGCCGGGGCTCCAGACCCGGGCGCCGATGGTCATCGGCAACGAGGAACACCGCTTCTTGGTACTGGAGCAGTTCCGCGCCATCGATGTCGCGCCGGGCCCCATCCTGCTGGAGCCGACCGGCCGCAACACCGCGCCCGCGCTGACGCTGGCGGCGCTGGAGGCGATGCGCGGTGGCGACGACCCGGTGCTGGTGATGGCGCCGGCGGACCAGACCGTCAGCGACGCCGACGCCTTTGCCCGTGCATTGCGGCTGGCCGTCCGGACCGCAGCGGCCGGCGGCATCGTGGTGATGGGCGTGCCGCCGCAACGGCCGGAGACCGGCTACGGCTACATCGAGAGCGCCGACGCTGCAGCGGCGGTGGCCGATGTGTCCCGTTTCGTCGAGAAGCCGGACGCCGCCACGGCCGAGCGTTATCTGGCCGCCGGCGCGTTCTACTGGAACAGCGGCGTGTATGTCTTGCGGGCCTCGGCCTGGCTGTCGGCGCTGGACCGTTTCAGGCCCGACATCCTGCAGACGGTGCGCCTGGCCTGGGAACCGCGCACGGCCGACAGCTTCTTCGTGCGCCCTGATGCGGCGGCCTTTGCGGCAGTGCCGGCCGAGTCGGTGGACTATGCCGTGATGGAGCGCTGCCCGGGAAGCGGTATACCGGCCCGCGTGGTGCGGCTGGAGGCCGGCTGGAACGACCTAGGCGCCTGGGACGCGGTCTGGCAGGTGCTGCCGCACGACGCGCTAGGCAATGCCACGACCGGCGACGTCGTGGCCGTGGGATGCACGGGCTCGCTGCTGCATGCCACCAGCCGGTTGATCGGCGCGGTGGGGCTGGACGACATGGTCGTCGTCGAGACGCCGGACGCCGTCCTGGTGTGCCGGCGCGGCCAGAGCCAGGAAGTAAAGGCCATCACCGCCGCGCTGGGCGCGGCCGGTCGTGGCGAGGGGCAACTGCACCGCAAGGTGCACCGGCCCTGGGGCTGGTACGACAGCGTCGATGCCGGCGCGCGCTTCCAGGTCAAGCGCATCCTGGTCAAGCCGGGCGCCTCGCTGAGCCTGCAGAAGCATCACCATCGCGCGGAGCACTGGATCGTCGTATCCGGCACGGCCGAAGTCACCTGCGGCGATCGCGTGCAACTGTTGACCGAGAACCAGAGCACCTACATACCGCTGGGCGAGGTGCACCGCCTGGCCAACCCGGGCAAGGTGCCGCTGGAGATCATCGAGGTCCAGTCCGGCAGCTACCTGGGCGAGGACGACATCGTGCGGCTGCAGGACGACTACGGGCGGCAGCGCACCGGTTCCTGAGGTGACGAGACCACACTCGGCACCGACCTGACGAGCGCACCATGATCTATCTGTTCCGGCTGGCCCATCTGCTTCATCGGCTCAAGGTGCCGCTGCTGCCGTACCTGATCTATGTCATCAACCGGATCGTCTTCTCCGTCGTCCTGCCGCCGTCGGTGCGGGTCGGACGCGACGTAACCTTCGGCTATCACGGACTGGCGACCGTGGTGCATGCGCGAGCCATCATCGGCAACCGCGTGACCATTGCCCATGGCGTGACGGTCGGTGGCCGCAGCGGCCTGGCCGAAGTGCCGATCATCGAGGACGATGTCCAGGTCGGTGCCGGCGCCTGCATCCTGGGGCCGGTCCGCATCGGTGCCGGCGCCCGCATCGGCGCCAATGCGATCGTCGTCAAGGACGTACCGCCCGGCGGTGTCTGTGTGGCTGCGCCGGGCCAGGTCCGGGCCGGCAAGTCCGACAGCGAGAACGCGGGCACTTCCGACTAGGCCGCGGCCTGCAAGGCGGCACGCGCCGCCATCCGGGCCACCGGCCGGCAGCGCGCCTCGGAAGCCCTGGCTACAACCGCCAGGCGCCGAAGCCCGCCGCGCGCACGGCAGCCGGCTCGAACATCGACTTGACGTCCGTCAGCACGCCGCCGGCAACCAGCTTGGCGCCGACACCCGCCAGGCCCATCTTCGCGTAGTCCGCATGGGCGACGGCCAGGACCAGCGCCGAGGCCGGCCGCAGCGCGTCCCAGTCTGTCAGGGCCACGCCGTACTCGTGCTCGCACTCCGCAGACGAAGCCAGTGGATCGTGGACCTGGACGTTCACACCGTAGGTGCGCAGCTCGCTGATGATGTCGATCACCTTGCTGTTGCGCAGGTCGGGGCAGTTCTCCTTGAAGGTCATGCCCAGCACCACGACGTTGGCGCCCTTGACCGAGTGGCCCGCAGCGATCATCTGCTTGATGGTCTGCTCGGCGACGTACTTGCCCATGTTGTCGTTGATGCGGCGTCCGGCCAGGATGACCTGCGGGTGGTAGCCCAGCATCTCGGCCTTGTGGGTCAGGTAGTACGGGTCGACGCCGATGCAGTGCCCGCCGACCAGGCCAGGACGAAACGGCAGGAAGTTCCACTTCGTGCCGGCGGCCTTCAGCACCTCCAGCGTGTCAATGCCGATGCGGTGGAAGATCAGCGCCAGCTCGTTCATCAGCGCGATGTTCAGGTCGCGCTGGGTGTTCTCGATCACCTTGGCAGCCTCGGCCACCTTGATGCTGCTGGCCGGGTAGACGCCAGCCGTGATGATGGAGCCATAGACCTCGGCCACCTTGGCCAGGGTTTCGGCGGTGTCGCCGCTGACCACCTTGGTGATCTTGGTGACGGTATGTTCCTTGTCGCCCGGGTTGATGCGCTCGGGGCTGTAGCCGACGAAGAAGTCCTGCTTCCACTTCAACCCCGACTCGCGTTCCAGGATGGGGATGCAGACCTCCTCGGTAGCGCCCGGATACACCGTCGACTCATACACCACGATGGCCCCGCGCTTCAAGTGCCGGCCCACGCTCTGGCTGGACTTCACCAGCGGCGTGAAGTCGGGCTTGCGGGCCTCATCGACAGGCGTCGGTACGGCCACGATGACCACGTCGGCATCGCGCAGCGTCGCCGGGTCGGTCGAGCAGGTCAGGTGGACCGCGGCGCGCAGGGCGTCGCCGGAGACCTCGCCGGTCGGGTCCTCGAAGCGGCCATAGGCCGCCACCTTCTCGGCGGACAGATCCAGCCCCAAGGTGCGGTACTTCTTGCCGAACTCCACCGCCAGGGGAAGACCCACATAGCCCAGACCCACCACTGCAATCGTCGTCATTTCTCAGTCCTGTCGAATCAAGATTCAGTCGCGCCCGCTGCCGCGGGCCATTGCGTCAGCGACGCCACCATGCGCGCGCCACCATGCCGATGAAGGCCATGTCCTCGATGAAGTAGCGGCGGAACATGCGCCGCGGTTCCTGCAGGAACCGGTAGAACCACTCCAGGCCACTGCGCTGCATCCACACA
>JBJXHB010000015.1:0-7146 GCA_046160725.1 Aquabacterium sp.
ATCTGGCCGCCTCTGCGCCGCGCACCGCCGCGTCGGCGCCGCAGCGGGTGGAGATCACGTCCGGCCGCGATGTCGATACCGAAGCGCGCCGGCGATCGACCGCGGCCAAGATCGTCATCGGGCGCGAGGAGATCGAGAGATTCGGCGACTCATCCATCGGCGAGGTGCTCAAGCGCCTTCCCGGTGTCACGCTCGGCGGACCACCCGGCCGCGGCGGTGGCATCCGCATGCGCGGCATGGGCGGCGGCTATGTGCAGATCCTGATCGACGGCGAGCGTGTGCCACCGGGCTTCTCGATGGACTCGCTGGCGCCCGAGCAGATCGAGCGCATCGAGATCCTGCGTGCGCCCACTGCCGAGACCGGCGCGCGCGCCATCGCCGGCACCATCAACATCATCACCCGTGAAGGTTTCACCCGGCGCGCCAACGACCTGCGCGCCGGCGTACAGATTGAGAAGGGTCGGGTGACGCCGGGCTTCATCTGGACCCGCGCAGACAAGCTGGGCGAGCGACTCAACGGCACCTTCACCCTGGTGGCGTTCGACGAGAACAAGGGCAATGCCAGCGACGCGCGCACGCGTGTGGACAACCTGAGCCAGGGTACGTCGGTCAGCGACCAGACCGAGCGCTTCGAATGGGTCGAGCACCGCAAGCGGCTGCATGCCTCGGCCCGGCTGCAGTGGACGCCCAGCGAGACCACCAATGCCATCGTCACACCGATGCTGATGCACAACGCTGGCGGTACCCGCCGCAGCGGCGCTCTGCGCGTGCTGGGCGGGCCAGCGGCGGAGTACGACCACTTCGGCAGCCGCAACAGCAGCGACTTCACGATGCTGCGGCTCAACGGCAACCTGCGGCACCGCCTTGGCAACGGCACACGCCTGGAGCTGATGGGCGGCACCGGCAGCTGGGTCAACAACAGCCACACGCTGCGCGAGGAGCGCGACGCCCAGGACAGCCTGCTTCATACCTTCGACGACAAGGCCCGGCTGCGCGACGTGTCCGCCAACGTCACGCTCAAGGCGACGCGCACGCTGGACAACGGCCACAGCCTGGTGCTGGGCACCGAGGTGGAGGCGGTTCGCCGTCGCGAGGCCCGCACGACGCTGCGCGACGACGTGCTGCTGGCGGCCGAATTCGGCGAGAACCTGCAGGCGGACAACACCCGGCTGGCCATGTACGGCCAGGACGAGTGGCAACTCAACCCCAACTGGGCGGTGCACCTGGGCCTGCGCGGCGAGACCATCCGCACGCGCGGCACCGGCGAAGGCGGCACCACGTCCCGCAACACCGCCAGCGTGCTCAGCCCGCTGGCCCATGCCGTGTGGCGGCCGGACCCGCGCAGCCGCGACCAGCTGCGGCTGAGCCTGACCCGCAGCTACAAGTCGCCCACCATTCAGCAGCTCATCGCGCGGCCCGGCATCAGCGCGCGCTATGACGTGAGCCAGGTCAACACGCCCGTTTCGCCGGACCGTGCCGGCAACAACGCGCTCAAGCCGGAGCTGGCCGCCGGCCTGGACCTGGCGGTGGAGCGCTACCTGCCGGGCGCCGGCGTGCTCAGCGCCAACATCTTCATGCGCCGGCTCATCGACTACATCCGCAACGACACCCGGCTGGAGACGGTGTCGTGGTCGCCCGTGCAGCGCTGGGTCTCACGGCCGCACAACATCGGCCAGGCGCTGACCAAGGGCGTTGAGCTGGAGGCCAAGTTCCGCTTAAGCGATGCCATCGACGGCGCGCCGCCGATCGAAGTGCGGGCCAATGGCAGTTTCTACCGCTCGCGCGTGGCATCGGTGCCGGGCCCCGACAACCGCCTGGACGCGCAACCCGACGGCACGGTCAACCTGGGTGGTGACTGGCGCATCCGCGGCACGCCGGCGACCATCGGCGCCAGCGTCGGCATCACACCGGCCTACAGCACCCGGGTCAGCGACGATCAGAGTTCGAACACCGGCCGTCGGCGCGTGGCCGATGCCTTTGTGCTGTGGACCTTCAGCCCTGCCTTTGCCATCCGTGTCATGGGCGGCAATCTGGCGCCGTTGACCAGCGAGTCCGGCCTCGCCGTGGTGGATGACGTCACGCAGCCTGGCGAGCTGATTCGCAGCCGCACGGATTCCGTGACGCAGACGCGGTCCAGCCTGCAGGTCCGGCTGGAGATGAAGCTCTAGTTTCTCGCCGCATCGGCGGCGGGCCGGCGCGGCGAGCGCCCTCAAGGTTGTGGCTGAAACCCGGGCACGCCAGCCTGCCAGAGCACAAAGGCCCAGCGGTCCGCGGTGCGCTGCTGCGACTGGATGCGCGTGGCACCAACGCCGTGCCCGGCGTCGTACTCCAACCGCATCAGCACCGGCTTGGCCTGCGGCCGGGCCACGGCGAAGCGCGTGGCCGCCTTGGTCGACATCCACACGTCGACCCGGGTGTCGTTGACGCCATGCTCGAACAGCAGCGCCGGGTAGGCTGTCCCGGGCCGGATGTGCTCGTAGGTGCTGTTGTGGCGCAACGCGTGGAACTCGGCCTCCACCTTCACGCTGCCGTACTCGGGGATGTTTCCCGCGCCGTTGGCACGGGTCTCGCTGCGTATCTGGTCCAGATTGCCCACGCCGATCACCGCAGCGGCGAAAAGGTCGGGCCGCTCCGTCGCGGCCCGCCCGACGAAGATGCCGCCCGCACTGCCACCAAAGACCGCCATCCTCGAGGCCGACGTATAGCCGTTGGCGATCAGCCATTCGGCGGTCGCGATGCCGTCGCGCCAGGTGTTGAATTTGGTGGTCTTGTGCCCGGCCTTGTGCCACTCGTCGCCGAGGATGCCGCCACCTCTGGCGTGGCAGAACACGAACACGCCGCCCTGCTCCAGCCAGGCCAGCGTGCGCGCGCTGAGCGCGGGGGCCTCGACGGTGCCGTAGGCCGCGTAGCCGTACAGCAGCAGCGGGTTCGAGCCGTCGAGCTTGATGTCGCTGCGCGAAATGATCGACACCGGCACCTCCACGCCGTCGTGGCTCTTCACCATCACCTCCCGCGCGGTCACGCCGGCCAGCGTATCGAAGCGGCCCGCCGGCGCCAGGTCCAGGACCCGCGGCGTGGTGTCCCTTGCATCGAGAAAGTAGTACCGGGATGCGCGCGTCCAGCCGGCAAGCCGCAGGACCACGCCGGAGACTGTCGGGTCGACATCGGCGATCACCACGCTGCCATCGAACGGCAGGCGGATCGGCTGGGCGGCCGTTTCGGACGCCGCGCCATGGGGCAGGCGGAACAACTGCTGCGCAGCGCCCACACGCCGGGTGACGTACAGGCCCTCCGGTGCCGCCGCGATGGCCGTGATCACGCCGCTGCCGGGTGCCACCACGGTCTCGGCCCTGGCCATGTCGGCCGCGGGCAGTGGCAGGCGCAGGACCCGGTAGCGTGGCGCGTCCTGGGCCGACCGCAGGTAGAGCCAGCCCTGGTGGGCGGTGACATGGCTCACCTGCGCCGAAGGGCCGAATACCTGGCGCCAAACGGGCTTGCCGGCGAGCAACGCGGCCTTGTCGCTGACATACAGCGAGCGATAGCGGTCGACGCCGTGGAAAACCAAGGCCAGGCCCAGCGGCTGGTCGCGCATCACCCATACCGCGGCCGAGTCGGAGCGGGCCAGGTTCAGCTCGGGATGGACGCCGGGACCAAAGACCGCCACGTCCGCCGTCGGGTCCGCCAGCCGGCGCAGGTAGACGGTGTTGTCCATGAAGCGCTCGGCCCGCGGGCGCTTGTCCCAGTTGGCGGCCAGGCGGGAATAGAAGAGCCCGCTGCCGTCATCGGTCCAGGTCGGATTGCCGTCGCCACGGATGCGGTCGATGGCCGGCATCAGCTCCTGTCCGGTCTCGGTGTCGATCACATGCAGGTTGCCGATCTCGGCGCCGCCGGCCGACACGCTGTAGGCCACGCGCCGGCCGTCCAGGCTGTTGGCATAGCCGCCGATGGCATGCGGCTTGCCCGTGGCCCTGGCCAGCACCTCGGGGTCGACCAGGACTCTCTCCGGTCCGTCGAGACCCCGGCGCATGTAGAGCTTGAACTGGTTGTCCGTGGGCAATCGCTTCTCGTAGAAGAGGTTGCCGCGCGCATCGCGATTGACGTCGCTCACGTTGGCCGGGACGTCGGCGTCGATCTCCTGGATGCGCTGCAGGAGCCTGTCACGCCCGGGGATCCTCGACAACACCTGGCCGGCGGCATCGGCCTGGGCCTTCATGTAGGCCTGCACCGCCGGATCGGCGGTGTTTTCCAGGCAGCGGTAGGGGTCCTCGACCTTGATGCCCCAGTAGGTGTCGGTGACCGGGCAGGCGGGATGCGGTGCCGGCATCTCGACGCCCAGAACCGTGGCCGCCTGGACCCAAGGCGCCAGCAGCGCGGCCAGCGCTGTGGTCAACGAAGCATTGCGGATGTGCAGGATCATGGCTTGACAGCGACCTCGCGGCCTGTGCAAAGGCGGCAAGCTACCACGGATGCCCGGGCGGCCACCAACCGGGCGTCGTCGACAATCGCGGCCCCTCCCAGTCCGTTGGCGCCCGACATGCATCGCGCCTGACCGCTCTTCCATGACCCGAGTGCCGGAAGGCCATGCCAGCGAAGCCGCCGTGCACCGCGGGGACCGCACGCCGCCCCACCTGGTCACGCTGACGCTGCTGACGGCGCTGTCGGCCCTGACGCTGAACATGATCCTGCCGTCGCTGCCATCAATGGCACGCGACCTGGCCGCGCGCGAGTCGGTAACCGCGATGGCCGTGGCGGGCTACATGCTGGCATCCGCTGTGTTTCAGCTGGCCCTGGGGCCGCTGTCCGACCGCTGGGGACGACGCCCGGTGATGCTGATGGCGCTGACAATGTTCACGGCCGCGTCGCTGGGCTGCATGCTGGCGCAGGATGTGACGGTCCTGCTGGTCTGCCGGGTGATGCAGGCCGCCATCGTGGCGGGCACCGTGGTCTCCAGCGCGGCGATCCGTGACCAGCACTCGGCCATCGAGTCGGCCGCCCGGCTGGGCCTGGTCTCGTCGGCCATGGCGGTCGCGCCCATGCTCGGCCCCTTGATCGGTGGCCTGCTGGACCAGGCATTGGGCTGGCGGGCGGTGTTTGCGCTCTATGCCGCCCTCGGCGCTGCATTGCTGGTGTTGACCTGGCTGGACATGGGCGAGACGCGTCGACCCGGCCTGCCTGCGCCGCGCCTGGGGGACTGGTTGCTGCTGCTGCGCTCGGCGCGCTTTGGCACCTATGTGCTGTGCGCAGCGTTCTCGGTCGGCGCCTTCTTCGTCTTCGTCACCGGCGTGCCCTATGTGGCCACGGCCATGTGGGGGCTGTCGCCGGCCCAGGTCGGCGCCGGCGTGGGCTCGATCACCGCCGGGTTCATCGTGGGCGCGGCCATCACCGCGCGCCTGGCCCATCGCAAGGGCATTCATGCGTTGCTGATCGCGGGCCGGCTGGTGTCACTGGCGGCCATGGCGCTGGCACTGGCCTTGTACGGCGCCGGTGCGTCGCACCCCCTGGTGCTGTTCGGACTGACGCTGTTCGTCGGCCTGGGCAACGGCCTGACCATCTCCAATGCCAACGCCGGCGCCATGTCGGTGCGTCCGGCGCTGGCCGGCACGGCGGCGGGCCTCAGCGGCGCCATTTCGGTGGCACTGGGCGCTTTGCTCAGTACGCTGACCGCCGTGCTGGTCGAACGCTCGGCGACGCCCGTCGTGCTGGTGGCGCTGATGCTGGGCTGCGTGGTGCTGTCGCTGGCGGCGGCGCTGGTGGCATTCCGGCTCGAGCGGACTTTGCCGGTTGTGGCCTGAGCGCCTCAGGCCTGGGCTGCCGGATGCACCTCGAGCCAAGGCATCATGCCGCCATGCCGCTGCCACCCCTGTCCGTCCTCGACCTCAGCCCCATCGTCGAGGGGTCGTCCATTGCCGACGCGCTGAGCCGCACGCTCGACCTCGCCCCACGGGTCGAGGCCTGGGGCTACCAGCGCTACTGGATCGCCGAGCATCACAACCTGGAGGGCGTGGCCAGCTCGGCCACCGCGGTGCTGATCGGCCAGGTCGCCGCACGCACGCAGACCATCCGGGTCGGCTCCGGCGGCATCATGCTGCCCAACCATGCGCCGCTGGTGATTGCCGAGCAGTTCGGCACGCTGGCCGAGTTGTTCCCCGGTCGCATCGATCTCGGGCTGGGCCGGGCGCCGGGCACCGACCAGCTCACCGCGCGGGCGCTGCGCCGCACGCTGATCGGAGGTGACGAGGACAGCTTCCCGCAGGACGTGCTGGAGCTGCAGTCCTACCTGGAGGACGTGCAGCCGGGCCAGGCGGTGCGGGCCATTCCCGGCATGGGCACGCGGGTGCCGATCTGGATCCTGGGCTCCAGCCTGTACGGCGCGCAGCTGGCGGCCTACTTCGGGATGCCCTTCGCATTTGCGTCGCACTTCGCGCCCGACATGCTGGAGCAGGCGCTGCAGATCTACCGCCAGACCTATCGCCCGTCCCCGCGCTGGCCGCAGCCGCATGCCATGGTCGGTGTCAACGTGGTCTGCGCCGACACGCAGGCGCAGGCGATGCGCCAGTTCACGTCGCTGCAGCAGCGCTTCCTGGGCATGGTGCGCAACCGGCGCGGCCCGCTGCCGCGGCCCATCGAACCGGCCCAGATGGACGCCCTGTGGGACGAGCGCGAGCGCTTCCAGGTACAGCGCATGCTGGCGGCATCGGCCTGCGGCGACCCGCGGGCCGTCCGCGCCCAGCTCGATGCCCTGCTGGCGCGCACCCAGGCCGACGAGCTGATCGTCACCTGCGCGCTGCACGACCATGCGGACCGGCTGCGCTCCTATGAGCTGCTGGCCAGCCTGCGGGAGGCGGCCTGATGGCCCGCCATGTGCCGCCGCGCGAGCGCCGCATCCGCGAGATGATGGCCGAGGCACATGCGCTGCTGCGCAAGGAGAGGCCGCTGAACGCACGCCTGCGCTGCCAGCAGGTGCTGGCGCTGGAGCCGGACCGGGTAGACGCGCTGATGCTGCTGGGCGCGCTGGCTGGCCGCGGCGGCGACACGACCGAGGCGCTGGACCTGCTGGCCCGGGCCGCCGCGCTGCGGCCCATGGCCTGCGCCGTGGCGAGCACATCGATGGACGACGCCAGCCCGGCGAGATGGGCCAGCGGCGGC
>JBJXHB010000016.1:0-4412 GCA_046160725.1 Aquabacterium sp.
ATCTGCAGGAACAGCGCCCCCACGTCGCCGCCCACCGGCGCTGGGAAGCGGTCCTCGCTGCCGCTGCGCTTCTCGATGCGGATCACGTCGGCGCCGTACTCGCCCAACAAGGCGGCGCAGTAAGGCCCCGCGATATAGCGGCCGAAGTCGAGGACGCGGATGCCGTGCAGCAGGGCGGTCATGGTCAGGCGCAGCAGGAGCCAAGGGGTGCGCCGGATGGTAGGCCCAGCCCGGTCGGGTACCGGGCCGCCAAGGCGACAGCGCCGCGGCGATGCCCACCGGGCGGGGCAGTGCTGCCGAGCCGCCCGCCGCAACAAATGAAACCCGGGCTGCTGTGGCCGTGAAACCTGCCCTTCCTACATTGGTTTCAACAGACCGGAGCCCAGACGTGACCGCACCCGCATACCCCACCGCATTGAAGGCCGCCACCTGGACAACGCAGATGGCCGCGCACAAGGCCCCGCTCGCCAAGGCCCGCCTCAAGCTGGAACTGGTCGACACGCTGAAGGCACTGGAGCGTGCCCATGTCGCGGTCGACTGGGAGCTGTTCGCCACCGTCGGGCTGGCCACCGCAGAGGACGCTGTGCAGCGCAAGGCCGACCTGGAGGCCGAGCGGTCCGGTCCGGTCAAGGCCCTGCTGAAGCTGGCCACGCAGGCCGGCACCGAAGTGCGGCCGGTGATCGCCAGCTTCAAGGCCGAGCCGGCCTTGAAGGGCGACGCGGCGCGGCTGGCGAGTGACCTGGCCGCTGCGGTGGCGGCCTATGCCCGTTCCGTGGGCGACGCGCTGGAGTCGGCCTGCAGCGCCGTCGAGAAGCGGCGCCTGGCGCTGTCGGCCGCGGCCAAGCAAGCCAAGGCGCCGGCGGTCGACCCCAAGCTGGCCAAGCTGGCCGCCGCGGTCCGATCGCGCTTGGTCGCCGGCCTCAAGGCGGTGCGCAACGCCCAGCCCGGCCAGCCGCCGCTGACCTTCATCGCCGCCGTGGCGGCGGCGCATGCCCGGGTGGTGATCGGCCCGAAGGTGGGCAACGCGCAGAAGACGCAGCTCATGGCGCTGCTGCCGCAGCAGGACGGCCTCAAGTGGATGAAGGGCGACTGTGTGTGGGAGGACAAGGCCGTCACCTTCATCTGCACCACCCCGGTCTCGGGTTCGGGCAAGCGCCTGCAGCGCGCCCTGCTGGAGCAGACCAAGGCCAAGCTGCGGGTGCGCGTGCGCAAGCCCGACGGCGAGGCCGAGCTGTGCGAAGGCAGCGACGACCCGGCCGCGTTGGAGGCGACCGATGGCGATGACGGCGGCGCCGCCGATGCGGGCAGCGCCACCACCGCGCCGGTCCCGACGGCCTCCGACGAACTCAAGACCCGCCGCCTGGTCGAAGAGTCCACCCTGCGGGTTCGCATGGGCGCCCTGCTGCCCGCGATCAGCCTTTTGGCCGACGCCGGCCAGCGCCGCGACCATGCAGCCCGGCTGGTGAAGCTGCGCGAGGCGGTGGGCAAGCTGGGCGGGCTGACCGATGCGGCTGCTGTCAAGGCCATCGGGATGATGCTGGCCAAGGTGGCCGAGCAGCAGGCCCAACTCGAGGCGGCGCGGCAGGCCAGGGTTGCCGGCAAGCCGGCCAGGAAGGGACCGCAGGCCCAGGACCTGTCCGACCCCGTGTTCGCCAAGAAGGTGATGGCGCTGCTGACACCCGCGGAGCGCGCCAGCCTGAAGACCAAGGCCGACTACGACTGGGCCGTGTCCAATTACCACGAAGTGATGAGGATCCGTGGCGAGCTGGTGATGCCGGACAAGCTGCAGCTGACACCCGTCAGCCTCGACATCCGCGCCCCCCAGATCGTCGAGGATGCCCAGAAGGACAAGAACCTGGTCGCCGAGAGCCGGGTCGCCCTGCGCCGGCTGTTCGCCGTGCGCGGCTACGACCTGCGCAAGCTGCAGGGCCTCGACGATGGACAGGCCGTCGCCCTGTGGCGTGACTACGAGAATGCCGAGCGGCTGGCCTCGGACCCGCTGGCCAACGACGGCCTCGGCGACAGCAAGGGCGCCGTCAACCACTTCCTGGACGGCGTCGAGCATGGGCTCGGCAAGGTCGGGCACGACATCGGCAACCTCGGGCTCGCCGCCAAGTTCGTCTACGACACCAACACCGGCAAGGCGCAGCTCGAAGAGCCCCAGTGGTTCGGCGCGGCCGGGCGCACGCGTGGCCAGAACCAGAGCTACGCGGGCCTGGCCTGGGAACTGGCCGGCAACGTGCCGATCATCGGCCGGGCACAGCTGCTCTACGGCATGACCGAGATGGCCAAGGGCGCCTGGAAGGGCGACTGGAACAACGTCGCCTACGGTCTCGGCAACATGGGCGGCGCGCTGATGTTCGGCCACATGACGGGCAAGTTGCCGCTGGAGCCCGGCAAGTTCTCCGACACGCGCATGGGCCGCGCATACGAGGGCGGCAAGACCTTCCTCTTCGGCAAGCCGCAGCCTCCGGCAAGGCCGCGCATCAACCCCGCGCACCTGGGCCCCAACGACGATGGCGGCCACATGCCACTGGAGGTGCCCAGCCATGCGTTCGAGCGCTACTCGAACCGCACGCCCAGCGGCTTGCGGGTGGAGGTCACCCCCCGCATCGCCGGCAGCGCGTCGCTGGTCGACCCAGACCTCGCCGGCCGCTTCCAGTCCGCCGCCAAGGCCGTCGAGGGCTTGCTGCCCAAGGGCCGCAAGATCGCCACGCCCGAGGGCAAGCCGCTGACCATCGAGGTCAATCCGAAGGACGTGATTCCCTACATGGACCGCCAGACCGGCACCGTGCACATGCACCCCGACCTCGACGGCACCGGGCAGTTTCCGAAGAAGGGCCCCGGCGCCGCCATGTCACGCTGGGCACCCAAACCGGGCGACAAGATGCCGTCGGAGATCATCATGCAGCATGAGCTGGGCCATGCAGCGATGCCCGAGATCGGGACACGCCTGGCCGCGAACAGCCGCAGCCGGATGGAGCTGGCCTTCAAGAAGATGCTGGGCATGGGCAAGCCCGAGGACAAGCTCAAGGGCGCCCGGCTGGAGCGCGAGAAGGTGCTGGTGGAAGGCCTGGACGAACTCGGCGCCGACACCTTCGCCGCCGCGGCAGCCAAGGACCTGCAGGCCACGCCCAAGGCAGTCGCCGAAGGCATAGCGCGGGCGCTGGAGGCCCATGCCCGTGACCCGAAGGCGAACCCCCTGCCGCCCGAATTCCCGAAAGACCCGGTGGAATGGATGAAGCGCCGCGACTTCTCCGACGGCGGCACGATCCCCAAGGTCGGCGAGGAGATCACCCCTTATGACGTGTTCTCGGGCGTGCGCCGCCACCTCGGGCAGCACTATGGCGACGCGCTGACCGGCAAGGACGCACCCAAGGTCATCGGTGCCTTGATGGCCAGCAACGAGCGCTTCATGAAGGCGCTCGATGCCGAGCCGGGCCTGCTGGACAGCGACTATGCCGCCGCCAACAAGCTGTTCATCGGGCTCTTCGATGCCGAGGCCGCCAAGCTCGGGCTGGTGGAACACGCCCACTGAGCCACGCAGGGCCGGGCGCCACGGCCAGTGGGCGTCAGAACAGGAAGTAGCGCTGCGCCAGCGGCAGCACCGTGGCCGGCTCGCAGCTCAGGCGCTCGCCGTCGGCCCGCACCTCGTAGGTCTGCGGGTCGATCTGCATCACCGGAAGCCAGGCGTTGTGCACCATGTCGCCCTTGCGCACGCTGCGGCAGCCCCGCACCGCCGACAGCGTCTTGCCCAGGCCCAGCGGTGCCAGCACGCCGCTGTCCAGCGCACTGCGCGACACGAAGCTCAACGACCCGTTCAGGCGTGCGCCACCGAAGGCGCCGAACATCGGCCGCTGGTGCACCGGCTGCGGCGTCGGAATCGATGCGTTCGGGTCGCCCATCGCGGCCTGGGCGATGAAGCCGCCCTTCAGCACCAGGGCCGGCTTGACGCCGAAGAAGGCCGGCTTCCACAGCACAATGTCGGCCCATTTGCCGACCTCCAGGCTGCCGACCTCGTGGGCGATGCCGTTGGCCAGCGCCGGGTTGATCGTGTACTTGGCGATGTAGCGCTTGATGCGCTGGTTGTCGGCCCGGGCCGTGTCGCCCGGCAGGGCGCCGCGCTGGGCCTTCATCTGGTGCGCCGTCTGCCAGGTGCGGATGATGACCTCGCCGACCCGGCCCATGGCCTGGCTGTCGCTGCTCATCATGCTGATCGCACCGCCGTCGTGCAGCACGTCCTCGGCGGCGATGGTCTCGCGCCGGATGCGGCTTTCGGCGAAGGCCAGGTCCTCGGCGATGCCGGCGTCGAGGTGATGGCACACCATCAGCATGTCCAGGTGCTCGTCCACCGTATTGACGGTGAAGGGCATCGTCGGGTTGGTCGACGAGGGCAGGAAGTTGGCCTCGCC
>JBJXHB010000017.1:0-3084 GCA_046160725.1 Aquabacterium sp.
CGGTCAATGGCGCGACCCGCTCCCGGGTCGACGCCTGAACAGAGGAGCAGGCCATGCAGAACCCGGGCGCCGTTTCGCCGCTGAACCCGCAGACCCCACTGAACCCGCCTTTCCGCCTGCTGCGCAGCTTCTCGCTGGCCGCGCTGGGCCTGGTGGTGCTGGCGGCCGCACTGCTGGGACTGGCCTACCGCAGCGTGGCCACCCAGGGGCTGATCGAAACCAGCCAGGCGGGCAATGAACGGGTGACACGCATCGCGATCAACAGCTTGTGGCGCGAAGGTGGCCTGGACCTGCAGACGCTTGAGCGGCTGGACGGCGCCGCCTTGCGCCAGCACCCCTGGACCCGCGCCTTTGACCAGGACGTGCGGCGCTTGATGGCCGGCACGTCGATCCTGAAAGCCAAGCTGTACGCGCCCAGCGGCAAGACCATCTATTCCAGCGACCCGGCGCAGATGGGCGAGGACAAGTCGAACAACCGCGGCTTCGTGCTCGCGCGTGACGGCACGGTGGCTTCGGAGTTGACGCACCGCGGCAGCTTCAGCGCCTTCGAGGGGGTGGTCGAATCGCGCGACCTGGTGTCTTCGTACGTTCCGGTGCCCGACCGGGCCGGGCGCATCGTGGCGGTGCTGGAGCTGTATGACGATGTAACGCCGTTTCTGCGCACCATCGGCGAGACCCAGGCCCGCGCTCATGCCGCGGCTGCAGCCGTGCTGCTGGCCTTGTACGCGGCGCTGTTCCTGATCGTGCGCCGCGCCGACCGCATCATGCGGTCGCAGCGTCAGAAGCTGGTGCAGGCCCACGCGGACGTGCTGGAGTCCAGCCACCTGCTCGAGTCACGCGTGGTGGAGCGCACGCAGGACCTGGCGCAGGCCAACCACGAGCTGCTGGCCGCCAAAAGCGAAGCCGAGGCCGCCAACGGCGCCAAGAGCCGATTTCTGGCGGCCATGAGTCACGAGATCCGCACCCCGCTCAACGGTATTCTGGGCATGGCCGAACTGTTGCAGACGACCCAGCTCGATGACCAGCAGGCCCGCTGCGTGGAAGCCCTGGCTGTGACGGGCGGGGCGCTGGACGAACTGTTGGCCGATGTGCTGGACCTGATCAAGATCGACGAAGGGCAGCTCGTGCTGGAGCCGCTGCACTTCGACCCGGCCCTGACTCTGCGCGACCTGGCTGCGCTGCACGACGAGCGGGCACGCGAGCGCGGCAACCGGTTGCTGCTGGAGCTCGACGGCGCCGACGGACGGGTGCTGCGGGGAGACGCCACGCGTTTGCGCCAGATCGTCGGCAAGCTGTTGAGCAATGCCAACAAGTTCACCGCCGGCGGCAGCATCACCCTGAGCTGCCGGCGCCTGGACGCGGCGGCCGATGATCCACGCTCATGGCTGCAGATCGGCGTGCGCGACAGCGGCGAAGGCATTGCCGAGGAGGCGATGGGCCGGTTGTTCCAGCGCTTCGAGCAGGCCGACGGCTCGACGACCCGGCGCGTTGGTGGCGGTGGCCTGGGGCTGGTCATCTGCAAGCACCTGGTGGAGCTGATGGGGGGCCGGATTCAGGTCAAGAGCCAGCTCGGCCAGGGCAGCCACTTCTGGATTGAACTGCCCTTCGAAGTGATGCCACAGGCAGAGCAAGTCCCTCGACCCCTGCCCCTTGCGCCCCAGGGGCACCTTGAAGGGCCGATGCCGGGCGGCGTGGCGCGGGTGCTGGTGGCCGAAGACAACGACATCAACCAGCAGGTGATCCGCGCGCTGCTGGTGCACCTGGGCGTGCAGCCCACCGTGGTTGCCGACGGCGCGCAGGCCGTGCAGGCGATGGTCTGCGGCCAGTTCGACCTGGTGCTGATGGACTGCCAGATGCCGGTGATGGACGGCTATGAAGCCACCGCGCGCATTCGGGCCTTGCCGGGGGCCGCCTCGCGCGTGCCCATCGTGGCGGTGACGGCCAATGCCATGGCCGATGATCGCGCTGCCTGCCTGGCCGCTGGCATGGACGGGTACATCACCAAGCCCGTATCCGGCGCCAAGCTGCAGCAGGTTCTGCACGAGTACCTGCCTGCGCTGGCCAAAGGCCGCGCCGCGGTGCCAACGGCGTAGGCGCCTTTCGCGGCCCGACGGCCGCAGCAACGGGGGCCTGTCCCAGGTTGTGACAACTGTTGCCTGCCCCAGCGCGGCCCAGGGGATGACCGGGCGAAGGCTTGGCCTAACCTCGGGCGGGCTCTGGTTGTCAGTGCGAACTGCGGTGGTCGCAGCGCGGATGTCGACCAACCCGGAAGCTGCAGCGCATCATGCCGACCTATACCTTGTACTCCCCCACGGTGAACACACCGGGTCAGTTCGCCGCCTTGCTGCTGGCTGGCAGTTCGGGCCTGTCCATCGTTCCTGGCAGCGCCATGCTGACCTATGCCAGCGGCCGCGCGCTGGACGTGGCCGATGCACCGTTGACGACGTCGATTTCGTCTTACGACGGCTCGATTGCAGCGCTGGGCATCGGCGCCGGGCTGCTGCTCACGTCGGGTGACGCTGCACCGGCGGCCCGCAACACGTCCAGCCAGTACACGGTTGAACTGGACACCAGCCACCTGGACGCTGACCTGACGGCGGCGGCCAAAGCCGGCTTCCCGGAGGCCGGCATGGTGCAGGACGCGACCGTGTTGCAGTTCCAGTTCACCGTGACCGACCCGGCGCTCACCGGCATTCAGTTCGACCTGGTCTTCGGGTCGGACGAGTACCCCGAGTTTTCCGACACCGACTTCGTCGACATCGGCGCGGTGTTCGTCAACGGCGTCAACCGGGCCTTGTTCAACGACAAGACCGACCAGCCGCTGAGCGTGATCGAGAAGAACCTGTCGGACGGCGGCTTTCGCGACAACACCGATTCGGCGATTCCGGTCGAATACGACGGCGTGTCGGTCAAGCTGACGATCGTGGCGCCGGTCGTGGCCGGGGTGAACACGATCAAGATTGCCGTGGGCGACACCGGTGACCCGAGCTGGGACTCGGGCCTGTTCGTGTCCAACCTGCGTGCGGTGGCCTTCAGCGGCACCGGCTTGAACAAGGTCATAGAAGGCACTGGCGGCGCTGACAA
>JBJXHB010000018.1:0-2692 GCA_046160725.1 Aquabacterium sp.
ACCACGTTTGATGCCGTCAAGCTGACGCTGAAAAACGCTTGACCAAAACCATAGAACCTCAGCCCGAACGGTCGTTGTTGTTGTCATGAGTATCGAAAAGCTCAAAGGAAACCGAATCAAGCGGCCGTTCTTTCAATGCACCCCGGCGCTGCGGCGCCTCAGCTGCCGGCTGGCCCCTTGACCCGCACCTCGGCTGACGCCAGGTCGGCCAGCTCCGGCGGCAGTGGGGCCAGCCGGGGTGGTTCAAGCAACAGTGCGTCGATGGATCCAACGCCGCGGCGGCGCAGCATCAGCCGCCATTCGAAGTCGACCCAGGGGGACTCGGCCGCTGCGCTGGACCAGAACAAGAACAGCCGTTCGCGGCGGCCGACTTCGCGCTCGATGCGTTCGCGCCAGCGCTCGTTGCTGCGCAGGCTCGGTGCATCCAGAAACAGGTCCAGGCCGGGGGCCACCAGCAGCAGCGCCTGGGCGCAGTCTTGCACCTCGTTGTGGTCGCTATGGGCGAAGGCGGCGTAAGCCGACTGCAGCATGCGCCGCGCGGCCTGGGCATCTTCCAGCGGAGCATTCGCCTGGGCGGTGGGCGAGACGTTGAGAACGAAGCTCAGCTCTCCGATCGGCAAACCGCCCACGGCCAGCCTGACGCGGGCCGCATGGGCGCCGGGCCGGGTCTGCGGCGGCACATTGACGTTGAAGCGAACCCGGTCGGGCCGGGCCTGCCAGGCCAGGCGCTGCGTGGGCGTGCCCAGCAACACGCCGTCGATGCGCAGCTGCAGGCTGATCCAGGGTGCCAGCTCGTCGGCCTTGGTGGCTTGCGGCTCACCGGTTTCCAGGCTGGCGCGGGCAAACACCTCGTCGGCCTGGGCCGGCAAGGCGACCCACAGGTCCACCGCCACCGTGCTGCCCGGCCTGGCAGCTGGCGGCGCCCAGGCATGGAACTGCGCACTGGTGGGCAACACGGCCCGTGCCGCCGGTGCCGCGGCGCGCACGTCGCCAGCCGGTGCAACTGTCGATTCGCCGGACCAGTCCACACCGTCGAACGTGGTGTCGTTGCCGCCGTCTTGTTGCGTGGCGTCGGCAAAGTCGAACGGGTCGGCCGCGTCGGCGGCGGGGTCGAACAGATCGGCGAACCCGGGGTCTACCGTGACCGGCGCGGTGGCAGCGCTCAATTCAGGTCGGGTGTCTGACTCGGCGGTGCGGCGGGTAAAGCCCTCTCGGTCTACCGCACGCCGGGCGGCCGAGTCGGGTTTCACCAGGCCTTGCACCATCAGCTGCCACAGGTGCTCATCGGCCCCGGTGGACAAGTTGGTCATCAACGACCCGCGCATGGGCGCGCCAGACGACGTGACGGGGCCCGAGGGCGGCGCGATCAGTTCGCGCAGTGCGGGCAAGTCGCCCTCGGCCAGGTTGGCGGCGAGATCGGGCGAAGTGATCAAAGCCTCGGTGGCAGCCAGGTCGCGCCCGCCGGCTGCGGCCGGCACCGGCCGCACGCTGAGCAGGCCGTTGATGGCAATGGCCAGACGCTGGCGCAGTTCAGGCCCGGGCAGCTCGGCTGACAGTCGAATCAGGCGGTGCAGCGCCGTCATCAGGTCGTCACCGTCCAGGCTGGCAATGCACAACGCCCGGTCACTGGCACGCACCACGCGTTGCAGCTGCGGGCCGTCGCGCAGCTCGCCCCAGGCGATGACCAGCGGCGGGGGTGTCGTCAAGCCAACCGGCACACGCTGCACGCGGCGCTGCAGCAGTTCTTCGACCGCGCCGCTGCTCAGGCCTTGCCGCACCTGGCAGCGCACCCGCTCATGCCAGAAGCGCGTGGCGTCGTCCACCAGGGCCAGCTCGTCCTGGCTGCTGCGGTTGCGGTGTTCCAGCAGGGCCGCCACCACGTCGCGCCGCAACGCGTACGAGCGCCCGGCCACCACCAGCAACCCGCGCTCGGCCATTGCCGCCTGGCAGGCCAACGCTGGCAGCGCCAGCGTGCGCGGTGTGGGCACTTCGATGGCATAGGGGCGCACGGTCATCGCCGGCTGGCCGTGGCGGCGAAACGCGTGCACCCGGAATCGCCCCACTTCTTCGAGCACGAAGCTGAACTGCACTTCGCGGCTGCGGTCCAGCGCTGCGCGGTGGGCGTCGTCCAGCATGTCCAGCACCAGCATGGTGGACTGCTCGGGCGTGAAGGCCACTGACGACAGCGGCACCGACTGCTCGTCGATGCGCAGCGTGGGCGGCATCCAGGGCACGATGTACACGGCCGAAGCCTGCTTGCGCATGGCAAGGCGAAGCAGGTCCAGCAGGAAGGGGATCGACGGTCGCGTGCGCATCAAAGGGGCACCACGGGGCGGCAGCCATCCCGCGTCGGCTGCGGGGTCTGCGCATTGTCGGGCCAATGCGGCGGCCCGTCCGTCATCTGGCAAAGGGGTGCCGGTGCTGGTGCCGGCGCTGGTGTCTGCAAGCGCGGGTCAGAACCCCGCCGCCGCGGCTTGGGCCAGCCAGGCGTCCAGCAGCCCCAGGTCCATGACGTTGGGGCCGAACGCGGGCCCCAGCACGAACAGCCGGCCACCCAGGGTGCCCAGGTAGGTTTGCGTTTGCGGATAGTGGCGCAGGTACCAGCCCGACAGCATCTGGCTCATCTGGGCCGGTGTGGCCACGGCGCCGTGCACGCGCTCGGCCCAGTTGAACAGCCGGTCGGCCGCCGCTT
>JBJXHB010000019.1:0-4073 GCA_046160725.1 Aquabacterium sp.
AGGGGCGCCGGCACGGCCAGGTCGCGCAGCCGCTCGCGCAGCGCGCGCGACGGCTCCACGCCCAGCGCCGCCTGCAGGGCGGCGGCATAGTCGTCGTAGCGGCGCCGGGCCTGCGTCGCATGCCCCTGGGCCTGGTCATGCTCGACCAGCACGGCAACGGCCGGTTCGTAGATCGGGTCCTCGTCCAGTGCCCGGCGGGCCAGGCGCAGGCGCAGCTGGGCTTCGGTGCCGGCCGCCGCCAGCGCAGCCTGCATCAACCCCTGCCAGGCCGACGACAGGCGCTGGCGCTGGGCCGACAGCCACTCGTCGTAGGCCGGGTTGGACGCGTCGGCCAGGCCGGCCAGCACCTGCCCGGGCGGCAGCGCCGGCAGCAGCGACAGGGCCTCGTCGATGCGGCCGGCGCGCCAGGCCCGCTCGGCCAGCGCCCAGTCGGTCTGCACCGGCCAGGCCAGGGCATGCTCGGTCACCTGCAGGGCGCCGGCCGGCAGCAGCCCGTGCGCGTCGTGCAGTACCTTGCGCAGGTTGCGCCGGGCGTCGGCCAGCGGCCGCTGCGGCCACAGCAGGGCAGCCGCCCGGTCGCGCTCCACGCCGTCGCCCCCCTGCAGCGCCAGCAGCAGCAGCAGCTGGAAGCGCCGCTCGGCGCCGAAGGACAGGGTGTGCCCGTCGGCCACCAGCCGCGGGCGGCCCCACAGGTGGAGCAGCGGCTCGGGCGGGGCGGCCGAATGCCTCACAGGCTCTCAGCCCTGGACCAGGCCGTGGGTCAGCGCGTACTTCATCAGCTCGCCGTTGTTGTGCAGGCCGAGCTTCTCCAGCACACGGGCCCGGTAGACCGATACGGTCTTGGGCGACAGCTTCAGCTCCTCGGCGATCTCGCTGAGCTTGCGGCCGGCGGCGATGAGCTGCAGCGTCTGCAGCTCGCGATCGCTCAGCCGCTCATGGGCGTTCTCGGGTGTCGGCGTGGTCAGGCTGTCGACCAGCATCTGCGCGATCTCGGGTGTCACGTACTTGCGGCCGGCGCCGACGGCGCGCACCGCGGCCACGATCTGCTGCGCGTCGTCCTCGCCCTTGTTCAGATAGCCCCAGGCGCCGGCCTTCAGCGCGCGCAGGGCGTACTGGTCCTGGGGATACATGCTGAGCACCAGCACCCGCACCGCGGAATGCTCGTCGCGCAGGGCATGCAGCACGTCCAGGCCGCTGCGTCCGGGCAGGGCAATGTCCAGCACCAGCACGTCGCAGGGCAGGCCGGCGGCGCCGGGTGCGATGCCGAGGTTGCGCATCAGCGCGCGCAGCTCGCCATAGTCGCCGGCCTCGCCGACGACCTGGATGTCGCTGGCATCGGACAAGGTGTCGCGCAGCCCGCGCCGGATCAGCGCATGGTCGTCGCACAGGATGACCCGGATCATGTCGTCAGCGTTTCATCAGTTGTCACAGCCGGCCCCATGCCGACGCATCATGCGTCGAGTCGTCGTCATCCCCGGACACCAACGGGCCGGAGCCCTGGGCCGGGTCGGTGGGCACCGACAGCAGCAGCGTGGTGCCGCCCGCGTTGCCGCTGACCTCCACCCAGCCGCCGACGGTGGCCGCACGCTCGCGCAGGCCGCGCAGCCCGAAGCTGCCGGCCTTGGCCAGGTCGCCCTCCACCAGGCCGCGGCCGTTGTCGGCCACCTCCAGCGACAGCACGCCCCCGGCCAGGCTGAGGTCGATGGCCACCCGGGTGGCCTGGGCATGCTTGGACACGTTGGTCAGGGCCTCCTGGGCAAACCGATAGGCCACCAGCGGCACCAGCGCGGGCAGCGGCCCGGCCTCGGCCGGCGTGCGCAGGCTGCAGGCCAGGCCGGTGCGGCGCTCGAAGCGGCCGCACAGCCATTGCAGCGCCGCCACCAGCCCCTGCTCCAGGATGGCCGGGCGCAGGTTGTGCATGATGCGCTGCGACGCCTCCAGGGCCTGGCCGAGCGTCTCCTGCGCGGCGGCCACGCGGGCCTGCACGGCGGGCTCGGTGGCATGCCGCGCGATCCAGGCCAAGTCGAATTTCAGCGCCGTCAGCGTGCCGCCGACGTCGTCGTGGATCTCGCGCGAGATGTCGGCGCGCTCGGCCTCGATGCGGGTCTGCAGATGCTGCGCCAGCTCGCGCAGGCGCTGGCGCGACAGGGCCAGCTCGCGGTCGGCGGCCTGGCGGGCGCGGCGCTCGCGGCCGGCGGCGATGGCCTGCTCGATGGCCGGCGCCAGCCGCGCCAGGTTGGACTTCAGCAGGTAGTCGCTGGCGCCCAGGCGCATGGCCTGCACGGCGGTGTCCTCGCCGATCTGGCCGGACACCAGGATGAACGGCAGGCCGGCGTCGGCCGCGCGCACCAACGCCAGCGCCTGCAGGCCGTCGAAGCCCGGCAGGTGGTAGTCCGACAGCACCAGGTCCCAGCCGCCACGGGCCAGGGCCTCGCGCAGCTGGGCCTCGGTCTCGACCCGCTGTGTCTGCACGCGCAGGCCGGCCCGGCCCAGCAGGGCCAGCGCCAGCTCGTGGTCGAGCTCGCTGTCTTCCAGGTGCAGCAGGTGCAGGGGAGCGTCGGCCGCGGGCATGGCGCGCCAGTATCGCAGCGGCCCGCCGCCCGCCGTTGCGCGCGGACAAGGCCGCTGGCGGTGCCGGGGCGTGAATTGGCCCGGTATTGGCCGCAAGTTCGGCTCAATGTGCAGGCCCTGGCTGCCGAAGAATGCCCGAACCGGCGTCGGCGTGATGCCCGGTATGCACTGGAGTACCGATGCATCCAGAAGAAACAACGCCCCAGCCTGCGGGCATGGGGCTGGCCGCGGCGGCCGATCTCCAGGACCACCTGATGGTGGCAACGAATGACCTGGACCGGCTGCAGCGGCTGCTGACTGACGCGTCCGAGACCTTGATGAGCCATTTCCATATCGCCAGCGAGCACATGAGCGCTCTGCAGGCGCTGGTGCAGGCACGGCCGGACCTGGACGCCGACGTGGTGCGCGACGTGGCCCACACCCTGGGGCGGGCCGTCACGGCGCTGCAGTTCCAGGACATGGCCAGCCAGTTGATCGCCCACACCAGCCGGCGCCTGCGCGCCTGCGCCGACCGCCTGGCCAACGAAATGATGGGCGACGACGAGGACGGCCTGGCCGTGGCCGAGACGCCGCCGCTGCGGCCGAACCCCGTGACGCAGGACGAGATGGACGCCGGCTCGATCGAGCTGTTCTGAGCCGCCACGCCACCCGACACATACGAATTCCCGGAGAAAGCACGATGCACTCGATCCTTGCCGTTGACGATTCCGCCTCCATGCGTCAGATGGTCGCCTTCACCCTCAAGAACGCCGGCTTCACCGTGGTCGAGGCGGTGGACGGCCAGGACGCCTGGGAAAAGGCCAACCAACGCGACTTCAACCTGGTGCTGACGGACCAGAACATGCCACGCATGGACGGCATCGGCCTGACGCGCAAGCTGCGCGAGAACCCCAAGTTCAAGGCCACGCCGATCCTGATCCTGACCACCGAGAGTTCGGACCAGATGAAGCAGGCCGGCCGCGCCGCCGGTGCCACCGGCTGGCTGGTCAAGCCCTTCGACCCGGCCAAGCTGATCGAGGTGATCGGCAAGGTCATCCGCTGAGGCCGCCGCGCCCGACACGACAAGACGAGCCCAGGGAGCGCGACCATGGCAGAGACCCCCAGCAACGGTGCATCGGCGGCCGCCGGCATCGACCTGACCCAGTTCTACCAGGTCTTCTTCGAGGAGGCCGGCGAGAACCTGGAAAACATGGAGCGCATGCTGCTCGAGGTGGACATCGAGGCCGCCGACGACGAGGAGCTGAACGCCATCTTCCGCTGTGCGCATTCGGTCAAGGGTGGCGCCGCGACATTCGGCTTCTCCGACGTGGCCGAGCTGACCCACCAGATGGAGGCGCTGCTGGACAAGCTGCGCCGCCACGAGCTGGTGCCCACCACGCAGATGATCGATGCGCTGCTGGCCGGCGGCGACGTGCTCAAGGCCATGCTGCTGCGCCACCAAGGCAGTGGCGGCGCGCCGGTGGACACCACCGAGCTGCTGCTCACCATCAAGGCGCTGTGTG
>JBJXHB010000020.1:0-3396 GCA_046160725.1 Aquabacterium sp.
CTGATCAACCTGTGGGGCCTGGCGCTGATGACGCCGCTGGGCCTGTGGCAGGCCAGCCGTTTCGACTTTGCGGCGGTGGCGGCGCCGGTCTGGCTGCTGCTGGTCATTTATGCCGTGGCGGCCAGCGTGGTCGCCGTGTGGCTGTGGATGCGCGGCATGG
The DNA here is from genome assembly GCA_046160725.1 of Aquabacterium sp. GTDB lineage: Bacteria > Pseudomonadota > Gammaproteobacteria > Burkholderiales > Burkholderiaceae_C > JBJXHB01. The sequence continues at coordinate 161 of JBJXHB010000020.1, forward strand.
CCCAGGTGCCGGCGTCGCGCGCCGGCGTGTTCAGTGTGCTGCTGCCGTTGACGGCCGCCGGTGTCGGCATCGGCCTGCTGGGCGAGCCCTTCGGCATGGCCCATGGCGCCGCCATGGCCCTGGCCATTGGCGGCCTGCTGCTGGCAACCTGGCCGACAACGGGCACTGGCGACATGCCTGCGCCGCGTCAGTCGCCGCCGCAGTTGCCGCGTCAGCCCGGCTGAAGCGTCCGCAGCGCCGCCGCGGTGGCGGGCAGGCAGCCCCGCTCCGTGATCAACCCTGTGACCAGCCGGGCCGGCGTCACGTCAAAGGCCGGATTGGCTGCTGCCGAGCCGTCCGGCACCAGTTGCACGCGGCGCACAGTGCCGTCGTCGTCGCGGCCGGTCTGGTGCGTCACCTCGGCCGCACTGCGCTGCTCGATCGGAATCTCGGCCAGGCCATCGTTGCGGCTGAAGTCCAGCGTCGACAGCGGCGCGGCGACATGGAAGGGCAGGCCGCAGTCCCGCGCCGCCAGGGCCTTGAGGTAGGTACCGATCTTGTTGCACACATCGCCGCGGGCGGTGATGCGGTCCGCGCCGACGATGACCAGGTCGACCTCGCCACGCTGCATCAGGTGCCCGCCGGCGTTGTCGGCGATCACGGTGTGGGCAATGCCCTGCTGGCCCAGCTCCCAGGCCGTCAGGGCCGCGCCCTGGTTGCGCGGCCGCGTCTCGTCGACCCAGACATGCAGGTCCAGGCCGGCGGCCTGTGCGGCATACACCGGCGCCAACGCCGTGCCCCAGTCGACCGTGGCCAGCCAGCCGGCATTGCAATGGGTCAGCAGGTTCAGGCGGCGGCCCGGCCGCTGCTGCGCCAGCGCCTGCAACAGGCTCAAGCCGTGCCGGCCGATGGCGGCATTGGTGGCGACGTCGGCATCGGCCATGTCGCCGGCCAGGCGCCAGGCCGCATCGGCCCGGCCGGACGGCGGCAGCGCCAGCAGGGCCTGCAGCATCCGGGCGGTGGCCCAGGCCAGGTTGACGGCGGTCGGCCGTGTCGCATCCAGGGCCTGGCGGGCCGACTGCAGCGCTGCATCGCCGGCATCGGCCCGTGCCTGCAGGGCCATGCCGTAGGCCGCCGTCACGCCGATCAGCGGTGCGCCGCGGACCCACATGTCGCGGATCGCCCGCGCGGCGTCGTCCAGGCTGCGCAGGTCGCACCACTGCAGCGCAAACGGCAACGCACGCTGGTCGATCACCCGCACGCCATCGGCCGTGGGCAGCGGCTCAATGCTGCGGCAGGGACGCCCGTCGACCCTCATCGGGCCGCCACGGCTGCCGGCCCGATCACAGCACCCGGCCGGCGATGCCGCGCAGCCGCTCCACCATCGCCGGGTCGCGCTGCGCTGGCGCGGTGATCAGGGCATGGGTCAACGCGCCCCGGCAGACGCACCGCGGTGCTATCCGGTCGGCCGCGATGGCCGGCACGGCCTGGGCCACCAGCGCCCGGGCATGGGCCGCATTGGCCAGCAGCACCTGCACCACGGCATCGACCGTCACCGCGTCATGGGCCGGGTGCCAGCAGTCGAAGTCGGTCACCATGGCCACGCTCGCGTAGCACAGCTCGGCCTCGCGGGCGAGCTTGGCCTCGGGCATGTTGGTCATGCCGATCACGTCGCAGTTCCAGGACCGGTACAGCCGGCTCTCCGCCAGGGTGGAGAACTGAGGGCCCTCCATGCCCAGGTAGGTGCCGCCGTCCTGATGCGGCAGTCCCAGTGCCTGCATGCCCGCCAGCAGATGCCGGCCCAGACGGTGGCACACCGGATGGGCCATCGACACATGGGCGACCAGCCCGGTGCCGAAGAAGCTGGCCGGCCGGCCCGCGGTGCGGTCGATGAACTGGTCGACCAGGACAAAGTGGCCCGGCGGCAGGTCGGCGCGCAGGCCGCCGACGGCGCTGATGGACACCACGTCGGTGACGCCCAGCTGCTTAAGCGCCGCGATATTGGCCCGGTAGTTCACCTCACCTGGCGGAATGCGGTGGCCGCGGCCATGACGCGGCAGGAAGGCCAGTGCCACCGCCGCATCGCCCTGCCCCAGCGTGGCCGTCAGGATGTCGTCGGAGGGCGCGCCCCAGGGCGTGGTCACGGTCTGCCATTGGGCGCCCTGCAGCCCGGGCAGGTCGTACAGCCCACTGCCGCCGATGATGCCGATGCGGCCCGGCGAGTTGTCAGGTGTCATGCCTCTGTGGCCTCCGCAGGATGGTGCAGGCGCGCTGCTGTGGCCTGGGCTGCCACGGCCCGTGGCGGCTGCGCCTTGAGCCGATGGTCCGACCACACCTGGCGCCAGCGCCGGGCGCCGGGCGTGCCGTTCCACAACCCCAGCATGTGCCGGGCGGCATGGGGCCAGGGCGTGCCGGTGGCGGCCAGGCGCTCCAGGTAGGCCACCATGCCGTCCTCCACCGCCTCGCGCTGCGGCGCGCTGGCCGCAGCGCCCAGGAAGCGCGTGTCCCAGCCCGCCATCGACCAGGGGTGGTGGTAGGCCTCGCGCCCGACCATCACGCCGTCGAAGCGCTGCAGATGCGTAGCAATGGCATCGTCGCCGGCAATGCCGCCGTTGACCACCACCGTCAGCGCCGGAAAGTCCTGCTTCAGCTGCGCCGCGATGTCGTAGCGCAGCGGCGGCACCTCGCGGTTCTGGCGCGGGCTCAGGCCCTGCAGCCAGGCGTTGCGCGCATGGACGACGAAGACATCGCAACCCGCGGCCGCCACGGTGCCGACGAAGTCCCGCACAAAGCCATACGACTCCACCCGGTCGATGCCGATGCGGTGCTTGACCGTCACCGGCAGCTGCGGCGCCGCGTCGCGCATGGCCGCCACGCAGCCCGCCACCAGCTGCGGCTCGGCCATCAGGCAGGCACCGAAGGCACCGCGCTGCACCCGCTCGCTCGGGCAGCCGCAGTTCAGGTTGACCTCGTCATAGCCCCACGCCAGCGCCAGCCGCGCCCCATGCGCCAGGTCGGCCGGCTCGCTGCCACCCAGCTGCAGGCCCAGCGGATGCTCCGCGGCATCGAAAGCCAGGTGCCGCGGCACATCCCCATGCAGCAGTGCGCCCGTGGTCACCATCTCGGTGTACAGCCGCGTGCGGCGGGTGAGGAGGCGATGGAAGAACCGGCAGTGGCGGTCGGTCCAGTCCATCATGGGTGCGACGGACAGGCGCCAGGGGGTGGGGGTGGGGATGGCGGGCACGGCGTTTTTTCTG
>JBJXHB010000021.1:0-23131 GCA_046160725.1 Aquabacterium sp.
CTGGCCGTGCTGGCCTGTGTCAGCCGTGGCTCGAAGATGGTGTTTCCCGGCGAGGGCTTCGAGCCGCGCGCCACGCTGGCGGCGGTGCAGGCGGAGGCCTGCACGGCGCTGCACGGCGTGCCGACGATGTTCATCGCCGAGCTGGACCATCCGGACTTCGCCGGCTTCGACCTGTCCATGCTGCGCACCGGCATCATGGCCGGCGCGCCCTGCCCGGTGGAGGTGATGAAGCGCGTGCAGCGCGACATGCACATGACCGAGGTCACCATCGCCTACGGCATGACCGAGACCTCGCCGGTGTCCTTCCAGAGTGCCACCGACGACCCGGTGGACAAGCGCGTCGCCACCGTCGGCCGCGTGCTGCCGCACCTGGAGGTGAAGATCGTCGACGCCGAGGGCCGCACCGTCCCCGTTGGCGAGAAGGGCGAACTGTGCACCCGCGGCTACTCGGTGATGCAGGGCTACTGGGACGAGCCCGGCCGCACCGCCGAGGCCATCCGCGACGGATGGATGCACACCGGCGACCTGGCCACGATGGACGAGCAGGGCTACGCCAACATCGTCGGCCGGGTCAAGGACATGGTGATCCGCGGCGGCGAGAACGTCTACCCGCGCGAGGTCGAGGAGTACCTGTTCCGCCATCCCAAGGTGGCCGCGGTGCAGGTGTTCGGCGTGCCGGACCCGAAGTACGGCGAGGAGCTGGCGGCCTGGATCATCCTGCGCCCGGGCCAGCACGCCTCGGACGACGAGATCCGCGGCTGGTGCCGCGAGCAGATCGCGCACTACAAGGTGCCGCGCTACATCCGCTTCGTCGCCGAGTTGCCGGTCACCGTGACCGGCAAGCCGCAGAAGTTCGTGATGCGCGAGGCCATGGTGCGCGAGCTGGGGCTGACGCAGACCCCGACGGCCTGATACGCCATTGCTTTCGCCTTTATCGATACGGGCGGTGGCCTTGGGCTCTTGGCGGGCGCTGGAATGCGCTGCTCGCCCGTCGGGACTCGGCCGTCTGGCCGAGCAACTTCTACTTTCAGCCCACCGGCTGCAGCGAAGCCGCTTCAGCCCAGCAACTCCACACATGCCGCTGCCCGGCGGGTTCGACGCCGCGATCAGCGATCTCGGCGCGCCGTCATCCGATCAATGGATTGCGGACAGCAAGCGCTGGAAACCGGGAGAAATCGCGGTCGGCCGACCACAACTCGGCCACGCCGTGCGAAAGGCAGATCGCGGCGATGCGCGCGTCGTGAATCGCCCCCCCGTGCGCCTTGGCCGCCAGCGCCAGCGGCTCAAGATGCTGCAAGTAGTCCTCGGCCTCGGCGATGAACGCGAGGTTGGCCAGCGTCTGCAAAGCGCGCAGTTGAGCGAAAGCCGTGCTGGCGGGCGTGGCGGTCTTGTAGATGCGGGGATGAGTGACGACGGCGAGGAACTCGTGCGCACACGGCCAGGGAATGGCCCATGCCCGAGCCCCGACGGCGAGCGACTCCAGAGTCAGGCGTGCACGGTCGTGGAAGGGCGAGTCCGCGCGGTGCGCATAGACCAGGATGTTGGTGTCAACCGCGATCACGGTAGATCTCGTCGCGCATCTTCTCCCAGCCGGCACCCGCGAACTCCGGCGACAAGCCGTCACCCAGGAAAGGTTGCAGGGCAAAGGGCGCGGCAGGCTTGCGCCTGCGCGCCCGCAGCGCCAGGCGCAGACCCTCTTCGATCAGCGCCTTGAGCGTGGAGTTTTCGCGCCGCGCAACAGCTTTGCTACGCTCCAGAAGGTCGTCCGGCAGTTCGATGGTCGTCTTCATATGGGTCACCCATATTCTTGATACGGGTTGCATGGTAACTGGGTCGCGGTGGCCGATCAAGCCGCTTCCAGGCCCGCCCGAGCGTAGGTCACTGCTTCGTCCAGTATTCGCCCTCGTCGAGCAGTGCATGCAGCCACGCCCTGCAACCGCCTTGCGGAAGCTGTCCAGACGCATCACATCGCCGGGCGCAGCATGGTGGCTGGACGAGCCCTGCAGCACTCACAGAGCTTGCAAGGCCTGGCGGCGCGCTTGCAGAACGATCCACAGGGATTGAACCCCGCCCCCGCACATCCTGGTCGCCGAAGACCATGCCGCACTGCGTGCGCAGATCGTCGCCGTGCTGACAGGTGCCGGCGCAGGAGGCCGAGCGGGTGCGGTACCGGCTGTCGGTGTTGAGGGCGGAGCGACTCAGGCGCTGAGCGTGGCGGGCGCGGCCCCTCACCCCGCCAGCTTGCCCAACAGCTCGACCAGCATCGCGTGCTCGGCCCGGGTCAGGCGGGCCTGCAGGTCCTGCTCCATCGGCCCGGCGGCGTCGGCTGCGCGGGTGGCCAGGCGGCGGCCCTTGTCCGTCAGCACCAGGTGCTGCGACCGTCCGTCGGCGGGGTTGCGCTCGCGGCGCAGCAGGCCGCGGCCGGCCATGCCGTCCACCAGCAGCGACAGCTTGGGCGCCGTCAGCGACAGCGTCCGCAGCAGCCGCTTGGGTGTCACCGGCGGGTTGGCCAGCAGCAGCATCAGCAGCGAGAACTCGGTCTTGCGCAGCTGCAGCGGGCCGCCGATGTGGTGCTCGTAGGCCTGCAGTGCATGCACGTTGGCCCGCGCCAGATGAAAGCCGACGATGTCGGCCAGCGCGCCCATGGACAGCGGCAGGTGCGGCTGCACGCTTGCCGGTTGCGGCACTGCGGCAGTCTGGCGACCATGCCGTGGGCGCTGCCCAGTGGCCGCAGCGTCGCTGGCGCCCATTGCGAGTTGCTGCCTTGTCAGCTCTCGGCGGTAAAGCCGATGCGCTTGACCAGCGGGCCCCAGCGGTCGGTCTCGGCCTGCTGGCTGGCGGCCTGGGCCTCGGGCGTGGAGCCGCGCGCGATCAGGCCGATGGCGGCCAGGCCCTCGACCATGGCGGGCTCGCGCAGCGCGGCCTGGATCGCGGCGCTGGCAGCGGCCACGACGGATGCCGGTGTGCGCGCCGGTGCATAGAACCCGAACCACTCCTCGGTGGTGAGCTCCGGGAAGCCCTGCTCGGCGAAGGTCGCCACGTCCGCAGAGAACGGCGAGCGCGCCGGGCCGGATGTCGCCAGCAGACGCAGCTTGCCGGCGCGGTGGTTCTGCAGGAAGTCGCCGCTGGGCGTGCACATGGCGGCGATCTGGCCGCCGACCACGTCGGTCACGCCCGGCACCGAGCCGCGGTAGGGCACGTGCTTGAGATCGACGTTCGAGCTCAGGCCCAGCAACGCACCCAGGAAGTGCGGCGTCGAGCCGGCACCGGGCGAGCCATAGTTGGCCTGCCCCGGGTTGGCCTTGGCCCAGGCCAGGAAGTCCTTCAGGCCCTTGACGCTGGCGGGCACCATCGGCCCGACCGCAAAGCCATGGTGCATGACGGCGCTGATGGACACCGGCATGAAGTCCTTGACCGGGTCGTAGCCCAGCTTCTTGAAGATGTGCGGGTAGATGGCCAGGGCGGAGAAAGGCGTCATCGCCAGCGTGGCGCCGTCCGGCGCCGCGGTGCGCAGCGCCTCAAGGGCCAGCCGGCCGCCGGCACCCGGCTTGTTCTCGACCACGCCAGCCTGGCGCGCGTACGCGGTGCCAGCCAGCTTCTCGGCCACGCGGCGTGCCGCGACGTCGCCTGCGCTGCCAGCCGGAAAGCCGTAGAAGATGCGGACCTGATCCAGCGCCTGGGCCTGGGCACTGCGGCCCGGCAGTGCCAGCGCTCCAGCGGCCAGCAGACCCTGATGAAGAAACTGTCGACGTGCATGCATGATGGGCTTTCAGGATGGGAAGGTGGAGGTGGGCGCTGTCCGCGCCGGGTCGGGCAGGATCAGGTAGGGGTCGGCCTCGCGCCCGGCGTACATGGCCTCGACCAGTGCGGCGCGCTGGGCCAGCACGGCGCGCTGGTTGATGGAGCCCTTGTCGGTAACCTCGCTGCGGTCGATCGACGGCGGCTCGGCCATCACGTGCAGCCGGGCGACGCGGCTGGCGCTGCCGGTGGCCTCGCGCCACAGGCGGTCGGCCAGGGCCTGGAAGAAGGCCCGGACCTGCGGATGATGCAGCACCTCGGGCAGCGGCGCATCCGGCGGCAGGCCGGCCAGGCGGCGGCATTCATCCGGGCGCGGCACCAGCAGGGCGCCGACCTCGCCGCGGTTGATGCCGGTGATCACCGCATCCTGCACGCAGGGGTCGCCGGCGGCCACGATGCGCGCGCGCAGCGGGCCGACGCTGACGAAGGTGCCGCTGGACAACTTGAAGTCCTCGGCCGTGCGGCCGTCGAACAGCAGGCCGCGCTGCGGCCGCAGTGGGTCGACCCAGCGCACGGCGTCGCCGGTGCGGTAGTAGCCCTCCTCGTCGAAGGCCTCGGCCGTCTGCTGCGGCGCGCGCCAGTAGCCGGGCATGACGTTCGGGCCGCGAAAGCGGACCTCGACCTTGTCGTCCACCGGCACGAGCTTGACCTCCACGCCCGGCACCGGCAGGCCGATGTGGCCGGCGGCGACGCCGGTGCCGACTGCAAAAGTGCAGCTCGGCGCGGTCTCGGTCATGCCCAGGCCGGTGATGATGCGCACGCGCTCGCCGACGGCGGCCTCGGCATGCGCGTGCAGCTTGTCCCACACCGGCTGGCTGAGCGCGGCGCCGGCGAACATCATGGCCCGGCAGCGCCTGAAGAGCGTGTCGCGCAGGACAGCGTCGGCATCCATCGCGGTGGCGATCTCCTCCAGGCCCTTGGGCACGTTGAAGTAGATCGTGGGCGAGATCTCGCGCAGGTTGCGCAGCGTCTCGGCCATGCCGGCCGGGGTGGGCTTGCCGTCGTCGATGTACAGCGTGCCGCCGTTGTACAGCACGATGCCGACGTTGTGGCTGCCGCCGAAGACATGGTTCCACGGCAGCCAGTCGACCAGCACCGGCGGCTCGGTGCCCAGGAAGCCCAGGCACTGGCGGATCATCTGCAGGTTGGCGCACCACATGCGGTGCGTGGTGATGACGCCCTTGGGCGCCTTGGTGGAGCCTGAGGTGAACAGCAGCTTGGCGATGCTGTCCGGGCCGACCGCCGCATGCGCGGCCGCCAGCGCCGGCCCGGGCACGTTGGCCAGCAACTGGCTGAAGGACAGCGTCGCGCGGCCGTCCACCGCGCCGGCGGCCAGCACCACCGGCAGGTCCGCCGGCACCACGGCCTGGACGGCCCGGGCGTAGGACGCGTCGCTGGCGAACACCACGCTCGGCGTCACGGTGTCCAGGATGTGGCGCAGCTTGCCGTAGTCCTGCGACACCAGCGAATAGGCGGTGGACACCGGCACGTACGGCACGCCGGCCCACAGCGCGCCCAGCGCCAGGGTCAGGTGCTCGATGTCGTTGCCGGACAGGATGGCCAGCGGCCGGTCCACGCTGGCGCCCAGGTCCAGCAGGGCCTGGCCGACACGCTGCGCGCGGTCGCGCATCTGGGCATAGGTGACGTGGCGCCAGGCGCCGTCGGGCCCGCGGCGGGCAACAAGGCTGCGGTCGGGCGCCGCGTCCGCCCATTGGTCCAGGCAGTCGGTGATGCGCGCCGGATGCCAGCGCAGCGGCTCTGTCGAGCGCAGGCGGGTGATGCCATCCGGGCCGGCCTCGACGACGGACTCGACGCAGCCGCCGACCTGCGCGTCCCGGTAGCGGGCGGAAACGCTCATGGTGTCTTGACCACCTTGCCCGCGCGCCCCTCCAGGAACGCCCGCAGCCGGCTCTGCGCCTCCGGCGTGCTCTCGGCCACCGCGGCCATCAGGCTCTCGGTGAACAGGCCCTCGCTCTGGGACTGGTCGGCGATGCGCGGCAGCGCATGCATCACCGCGAAGTTGCTCATCGGCGCGTTCTGCGCGATGCGCCCGGCCAGTGCCAGCGCCCGCGCGACGGCCTGCCCCTCGTCGACCACATACTGCGTCAGGCCGACGGCCAGGCCCTCGTCCGCGTCGTAGACCCGGCCGGTCATCATCAGGTCGGTCATGCGGGCCACGCCGATCAGCCGCGGGCTGCGCGCCGACCCGCCGCCGCCGACGACGATGCCGCGCTGGCCCTCCGGCAGGCCGTAGTAGGCGCTGCGGTCGGCCACCCGGATGTGGCACGAGGTGGCCAGTTCCAGGCCGCCGCCGACCACCGCGCCGTGCAGCGCCGCCACCACCGGCACGGGGCCGAACTGGATGGCGTCGAAAGCCGCGTGCCACATGCGCGAATGCAGCACGCCGCTGTGGATGTCGCGCTCGACCAGTTCCGACAGGTCCAGTCCGGCGCAGAAGTGGCTGCCCTCGCCGCTGATGACCGCGGCGCGGATGCCCGCCGGCAGGTTGACGAAGACCGTATGCAGCTGCCGGATCAGCGGGTCGCTGAGCGCATTGCGCTTGGCTGGGCGGTTCAGCCGCACATGCACGACCGTGCCGTCGGAGCTGACCTGCAGCAGGTCCAGGGTGGCCAGCAGGCCGGAAGCAGGGGCGAAGGGTTCGGACATCGGCGGGCTCGGAAGAGGATGCGAATTTAGTTTCATCTAGAAACTATGAGATGGGGACTAACCCTTGCCATGGAGACCCTCGATACGACAAGATGACCCGTGACCCTCGACCGATTGCCAAGCATTTGGTTTCTATGCAGAATCAAATCACCGCCCTGACGCCGCCGCGCATGGGCATCGCCCGGGATACCCATGAAGACCGACGACCTGATCGCCATCGACATCCACACCCATGCCGAGGTGTCGTGCTGGAACCCCTTCGATGCCTATGGCGAGGAGTACGACCGCGCGGCGGACAAGTACTTCGGCAGCAACCGCCGGCCGACCATCGCAGAGACGGTGGCCTACTACCGAGAGCGCCGCATCGGCCTGGTGATGTTCACCGTCGACAGCGAGTCGCAGCTCGGCCGCCGCCGCATCCCGAACGAGGAGATCAGCGAAGCCGCCAAGGCCAACAGCGACATGATGATCGCCTTTGCCAGCATCGACCCGCACACAGGCAAGATGGGCGCCCGCGAGGCGCGCCGGCTGATCGAGGAGCACGGCGTCCGGGGCTTCAAGTTCCACCCCACGGTGCAGGGCTTCATGCCCTACGACCGCATGGGCTGGCCGATCTACGACGTGATCGCCGAGTACAAGCTGCCGGCGATCTTCCACAGCGGCCATTCGGGCATCGGCTCGGGCATGCGCTGCGGCGGCGGCCTGCGCCTGCAGAACAGCAACCCCATGCTGCTGGAGGACGTGGCCATGAACTGGCCCGACATCCAGGTCGTCATCGCCCACCCCAGCTGGCCCTGGCAGGACGAGGCGCTGAGCCTGGCCCTGCACAAGCCCAATGTCTGGATCGACCTGTCCGGCTGGAGCCCCAAGTACTTTCCGCCACAGCTGGTGCAGTACGCCAACACCCTGCTCAAGGACCGCATGCTGTTCGGCAGCGACTACCCGCTGATCACGCCGGAGCGCTGGATGAAGGACTTCGACGAGGCCGGCTTCAAGGACAAGGTCAAGCCGCTGATCCTCAAGGACAACGCGATGCGGCTGCTGGGGCTGGGGGCCGCTGCCGGGGCCTGACCCCAAGATCGCCCAATGGCCCCTTCCCTGTCGATCATCGTGCCGGTGCGCGACGAGGCCGAGGTCATCGGGCCCGCGCTGCTGCGGCTCGCGCCGCTGCGGGCGCTCGGCGCCGAGGTGATCGTGGTCGACGGTGGCAGCCGGGACGACACCGTCGACCGCTGCACGGCCGCCGCGGACCTGGTGCTGCAGGCCCCGGCCGGCCGCGCCCGGCAGATGAACGCCGGCGCCGCCCGGGCCCGGGGCAGGCAGTTGCTGTTCCTGCACGCCGACACCCGCCTGCCGCTCGATGCTGCGGCCGTCCTGGCGCAGGCGCTGGCGCCCGGTCCGGCGCCGGGCGGTCACCTCTGGGGTCGCTTCGACGTGCGCATCGAGGGCCGCTCGCGCTGGCTGCCCATGGTGGCGGCGCTGATGAACCGCCGCTCGCGCTGGACCGGCATAGCCACAGGCGACCAGGCGCTGTTCATGCGCCGCGATGTGTTCCAGGCGGTCGGCGGCTTTCCGGACCAGGCGCTGATGGAAGATATCGAGCTGTCGCGGCGGCTCAAGCGGCTCGGGCCGCCGGCCTGCCGCCGCGAGCAGGTCATCACCTCCGGCCGCCGCTGGGACAGCCGCGGCGCCTGGCGCACCATCCTGTTGATGTGGCGGCTGCGCTGGCTGTACTGGATCGGCGTGTCGCCGGAGCGACTGGCCCGGGCTTATCGCTGACCGATGACACACCCGCGGACAGCCGTGGTGGTGATGGCCAAGGCGCCAAGGGCCGGGTTTGCGAAGACCCGCCTGGCCCCGGCACTGGGTGCCGAGGGCGCGGCCCGCCTGGCCCGGCGCATGCTGGACCACACCCTGCGCGCCGCGCTGGCCAGCGGCATGCGGCCCTGCCTGGTCAGCGTCTCGCCCCAACAGGGGGACCCGGCGTTCGCGCCGTGGCGCCATTGGCCCGGCCTGACCTGGTTCGACCAGCCGGATGGCGACCTGGGGCAGCGCATGGCCCATGCCCTGGACCTGGGCCTGCAGCACGCCGGCCGGGCGGTACTGGTCGGCACCGACGCCCCGGCGCTTGATGCCGACTACCTGAGGGCGGCCGCAGCGGCACTGGCCGACCACGATGCGGTCCTGGGGCCGACCGCCGATGGTGGCTATGTCCTTCTCGGACTTGCCAGCCCCCTGCGGACCCTTTTTCAACCGGACATGCCCTGGAGCACCGCGTCGGTGATGCCGCAGACCCGGCAGCGGCTGGCGGCGGCCGGCGCCCGGTGGCTGGAGTTGCCGGTGCAGCATGACGTCGACCTGCCGCAGGACCTGGCCCGCGTACCGCCCGGATGGATCGATGCGCCTGACGTCGGATCGGACAGCATCCCGCCGCCATGAGCCGGTGGCCCGAGGCGGCCGTAACCATAATGACGGTGATTTCGACTCAACAGCGCCCGTGGAACCGACCGACCTGATGACGAGACCGTACGCGCCGCCCATGACAACCTGGTCGCGCCGCGCCATGCTCGCCCTCGGCGCGGGCGCCTTGGCGACCGTTGCCACACCCGCTGCGCTCGGCCAGGCGGTGCCCGTCCCGGCCGACTGGCCACGGACGCTGCAGCAGGCACGCGGGCAGACTGTCTACTTCAATGCCTGGGCCGGCGACGAGAAGACCAACGCCTTCATCGCCTGGGTCGGCGGCGAGATGCAGGCGCGCTTCGGCGTGCGGGTGGTCCACGTGCGGCTGAAAGACACAGCCGAGGCCGTCGCCCGCGTGGTGTCGGAGAGGTCCGCCGGTCGCGACCGTGACGGGTCGGTCGACCTGCTGTGGGTCAATGGACCCAACCTCCTGGCCCTGCGGCAGCAGGCCCTGCTCGCCGGGCCGGTGACCACCGTTCTGCCCAACTGGCCGCTGGTCGACACCCGCCGCAAGCTGTCGAACATCATCGACTTCACCGTGCCCGTGGATGGCTTCGCGGTGCCCTGGCGGCTGGCGCAGCTGGTCTTCATCATCGACACGGCACGCCACCGTGGCGCGCCGCCCTCCAGCGCGCCGCAGCTGCTGGACTGGGCGCGCCGGCATCCCGGCCGCCTGACCCACCCGAGTGCCCAGAACTTCATCGGCGCATCCTTCCTGAAGCAGGCCCTGCTGGACCTGACCGACGACGCCTCCCGATTGCAGCTGCCCGTCCGCGACGACGACTTCGAGCGGGTAACCCGGCCCTTGTGGGACTGGTACGACGCCCTGCGGCCCCACCTGTGGCGCGGCGGCCGGCAGTTCCCGGAGAACGGGCCGGCGCAGCGCCAGCTGCTGAACGACGGCGAGATCGACATCACCCTGTCGTTCACGCCGTCGGAGGCCGCGGTCGCGGTGCGGTCCGGGCTCTTGCCGGCCAGTGTGCGCACCTTCACGTTCGCCAAGGGCACACTGGGCAACACCAGTTTCGTGGCCATTCCGTACAACGCCAGGGCTCGCGAGGGCGCGCTGGTGCTGGCCAACTTCCTGATCGACCCCATGGTGCAGGCCCGCGCGCAGGACCTGGCCCACCTGGGCGCGGTCAACGTCCTGAATGCCGAGCGGCTGAGCCCGGCCCAGCGGGCGTTGTTCGAGGGCGCCGCGGAGGACCCGGCCCTGCCCAGTGCCCAGCAGTTGAGCCGGCCGCAGCTCGAGCCCCATGCGTCGTGGATGACCCGCATCACGTCGGAATGGCAGCGGCGGGTCAGCCGCTGACGGGACGCGGCGCCGGCCGTTGGCTACGCGTCGCGCCGGTGGTCACGCTGGGCCTGCTCGGCATCCCGGTCTTGGCCGGGCTGGCGGGCACGCTGGCGCCGGCCTTCGGATGGCTGCCGGCGCTCGGCCGCACCGAGCCCTCGCTGGACGCCTGGCGGACCTTGTTCGCCAGCCCCGGGTTCGGGACGGCATGGCAGGTCACGCTGCTCAGCGGCTGGCTGGCCACCGTGCTGTCGCTGCTGCTGGCGCTGGGATGGTTGTCGCTGGTCCATGACCGGCCCTGGGCGCGGCGACTGTCGGGACCGCTGGCTCCCTTGCTGGCCACACCCCACTCGGCTCTGGCGATCGGCTTTGCCTTCCTGGTTGCGCCGTCGGGATGGCTGGTGCGCTGGGTTTCGCCGGGGCTGACGGGCTGGAGCCTGCCACCCGATGTGGCAACGGTCGGCCATCCATCCGGGCTGGCCCTGGTGGCCGGTCTGATGCTCAAGGAAGTCCCGTACCTGATGCTGATGATGCTGGGGGCCGTCGGCCAGACCCGCGCCACGGCCCAACTCGCAGCGGCCCGCGCCATGGGCTACGGGCCGGTGACCGCGGCCCTGAAGGTGCTGGTGCCGCAGGTCTATCGACAGGTGCGGCTGCCGGTGATGGCGGTTCTGGCGTTTTCGTTGACCGTCGTGGACGTGGCGCTGATCCTGGGGCCGACCCATCCACCGACGCTCGCGGCCTGGGCGGTGCAGGAGTTCCAGCATCCCGACACGCAGCGCTACTTTCCCGCAGCGGCGGCAGCGGTGCTGCTGCTCGTCATGGTGGTGGCCAGCCTGGTCGTCTGGCGCCTTGCCGAGATCGTGGTGTCCCGGTGGGGCAGGGCATGGGTCGAGCGCGGCAGCCGCGACGGCATGGCCGCCACGCTGGCCCTGGCGGCCGGCCGTGGCGCCGCATTGCTGCAGCTTCTGGCCGCGCTGGGGCTGGCGGGCCTGGCGGTCTGGTCGCTGGCCCACTCATGGCGCTACCCGCAGGTGTGGCCCGCCGAATGGTCGGCCCGTCAATGGCTGCAACAGTCGAGCCAGCTGTCCGGGCCACTGATGTCAACGGTGGGCATCGGCCTGGCAACCACCCTCCTGGCGGCAGCCCTGGTGGTGGCGTGCCTGGAGAACGAGTCGACCCACCGTCGGCGCCCGGCTTCCCTGGCGCCGCTGTACCTGCCGCTGCTGGTGCCGCAGGTGGCCTTTCTCTTCGGGGCGCAGGTGCTGCTGGTCCGAATGGGCCTGGACGGGACGGCGGCGGCCGTCGTCTGGGCCCACCTGGTCTTCGTGCTGCCCTACCTGTTCCTGTCGCTTGCCGACCCCTGGCGCGCCTTCGACAGGCGCTACGAGCGCAGTGCCGCCAGCCTGGGCGCATCACGTTGGCGGACGTTCTGGCGCATCAAGCTGCCCATACTGGCCCGGCCGCTGTGGTTGGCGTCGGCCGTGGGCTTCGGCGTCAGCGTGGGCTTGTACCTGCCGACCCTGTTTGCCGGAGCCGGCCGCGTGGCGACCCTGACCACCGAGGCGGTCACGCTCTCCGGCGGCGCGGATCGGCGCGTGATCGGCATCTGGGCGCTGTTGCAGGCCGCCCTGCCCCTGCTGGCCTATGCCGCAGCCCTGTGGCTGCCGGCCGGCCGGCCGCGCCGGAGCAAGGCATGAAGCGGCAGGCCTCATCGCCCATGGGCGCGCCGAGGCATCGGTCCTGGGCCGGCCTGGGCGGCGGCCAGTCGCTGCAGTTGTCGGGCGTGCGGCTGGGCATCGGCGAACAGGTGCTGGTCGGTCGCCTGGATGCAACCGTCGCGCCCGGCGCCTGCCTGGTGGTGATGGGCCCCAGCGGCTGCGGCAAGTCCAGCCTGCTGGCCTGGATGGCCGGCACCCTGGACCCTGTCTTTTCGGCCGCGGGGCGCGTGATGATCGGCGACGACGACCTGTCGGGCCTGCCGCCACAGCGCCGGCGCCTGGGCCTGCTGTTCCAGGATGACCTGCTCTTCCCCCATCTGACGGTGGCGGGCAACCTGCTGTTCGCGCTGCCACCGGACGTGCGGCCGAGTGCGCACCGCCGGGCCACCGTCGAAGACGCCCTGGCGCAGGCCGGCCTCGCCGGCATGGCCGCGCGCGACCCTGGCACGCTGTCCGGCGGCCAACGCGCCCGCGTGGCGCTGTTGCGCACCCTGCTGGCCCGGCCGCGGGCGTTGCTGCTGGACGAGCCCTTCGGCAAGCTGGATGCCACGTTGCGCGGCGGCTTTCGGCAGATGGTGTTCGACCATGCGGCCGCGCGCCGCTTGCCGATGCTGCTGGTCACCCACGACGCGGCCGATGCCGATGCCGCGGTGGCCGCCTGCGGTGCGCAGGTGCTGCGGCTGGGCGAAGCCGCATGAACCCGCAGGCACTGTGCGCCGCGCTGCGCCAGGCGCTGCGCGAGGCGGGCCATCCGCAGGCCGACGCGCCGCTGGAGCCCCTGCCGGACAAGGGCCTGGCCCACGACCACGTGCGCCTGGCCGGCACCGCGCTGCTGGCGCGCGTGCCCAAGCAAAGCCAGCTTGGTCTGTCGGCCGCCGAGCACCTGGCCTACGAGGCCGCCTGCTTCCACCGCGCCGCGCCTGGCGGCCATGCGCCGACCTGCGCCGCGGTGCTGTCGCCATCGGTCGCCCTGCCCCGTGGCGCGCTGCTGGTGCAGGCCATCGACGGCCGGCCGCTCCTGCTGCCGCAGGAGCTGCCCCTGCTCGTGCACGCACTGGCAGCGCTGCACCGCCTGCCGCTGCCAGCGGCGGCTCAGCGCCCGCCCCTGATGGACCCCGCCGACCCGCTGGCCGCACTCGACGACGAACTGGCGCAACAGGCCCGACATCTGGGCGCTGCCGGCATCGCGCCCGCCGCGCAGCGGGCGATCGAGGGCGCGTTCACACGCTGGCGTCGCCTGCGCGACGCCGCACCGCGACCACCGAAGCGGCTGATCGCCTTCGACGCCCACCCCGGCAACTTTCTGGTCCTGCCCGCGGGCCGCGCGGTGCTGGTCGACCTGGAGAAGGCCCGCTACGGCGCAGCCGCGCTGGACCTGGCCCATGCCACGCTCCATACCTCCACCACATGGGATCGCGAGTCCCGCGCCGAGCTGAGCGTCCCGGAGGTGGCCGCGGCCTGCGAGCAGTGGCTGGCCGCGCTGGGCGACGGCGCCGACACCGAGCGTGCCTGGATCGCGCCGCTGCGCGAGGCGATGTGGCTGTGGGCCGTGACCTGGTGCGCCAAGTGGCGCGTGCTCTCCGCCCGACCGGCCGGGCATGGCGGCGACGGCGAGGACTGGTCCACCGAGCGCAGCGACGCCGCCCTGGTCGAGCATGTGCGGGCACGGGTGGACGAGTACCTGGGCCATGCCATCGTCGAGTGGGTGGTGGACGAGTGCGCGGACCTGCGTCAGCGCTTCGGTGTGCCCGAACGCGCTGCCGGCGCAGGCACCGCGGCCGGCCGTCTCAACCCGGCGCCCGCGCCAGCCGATCGAACAGATCGTTAAAGATCGCGTCGCGCGCCACCGCGGTGCCTTCGCGCATCGGCACCCGGCCGCTGCCCGGGCGGAAGTACAGGTCGCCGCCGATGCAGGGCGTGGGCACCAGCGCGCTGCTCACCCAGCCGGGGTCGAGCATCCAGGCCACGACGATCAGGTCCCAGATCACCCAGCTGTGGGCGTCCATGCGCGCCGGCGGCCCGGCCAGCGGCCACAGCGGGTTGTGCGCGAACAGGCCGTGCAGATAGGCGCCGATGGCGCCGCAGGGCCGCACATGGCGCTCGACCTCGGCCAGCGACAGGCGCAGCTGCGCGCCGACGTGGTAGCCGGGCAGGTAGACCAGGGGCACGCCGCTGTCGAAAACGCATTGCGCGGCGGCCACGTCCTGCTCGAGGTTGAAGGCCCGGTGGCGCCAGGGCGTATGGCTCGGGTAGCCGGCGGTCCACACCACGACGATGCGCTCCGCCAGACCGGGCTGCATCCGCAAGGCGTTGGCAATGTTGCTCAGGCAGCCCATCGCCAGCACATACAGCGGCTGCCCCGGCGGCAGCGCGATGGTCTGCTCGATCAGGCAGGCGGTGGCCGCCGAGGCCTCGGGCGCCGCGGCCTCGAACCAGCGGGTGGATCCGGCATGCACCCGGCCCTCGGGCCGCAGCCCGAGCAGCCGATGCACGCGCTCGATCTCCAGCAGGCTCAGGCGCATGCCCTCGTCCGGCGGCACCAGGCCATGCAGCGCGACGCTGGCCACGTCCCAGCCCTCGCCCTCCCAGCGCGCGAGGCGTGCGGCATGCAGGGCGAGCAGCTCGCGGTCGTCATCGCTGGCCGCATGCGGCCGGTCGCGCGCCACCCGGGCGCGCACCAGCTCGCGCCGCCGATGCTCGAAGGAGAACGGCGCGGCACACACGCCGCGCAGGTCCAGCCGGTCCCCGGCCAGCAGCGCCCAGGCCAGCGCGAACTGGTCGTCGATCTCGTTGGCGCAGTCGGTGTCGATCACCACCGCGGCGCCGCGCGCCGGGGGCGCCAGCCGCGCCTGGCGCAGGGCATCGGGAAGAGCAGGAAAGCGCGCCATCGACATCATGCCCGGCATGTTGGCATGGCCGTGGGGTCGAACTGGCCTCAGTCCGTCAACACCACCCGCCCCACCACCCGCCCGGCCCGCAGGTCGTCCAGGGCCTGCTGCACCTGGCCCAGCGGCCTTGTGGCGATGGGCACTGGGGGCATGCCCTGGCGGGCCACCAGGGCCAGCAGCTCGGCCATCTCGCCGTGACTGCCGACGTAGGAGCCGCGCAACGTCAGCGCACGCATCGGCAGGTAGGGCGTGGGCAGCTGGATGGCGCCGCCGAACAGGCCCACCACCACCACCGTGCCGCCCTTGACGGCCGCCGCGATGGCCAGATCAACCGTCTGGCCGGCACCGACGAAATCGAGTGTGGCGATGGAGCCACCGCCGGTGGCCTTCTGGATCTGCGCCACCGCATCGGCCGCGGCGCCGTCAATGGCGATGGAAGCTCCTGCGCTCAGCGCGGCGTCCCGCTTGGCCGGATCGATATCGACGGCGATCACCGCCACCGCACCCATCATCCTCGCCAGCGCGATGGCCATCAGCCCGACGCCGCCGGCGCCGATCACCACCACCGGCTCGCTCGCCAGCGTGGCGGCCACCTTCTTCAGCGCGGCATAGGCGGTGACACCGGAGCAGGCGAGCGGCGCGGCCTGCTGCGGGCTCAAGGGTCCGATCTCGAACAGGTGGCGCGCATCCGGCACCAGCAGGTGGGTGGCATAGCCGCCCTGCTGGAACACGCCCAGGAAGCGCGGCGTCGGGCACAGGTTCTCCTCGTTGCGCCGGCAGGCTTTGCACTGGCCGCAGCCGATCCAGGGGTGCGCCAGGCGGATGTCGCCCAGCGCCACGCCGCGTGCATCGGGGCCGAGCGCCACCACCTCGCCGACGTTCTCATGGCCCATGGTCAGCGGCAGCCGGATGCCGCGGTCGACCAGGTTCAGCTGCTTGCCGCCGCCGATCTCGTAGTAGCCGTCCCAGATGTGCAGGTCGGAGTGGCACACACCGGCCGCCTTCACCTTGAGCAGCACCTGCGCGCCCTGCGGCTGCGGCACCTTGGCATCGCTGGCCAGCAGCGGCTGGCCACATTGGCAGACCTGGTAGCTGCGCATCTTCATCGGTCGTTCCTCGTGGTTGATTCCAGGCACGGTAGGAGCGCCGCACCCCCGCGTCAATCGGTTTCATCCTCGGGCCGGGCCGCGCTCTGCAGCACGGCTGGTATGGTCCCGTCATGAACACCGCCGACCGCATCCCTGACCACCCCGACCTGATCGCCGACCACAACGCGCTGCGCCGCCTGGCCGCCCGCCAGCCGGTGGAGACGCCGGGCTGCCGCCTGCTGTGGCATGCCGCGGTGGCCATTGGCGAGCGCGAGGGCCTGGGCCGCAGCCCGCTGGGCGAGCGCTTCATCGTGCCCATCCTCGGTGGCGCCTTCTGGGGCGCCGAGGGCTTCGAGGCGCTGCACGGCACCGTGCGCGCCGGCGGCGCGGACCGGCAATTGCTGCGCGCCGATGGCGTCAAGGAGCTGGACGCGCTGTACGAGATGCAGGTCCACGACGGCACGGTGCTCACCGTGCACAACCGCGTGACCATCGACGAGTCGGTGCAGCCGCGCTATGCCCGCTCGCAGGTGGCGGTGACCGCGCCCGACGGCCCCTGGGCCTGGCTCAGCCGCCGGCGCCTGGTGGGCACGCTGCAGCCGCTGCGGCCGGAGGCGGCGGCGGTGCTGGTGCGGGTGTTCGAGGTGGTCTGAGCGATCCCAACGTCGAGCCAACTCGACTGGCGGCTCAATCCAGCCCCAGCTGGATCCGCCGCGCCACCTCGCCCCACTTCTTGCTGTCCGCCGCCAGTGTGGCGGCGGCCTGGGCTGGTGTGCTGGCGACGACCGCCTGGTCGCTGGCCTTGAGTTTCTCGGCCACGTCCGGCGCGCGCAGCGCGTCGGCAAAAGCCTGGTGCATGCGTGCGACGATGGCCGCCGGCGTGGCACGGGGCGCGAACATGGCCAGCCCGAAATTGGCCTCATAGCCCGGCAGGCCGGCCTCAGCCATGGTGGGCACGTCGGGCAGCGCCGGCGAACGCTGCGTGCCGGAGACGGCCAGCGCCACCAGCCGGCCCGAGCGCACGTGCGGCAGCACCGTGGGCCCGGCCAGCAGGCCGCAGGGCACCTGGTTGCCGATCACGTCCTGGGTGGCCGGTGCCGGCCCCTTGTACGGGATGTGCGCCATGTCGAATCCCCCCATGTGCTGCATCAACTCCATCGACAGATGTCCCGGCACGCCGGCGCCGCCGCTGGCATAGCTGAGCTTGTCGGTCTTGGCTCTGGCGATCAGCTCGCGCGCGGTCTTCACGCCCAGCGCGGGGTTGCACACCAGGACCTGGGCGAACAGGGTGCCGATGGTCACCGGCTGCAGGTCCTCGACCTTGAAGCCGGGCTGCTTGTAGACATGCGGGTTCACGGTGACCAGGGTGTCGGTACCCCACAGCCAGGTGTAGCCATCGGGCGCGGCCCGGGCCACCTCGCCGGCGCCGATATTGCCGCCGGCACCGGGCTTGTTGACGATGACGATGGGCTGCTTGAGCGCGGCCTGCATCTTCTCGGCGGCCAGGCGCATCACGATCTCGCTGGGGCCTCCGGGCGGGAACGGCAGCACCATCTGGATCGGCCGGGTGGGCCAGTCGGCCTGGGCCAGCGCGGCCGGTGCGGCCAGCACCGCGCACAGGCTGGCGGCGGCGTACAGGCGGGGCAGGATCGAACGACGGTTCATGATTGCGCTCCAGTTGGCGTCAGATGTGGCTTCGGGCGTCCAGCCGCCGCCGGATGAGCTGCCGCGCCATGGTCAGGGCCTGGTCGTGCACCGAGGCCACCGGCTTGAAGCCGGCTGCGGCGTCCAGGCTGCGCTGCTGGGCCTCGATCATGGTCCGGTCCTCGGCGAAGGCGGTGGCCACGTCGTTGAAGATCGCCTCGGTCATGGCCACGTCATGCAGCTCGAAATTGCGCGCCTGGCAGAAGAAGTAGTGCGTGCTGGTGGCCGTCTCGGGTGTCTGCACCGAGGTGTGGCGGAACTTCATGGCCTCGGGTGCGATGCGGCCCTCGGGTGCGCCGGTGCCGGCCGGCGCGCTGCCGGCGTCCATGCGCATCTGCGCCGGCGGATGCCAGGTGTAGATCTGCCAGCGGTCCACCGGGCCCTGGAAGCGCGCCACGCGCTTGTGGTTGGGCGGCATCTCGTCGTTGAGGGCCCAGCGCGTGACCTGCAGACCCTCGCCGCCCGGCAGCGGCTGCACCTGGGCCCGCGTCTGCGCCAGGCTGGGCGTGCCCAGCGTGGCGGGATGCACATAGCTCAAATGGGAGAAGTCGAGCAGGTTGTCCACGATCAGCTGCCAGTGGGCCTGGTAGTGGATGTAGCCCGGCTTCATGCGCCAGTCGGCATGGTCGTGCCAGAAGAAGTCGAGGATCTTCGACTCGTCCGCGGCGGCCGGGTCGCCCATCCACACCCAGACGAAGCGGTCGCGCTCGACCACCGGATAGCTGCGCACGCAGGCCTGCGGCGGGATGTGGTCCTGCCCCGGCATCTCGATGCAGCGCCCGCCCGCGTCGAACTTCAGGCCGTGGTACAGGCATCGGATGGCGTCGACCTCCTTGCGGCCGATGGACAGCGGCGCGGCGCGGTGGCAACAGCGGTCGTCCAGCGCCGCCACGCGGCCGTCGGCCAGGCGGTGCAGCACCAGCGGGCGGCCCAGCAGGGTGCGGGCGAACAGCGCGCCGTCGGCCAGCTCGTGGCTCCAGGCGGCGACGTACCAGGCGTCCTCGATGAAGCGGTCGGCGAGGTAGCGGTCGGCGGTCACGTGGGCGCGCCCTCAGAACCAGCGCAGAGGCGCCAGCACCAGCTGCGGCCAGGCGATGATGACGCCCACCGCCAGCAGGTTCGCCAGGACGAAGGGCATGACGCCGCGGTAGATGGTGCCGATGCCCACGTCCGGCAGCAGGCTCTTGACGGTGAAGACGTTCATGCCCACCGGCGGTGTCAGCATGCCGATCTCGATCATCATGGTCACGAACACGCCGAACCAGATCGGGTTGACACCCAGCTGCACGACGATGGCCGTGAAGATCGGCACCGTCAGCAGCATCAGGCCCATGGCCTCCATCAGGCAGCCGAGCACCAGGTAGATCAGGGCCATGCACAGGATGACGCCGGTGGCGCCGTAGCCGGTGCCCTCGATCCAGGCCACCAGCTGGCCGGTCATGCCGGACAGGGTGATGAAGTTGGCAAAGGCCAGCGCGCCGAAGACGATGGAGAAGAGCATCGCCGTGGTGCGCGCGGTTTCGGTCAGGCAGTCCAGCGCGGCCGCGCGGCTCATGCGCCCGCGGGCCAGCGCGATCAGGTAGGCGCCGGCCGCGCCGATGCCCGCGCTCTCGGTGGCGGTGAACACGCCGCCATAGAGCCCGCCCATCACGAACACGAACAGCACCAGCGTGGACCACACGCCCTTGAGCGCCGCGAAGCGCTGCGCCAGCGGCAGGCGTTGTCCGCGCGGACCGAGCTGCGGGTTGAGCGTGACCGTCAACCACACCGCGCCGATGAAGAGCACCGTCACCAGCAGTCCCGGCACGATGGTCGCGATGAAGAGCTTGCGGATGTCCGTCTCGGTGAGCAGGCCGAAGATCACCAGCGGCACCGACGGCGGGATCAGCACGCCCAGCACACCAGCCGATGCCACGGCACCGGTGGACAGCCGGTCGTGGTAGCCGAGGCGGCGCATCGGCGGTATGGCCACCTTGGTCATGGTGGCCGCGGTGGCGATGCTGGATCCCGAGATCGCCGCGAACAGCGCGCAGGCCAGCACCGTGGCATGGGCCAGGCCGCCCTTCAGATGGCCGAGCCAGGCGTTGGCGGCGTCGTACAGCTCGCCGCTGATGTCCGCCTTGTGCACGAACAGGCCCATCAGGATGAACATCGGCAGCACGCTCATGCCGTAGTTGGCCGACGAGTCCACCACGATCTGGCCCAGCATGGCCAGCGCCGGCTCCATCCCGCGCAGCGCCGCGAAGCCGCCCACGCCGGCCACCAGCATGGCCCAGGCCAACGGCACGCCGCCAAACGCCAGCACGAAGACCACGGCAAAACCGATCAACGCGGCGGTCAAGGCGGGGCCTCCGCGTCACCCCGGTCGGCCAGGCTGTCCAGCAGCAGGCGCGCCATGATCAGCGTGGAGATGGCGCAGAAGCCGCACATCAGCCAGACCAGCGGCGCCTGCGGCAGGCCCAGCACGATCGTCTTGGCCGAGCTGGCCATGTCCGACAGGGCCTGCGCCGCCAGGCGCCATGTCAGCACCGCCAGCGCCAGCAGGCTGACCGCGTCGCACAGGCTGCGCTGCAGGCGCCGCGCGCCGCCCCGCATCAGATGGTCGATCAGGCTCACCGACACATGGCCGCGGCTGCGCGTGACCAGCGGCAGCGCGGTGAAGATCACCAGCGCCATGGCGTACTGGATGACCTCCACGCTGCCCCGGATGGGCCGCGCGAACAGGTAACGCGCAAAGACGTCGGCGAACGTCAGCGCGACGATCAGCGCCAGCGGCAACGCCGACAGCGTGCCCAGCACCTGCTCGGCGCGCCGGGCCGACATCACCGGGCGTTCTTCTGAGCCTCGGCCTTGTAGAAGGCCAGCGCCGCTGCACCATCCACGCCCGCGGCCCTGGCATCGGCCAGCCAGGCCTGCTCCAGCGGTGCGGCCAGGGCCATCAGGTCGGCAACGAAGGCCGGGCTGGCCATGCGGATCGTCACGCCGGCGGCCTGGGCGTCGGCGCGCGCCTTGGCCTCCATCTCGTCATACACCGCAAAGCGCCGCGACAGTGCCTCGCCCGACAGCTTGAGGATGGCCTCGCGGTCCCGGGGCGCGATCGACTCCCACTTCTTCTTGTTGATGAACATCGCGAAGGCCGGCGATGTCAGGTGGCCGGGGATGTCGGTCACATGCTTGGCATAGGACAGCGTCTTGAACGCGGCGGCGTCCATCACCGAGTACCCGGCATAGGCATCGACGGTGCCGCCGGAGATGATCTCGTGGCTGCGCACCGCCGGTGCGGCGACGACGCCGGCGCCGGTGCCTTCCAGCACCTTGGCGGCCACCCCGGGGATGGCATAGACCTTCACGCCCTTGAGCTGGGCCACGCCGTCGATGGGGCCCTTCATGGAGAAGATCGGCCCGGGCAGTGCCACGAACATGCCCAGCACCTGCACGTCCTTCAGTTCGTCGGCCTTGGCGAAGAAGCGCTCGTAGGTGCGCCACAGCGCCACCGAGCTGCCACCGGAGGTGGTGTTGACGCCGGGCAGGTGCGCCAGCTGCGTGAGCTTGACGTTGGGCATGAAGCCGTGGAACTGGTAGGCCATGTCGAACACGCCCTTGGTCACGCCGTCCAGCTGCTGCGGCGGCGCGGCCAGGCTGGTGGGCGGGATCTCGATCTTGACGCGGCCTTCCGTGGCCTTGGCCACGTCCTCGGCCCAGGGCCGCAGGATGCGGGTGTTCACCGGGTGCTGGCCCTGGATGAAGCTGTTGAACAGGATGTTGACCGTCTGCGCCGTGGCGGGCAGCGCGGCCAGCGCGGCCATGCCAGCGGTAGCGGCAGCGATGAGTTGGCGGCGGATCATGGAGGGGGTCCTCGAGGTTGGGTCCGGTCGGCAGGGATAGCGGGCGAGGTTACGGGACGCCGGACCGGATCGCCATCGGCAGGGTCGAAACCGTGCTCATGGATTTCCCGGGGCGGGCCCGCCTTGCGGGAGGCGGGGCGGTCATGCCCGGCCTGCACACCGGCAAGGGCGGCCACGCCAGGGCCGCTCAGCCGCGGCGGACCAGGTCGGCCGCCCGCTCCCCGATCATGGTCGCCGGCGCATTGGTGTTGCCGCTCACCAGCATCGGCATCACTGAGGCGTCGGCCACCCGCAGGCCCTGCACGCCGCGCACCCGCAGCTGCGGGTCCACCACCGAGCCCGCATCGCCGCCCATGCGGCAGGTGCCCACCGGGTGGTAGACCGTCACCGCGGTGGCACGGATCCAGTCCAGCAGCGCGGCGTCGTCGCGCAGCGCGGTGCCCGGGTCGGCCTCGGCCTCGACCAGCCCGGCCAGCGGCGGCTGCTGCGCCAGCGCCCGCGCCAGGCGCACGCCCGCCAGCGTGAGCTGCGCGTCGCGCTCGTCGGCCAGGTAGTGACCGACGATGGAGGGCGCGTCGGCCATGGCCGGCGTGCGCGCCGCCACTCGGCCACGGCTGGCCGGCCGCAGCGCGCACACGCTGGCCCAGAAGCCCGGCTCGCGGTGCGGCGGCTGGCCCATGCCGGTGGAGGTGAACTCGATGAAGTGGAACTGCAGGTCCGGCCGCCCCGGCGCGCCGTCGCCGCGGACGAAGGCGCCGGTGCGGATGGGCGGCGCCATGCAGCGGCCCTGGCGCAGCAGCGCAAAGCGCAGCAGCTCGCCGGCCAGGTGCAAAGGCCGGTGGTACAACACATTCAGCCCCAACGGCCGGTTCAGCGTGAAGCGCACCCGGGCCTGGATGTGGTCCTGCAGGTTCTCGCCCACCGCCGGCGCGGCCGCCACCACCGGCACGCCCAGGCTGGCCAGGTGGGCCGGGTCACCGATGCCGCTGACCTGCAGCAGTTGGGGCGAGTGGTAGCTGCCGGCGCAGACGATGACCTCGCGCCGCGCCACCAGCCGCCGCTCGGCCCCCTGCACCAGGGCCAGCACGCCGGCCGCGCGCGGCGCACCATCGGCGGCGCTGTCGAACACGATGCGCCGCACCGGCGTGCCATGCCGCACCTCCAGGCCCGGCAGCGGGCGGCCGTGCAGGTAGCCGCGCCAGGCGGTGCTGCGGCGGCCATCGGCCAGCGTGTGCTGGTACCAGCCGATGCCGGCCTGCGACGCGCCGTTGAAGTCGTCGTTGGCCGGCCAGCCCAGGCCGCGCCCGGCGGCGACGATGGCCTCGCACAGCGCATCGCCGCGCTGTGGCGAGCTGACCCGCAGCGGCCCGTCGCGGCCATGGCGCGGGCCACCGATGGCGGCATTGGCCTCGGCGCGCACGAACCAGGGCAGCACGTCGGCCCAGCCCCAGCCGCTGCAGCCGGCGGCGGCCCAGGCGTCGTAGTCCTCGGCCTGGCCGCGGATGTAGACCATGCCGTTCATGGCGCTGGTGCCACCCAGCACCTTGCCGCGCGGGCTGGGGATGCGGCGGCCGGCCATCGCGGGCTCCGGCTCGGTGGGCAGCCGCCACTCGATGCGCTCGTCGCCCAGGGCCTTCATCAGCCCGAGCGGAAAGTGGATCCAGGG
>JBJXHB010000022.1:0-13378 GCA_046160725.1 Aquabacterium sp.
CCAGCACCGTGTTTGTCATCGGCCGCGCCCACCACTGCTCCAGCAAGGTCGGGGCTGGCGGGCTGGGTGGCCTGTGGTGAGGCGCCGAGTACCGCAAGCGCCGGGGCCCGCGCGCGTACCCGCGCGCATCCACTTCTGACTCGCGGCACCTGTTTGAGCGCAGCGAGCGCCAGCGAGCGTAGCGAGTTTTGCCGCGGGGCCACGGGGCTGAGGATCGCAGGGCACCCGGACCGCAGGGCCGGGCGCCGGACTCTGGCTGCCAAGCCCGTCGGCCCGGGCCTTGCCGCGCATATGGCTCAGGCGGACTGCTGAAGCGAGCACCCGCCGCTATGCAACTTGCCTGGCCTTGCCAGTGCAGCAGCAGATCGTCAGAGTCAGAGCGATGCCGTACCCATCCGCCAAGCGGGCATAGGGCCCAGTGAGACCCATGAGCGCCGCAACTGCGCCCTCAACACTCCACGATGTTGACCGCCAGGCCGCCGCGGGCCGTTTCCTTGTACTTGGTCATCATGTCCGCGCCGGTCTCGCGCATGGTCTTGATGACCTTGTCGAGCGACACGAAGTGGGTGCCATCGCCGCGCAGCGCCATGCGGGCCGCGTTGATGGCCTTGACCGAGGCGATGGCATTGCGTTCGATGCAGGGGATCTGCACCAGCCCGCCCACCGGGTCGCAGGTCAGGCCCAGGTGGTGCTCCATGCCGATCTCGGCAGCGTTCTCCACCTGCTCCGGCGTGCCGCCCAGGACCGCGCACAGCGCGCCGGCGGCCATCGAGCAGGCCACGCCGACCTCGCCCTGGCAGCCGACCTCGGCGCCGGAGATGCTGGCGTTTTCCTTGTAGAGGATGCCGATGGCCGCCGCGGTGAGCAGGAAGTCGTGCACGCCACGGGCCGTGGCGCCGTGCACGAAACGGTCGTAGTAGTGCAGCACCGCCGGCACGATGCCGGCCGCGCCATTGGTGGGTGCGGTCACGACGCGGCCGCCGGCGGCGTTCTCCTCGTTCACGGCCAGCGCATAGAGGTTGACCCAGTCCAGCACCTGCAGTGGGTCGCGCAGCGCGGCCTCAGGGTTGGCCGTGAGCTGGCGGAACAGGTCCGGCGCCCGGCGCTTGACCTTGAAGCCGCCAGGCAGCACGCCGGGCGTGCGCACGCCGCGGGCCACGCAGTCCTGCATCGCCTGCCAGATGCGCGCCAGGCCGGTGTCGATGTCGGCGTCGCTGCGCCAGTGGCGCTCGTTGCGGCGCATCAGCTCCGCGATGCTGCAGCGCTGGCGGCGCGTCGCCTCCAGCAGCTCGTCGCCGCTGTGAAAGGGATGCGGCAGCACCGTGGTGTCGGGCGCGATGGCCTTCTGCCGGCTGCCGTCGGCGGCCAGGGTGTCGCTGACCACGAAGCCGCCGCCCACCGAGTAGTACTCATGCTGCTCGAGCAAAGCGCCGTCGGCATCGAAGGCTGCAAAGCGCATGCCGTTGGCATGGAACGGCAGGGACTCGCGGCGGTGGAACTTCAGGTCGCTGCGTTCGTTGAACGGCACCACCTGCCGCCCGATCAGGTTGATCAGCTGCTGGCTGCGGATGTCGGCCAGCAGCCGGGGTACGGACTCGATGTCCACGGTGTCCGGCTCGCAGCCGGACAGGCCCAGCAGCACCGCCTTGTCGCTGCCATGGCCCTTGCCGGTGGCGCCCAGCGAGCCGTACAGATCCACCTGCAGCCGGCCGGTGCGTTCCAGCAGCCCGGCATGGGTCAGCCGCAGGCCGAACAACCGTGCCGCCCGCATCGGGCCCACGGTGTGGCTGCTGCTCGGGCCGATGCCGATCTTGAACAGGTCGAAGACGGAGACGGCCATGGTGTCCTCAGGTGTAGTCGCTCATGGGCGGGCAACTGCACTGCAGGTTGCGGTCGCCGTGCACGTTGTCGACCCGGCCAACCGGGCACCAGTACTTCTGGCGTCGCAGCGCGGCCACCGGGTAGGCGGCTTCCTCCCGGCTGTAGGCATGGTGCCAGTCGTCGGCGGTCAGCGCCGCCGCCGTGTGCGGCGCATGCTTGAGCGGGTTGTCCTCGCGCGGCCACTGGCCGGACTCGACGCGGGCGATCTCGCCGCGGATGGCGATCATGGCGTCGCAGAAGCGGTCCAGCTCGATCAAAGGCTCGCTCTCCGTCGGCTCCACCATCAAGGTGCCGGCGACCGGGAAACTCAGCGTGGGCGCATGGAAGCCATAGTCGATCAGGCGTTTGGCGACATCCTCGGCCGTGATGCCGCTGGCGTCCTTCAGCGGCCGCAGGTCGAGGATGCACTCATGGGCCACGCCGCCACCCTTGATGCCGGGCACGCCGCTGCTGTAGTGGATGTCGTAGTGGTCGGCCAGCCGCGCGGCCACATAGTTGGCCGACAGGATGGCCGTCTCGGTGGCCCGGGTCAGGCCCTCGGTGCCCATCATGCGCACATACATCCAGCTGATGGGCAGCACCGCGGCATTGCCCAGCGGCGCGGCCGATACCGGCCCGACCGCGGCCCCATCGGCGGCGCCGGGCTCGGCCGGCAGGACGGGCACCAGGTCGTCGACCACGCACACCGGCCCCACGCCCGGGCCGCCGCCGCCGTGCGGAATGCAGAAGGTCTTGTGCAGGTTGAGGTGGCTGACGTCACCGCCGAAGCCGCCCGGCGCGGCAATGCCGACCAGGGCGTTCATGTTGGCGCCGTCCACATAGACCCGCCCGCCGTGGCGGTGCACCATCGCACACAGGTCCTTCACGCCGGCCTCGAACACGCCGTAGGTGGAGGGGTAGGTGATCATCACCGCGGCCAGCCGCGGCGCATGCTGCACGCACTTGGCCTCCAGGTCGGCCAGGTCCACGCTGCCCATGGCGTCGCACTTCACCACCACCACGCTCATGCCCACCATCTGCGCGCTGGCCGGGTTGGTGCCATGCGCGGACTCGGGGATCAGCACGATGTCGCGCTGGCTGTCGCCGCGTGATCGGTGCCAGGCGCGGATGGCCAGCAGCCCGGCGTACTCGCCCTGAGATCCGGCATTGGGCTGCAGGCTGATGCCGGCATAGCCGGTGATGTCCGACAGCCAGCCGCAGAGCTGGTCGTTCAGCTGCCGGTAGCCGGCCAGCTGGTCCGCCGGCGCATAGGGGTGGATGTTCGCGAAGCCCGGCCAGGTGATGGGGATCATCTCGGCTGTCGCATTGAGCTTCATGGTGCACGAGCCCAGCGGGATCATGCTGCGGTCCAGCGCCAGGTCCTTGTCCGACAGGCTGCGGATGTAGCGCAGCATCTCGGTCTCGCTGTGGTGGCGGTTGAACACCGGGTGGGTCAGGAAGTCGCTCTTGCGCCGCAGCTCGGCCGGTATCAGCGGCTCGACGCCCGACTCAAAGTCCTCGATGCGCGGCAGCACCGCACCGGCCGGCGCAAACACCTGCCACAGCGCCACGATGTCCGCACGCGTGGTGGTCTCGTCCAGCGCGATGGCGATGTAGGCGTCATCCCACTCCGGGAAGCGCCGCAGGTTCATCCCGGCGGCCTCGGCGCGGGCGATGTACTCGCCGGTGCGGCCATCGGTCTTGAGCGAGACGGTGTCGAACGCGGCCTCGGCCCGCACCGGCGCGCCCAGGGCCTTCAGGCCGCGCGCCAGGATGGCGGTGTAGCTGGCCACGCGCTGCGCAATGCGCTTCAGCCCTTGAGGGCCGTGGTAGACCGCGTACATGCTGGCCACCACCGCCGGCAGCACCTGGGCGGTGCAGATGTTGGAGGTGGCCTTCTCGCGGCGGATGTGCTGCTCGCGGGTCTGCAGCGCCAGGCGGTAGGCCGGCTGGCCGTGGCTGTCGATGCTGACGCCCACCAGGCGCCCGGGCATCGAGCGCTTGAAGGCATCGCGGCAGGCCAAGAAGCCGGCATGCGGCCCGCCGGCGCCCATCGGCATGCCAAAGCGCTGTGTGCTGCCGACCACCACGTCGGCGTCGAACTCGCCCGGCGGTACCAGCAGGGTCAGCGCCAGCAGGTCGGCGCAGACGATCAGCGCGGCCTGCGCAGCATGGATGCGTGCCACGTCGCCGCGGATGTCGTGGATCGAGCCGCTGGTGGTGGGGTATCCGATCACCACCGCGAAATAGTCGCCGCCGGCGATTGCGGCCTCCCATTCGGGTGCCGAGTTGGCCAGCGCAAGTGACAGCCCCAGCGGCTCTGCCCGGGTGCGCAGCACCTGGATGGTCTGCGGATGGCAGTCGCCGGCTACCAGCACGGTGTCCGACTTCGACTTCACGCTGCGCCGCGCCAGCGTCATGGCCTCGGCCGCCGCGGTGGCCTCGTCCAGCATCGACGCATTGGCGATGGCCATGCCGGTCAGGTCGCAGACCATGGTCTGGAAGTTGACCAGCGCCTCCAGGCGCCCCTGCGAGATCTCGGCCTGATAGGGCGTGTAGGCGGTGTACCAGGCCGGGTTCTCCAGGATGTTGCGCAGGATGACGCCCGGCGTGTGGGTGCCGTGGTAGCCCTGGCCGATGAAGCTGCGCATCACCCGGTTGCGTGCCGCGATACCGGCCAGCTCGGCCAGGGCCTGCGCCTCGGTCGCCGGCGCGGGCAGGCGCATCGGCGCAGCGCGGGCGATGGCCGCCGGCACGATGGCCTCGATCAGCGCGCGGCGCGAGGCGGCGCCGATGGCCGACAGCATGTGGCGCGCGTCGGCCTCGTCCGGGCCGATGTGGCGGGCGGCAAAGGCCTGGCTGTCTTCCAGTTCGGGCAACGGGGGGTGGGCAGCTTGCAGCATGGGGTGGTGTCGGTACGATGTCGGTACAGGGTCAGAGCGACTTCAGCAGCTTGTCGTAGGCCGGCGGGTCCATCAGTTCGTCAAAGTGCTCCATGTGCGTGACATGGACCTTGTAGAACCAGCCTTCGCCCATCGGGTCGCGGTTGGCCAAGGACGGGTCGGCGCGCAGCGCCTCGTTGACCTCGACCACCTCGCCCTCGACCGGCATGTACAGGTCGGCGGCGGCCTTGACCGACTCCACGACCGCGGTGACCTCGCCCTTCTTGTAGGTGCGGCCGACTTCCGGCAGCTCGACAAAGACGACATCGCCCAGTGCGTCCTGGGCATGGTGGGTGATGCCGACCACGGCGGCCTCATGGTCCTCGATGTTGATCCACTCGTGGTCGGGGGTGAACATGGTCGTCATGCGCAGGGTCTCCTCAGGGGCTGCGGCGGCTGCCGCGGGGGGGGGGATGGCCGGGCTTGGCCTTGGGCTTGCTCGGGCAGTCAGCGCTGGTAGCGGTGCGGGGTGAAGGGCATCTTGGCCACGCGCATCGGCAACTGGCGCCCGCGCACCTCAGCCAGCACCTCGTGGTGCTCGATCGCATGGTCGGCGGGCAGATAGGCCATGGCCACGGGGTGGCCCGCCGTCGGTCCGGGCGCACCGCTGGTGACATGGCCGAGCCGGTGGCCCTGCGCGTTGGTGATGACGGTGCCCTCACGCACCGGGGCGCGCTCCAGCCCGACCAGGCCGACGCGCCGCACCGCGACGCCGCTGGCCAGCTGGCCCTCGATGACGCTGGCGCCGGGGTAGCCGCCGGCGCGCTCGCCGCCAGGGCGGCGCACCTTCTGGATGGCCCAGGTCAGGCCGGCCTCGATCGGGGTGGTGGTCTCGGTGATGTCGTGGCCGTACAGGCACAGCCCGGCCTCCAGGCGCAGCGTGTCGCGTGCGCCCAGGCCGGCCGGTTTGACGCGTGCATCGGCCAGCAGGGCGCGGGCCAGTGCCACCGCGCCGTCGGCCGGCACCGAGATCTCGAAGCCGTCCTCGCCGGTATAGCCGGACCGGGTGACATAGCAGGGCTGGCCGGCCAGGGTCATCGCCGCGCCGGTCATGAAGACCAGGCTGGCGGCGGCCGGGTTCAGCGCCGACAGCGCGGCCACCGCCTGCGGCCCCTGCAGGGCCAGCAGCGCCTGGTCGGGCATCGGCACCACGGTGCAGCGGTGGCCGACCTGCGTCACCAGGTGGCGGGTGTCGGCGTCCTTGCAGCCGGCGTTGACGATGACGAACAGATGATCGTCGCGACGCACCATCATCAGGTCGTCCAGGATGCCGCCGGCGCTGTTGGTGAAGAAGCCGTAGCGCTGGCGGTGCGGGCCCAGGCCCAACACGTCCACCGGCACCAGGCTTTCCATCGCGGCGGCGGCGTCGGCGCCGTGCAGACGCAGCTGGCCCATGTGCGAGACATCGAACAGCGCTGCCGACTGGCGGCACTGGTGATGCTCGGCCAGGATGCCGGCGGGGTAGCTGACCGGCATGTCGTAGCCGGCAAAGGGCATGGTCTTGGCACCGAGTTCCAGGTGCAGCGCATGCAACGGGGTCTTGAGCAGGTCGGCGGCGGACATCGCAGGTCTTTCGTCAAGGGCCGTCAATCCATCCTGCCACCGATGATGGCGGGATGGGGCCCTCGCTGTCCGCTTTACCTGAGAGATTGACAGCACCGGTATCGCCCCGGCAGCCGCTTGCCCCTTCGGTGGACGGGCTCGGGGCCCGCCTCTCTCCAGTGAGGAACGTCTGTGGAAGCAGACGTGGTGCCAGTCCTCGGTACCTGAGCGTTCGGGGTTTCACCACCCCTGCGCCTTCGGCGGCATCGGCCGGTCGCTCGCACGACTTGCTGACACGCTCTCCTGGCCGCAGCAGTCTAGCAGCGCGGCGGCCCCGGGCCGGAAGGCCGCAACCGGCCACGTCCCGGCGTTACAGTGGGCTTCAAGCCCTTGCCGACATGTCCGACGACATCGCCACCCTGCGCCGCATCCTGCGCGACAGCCGCACCATCGCCGTGGTGGGCCTGAGCGCGCAGTGGCACCGACCCAGCTACTTCGCGGCGAGCTACATGCAGGGCAAGGGCTACCGGATCGTGCCGGTGAACCCGCAGTACCCGCAGATCCTGGGTGAGACCTGCTATCCGACGCTGGAGGCGATACCGTTTCCGGTCCACATGGTGGACGTGTTCCGCCGCAGCGCCGACGTGCCGCCGATCGCGCGGGCGGCGGTGGCCATCGGCGCGCGGGTGCTGTGGCAGCAGATCGGCGTCGTCAGCGACGAAGGCGACGCGATCGCGCGCGCGGCCGGCCTGGACAGCGTCATGGACCGCTGCGTGAAGATCGAGCATGCGCGCCTGTTCGGCGGCCTGCATTGGGCCGGTGTGAACACCCGCGTGATCTCGGCCAGGCGGCCGGTCTGACGCGGCTCGCTGACCACCATGGCCGACCGGATCTTCAAGCCCGAGACACTGGCGATCCACGCCGGCAACATACCGGACGCGGCGGTCGGTGCGCGGGCATTGCCGATCTACCAGACCACCAGCTTCGTCTTTGACAGCGCCGAGCATGCGGCGGCGCTGTTCAACCTGCAGACCTTCGGCAACGTCTATTCGCGGCTGGGCAATCCCACGGTCGCGGCGCTGGAGGAGCGGGTCGCGGCGCTGGAGGGCGCTCGGGCGGCGGTGGCCGCCGCCAGCGGCATGGCCGCCGAGGCGCTGGCGCTGATGACGCTGCTGCAGGCTGGCGACCATGTGGTCGCCGCCGGTGCCCTGTACGGCGGCACGGTCACCATGCTGGCCGTGAACCTGCGCAAGTTCGGCATCGAGACCACGTTTGTCGATGCCACCGACCCGACCGCCTTTGCCGCAGCCATCCGGCCGAACACCCGGGCGCTGTATGCAGAGACGCTGGGCAACCCCAGCCTCCAGGTGCTGGACATCGCGGCGGTGGCCGACGTGGCCCATGCCCACGGCCTGCCGCTGATCGTCGACAACACCGTGCCGTCGCCGGCGCTGTGCAACCCGGTGGCCCTGGGTGCCGACATCGTGGTCCACAGCGCCACCAAGTACCTGGCCGGCCACGGCACCACGCTCGGCGGCGTGGTGGTCGACGGCGGCCGCTTCCCCTGGGACAGCGGCAAGTTCCCTGGCATGACCGAGCCGTCGCCGGGCTACCACGGCGTGAAGTTCTACGAGACCTTTGGCGACTTCGGCTTTGCGATGCGCTGCCGCTACGAGACGCTGCGCGTGTATGGCGCGGCGCTCAGCCCGATGAGCGCCTGGCAGATCCTGCAGGGCATCGAGACCCTGCCGCTGCGCATGCAGCGCCATGGTGAGAACGCGCTGGCGGTGGCGCGATTCCTGCAGGCCGACCGGCGCGTCAGTTTCGTCAACTATCCCGGCCTGCCGGACCATCCGCAGCATGCGCTGATGGCGCGGCAGATGCGCGGCGCCAGCGGCCTGCTGGCCTTTGGCGTCAAGGGCGGCGAGGCGGCGGGCGTGCGCTTCATCGAAAGCGCGCAGTTCATGAGCCACCTGGTCAACATCGGCGACACCCGCACGCTGATCAGCCATCCGGCCAGCACCACCCACCGCCAGCTCGAAGGCGACCAGCTCAAGGCGGCTGGCGTGACGCCGGAGATGGTGCGCATTTCGGTCGGCCTGGAGCACATCGATGACATCCTGTGGGACATCGACCAGGCCCTGGCTCGGGCCTGCACCGAGTCTTGAAGGCCATGCCCGCCGATGGCGCATCGGCATCGACCCATACGGCAACGTCATCGGCATGCCGGCCACCGCCGCCGACAATCCCGCCGCCGACGCGATGCCGT
Organism: Aquabacterium sp.; assembly: GCA_046160725.1. Lineage (GTDB taxonomy): Bacteria > Pseudomonadota > Gammaproteobacteria > Burkholderiales > Burkholderiaceae_C > JBJXHB01. The sequence goes on from JBJXHB010000022.1 coordinate 8,614, forward strand.
CGACGACCTGATGACGGGCCTGGCCGTGGTGACCTCACGCCGGGAGCAGAAGCCACGCCGGGCCAGAAGCCGGGCGGGATAACCGAGGAGATGGACGATGGATGCCTCCACCGACGCGCTGCGGCGCGAGCGCCTGGACGAGATGCTGCAACTGGCGGCCTCGCGGCTGCCGGCCGGCCGGCGTGCGCTGTTTGAATGCTTTGCGCAGGAATGTGCCCAGCAGTTCGATGCCGACGACCTGGCCGAGCGCAGCGTCGAGGACCTGGCCGGCGCGCTGCTGAGCCACTGGCAGTTCGGCGCACAGCGCCTGGCCGGCATGCCCAAGGTCCGGGTGCAGAGCCCGACGCTGGCCGACGATGGCTGGTCGTCGCACCACACGGTGGTCGAGATCGTCAACGACGACATGCCGTTCCTGGTCGACTCCACCACGGTGGAGATCAACCGGCAGGGCCTGACGCTGCACCTGATCGTGCATCCGATCTTTGCCGTCGAGCGCGACGCCGCGGGGCTGCTGACAGCCCTGGCGTCACCGGCCGATGCACCGGCGCTGAAGCGCGAGTCCTGGATGCACATCGAGGTCGACCGCCTGGTGGATGCCGAGCAGCGCGCAGGCCTGCTGGCCGGCATCGAGCATGTGCTGTCCCAGGTGCGGGCCGCGGTGACCGACTGGCCCGGCATGGTCGCGGCCCTGGAGCGGGCCATCGACGAGTACGCCGCGCCGCCGGCGGCGCTGGATGCGGCCCAAATGGCCGAGAGCTGCGACTTCCTGCGCTGGCTGGCGCAGGACCACATGGTGCTGCTGGGCTACCGCCAGCACGACCTGGTGCAGGAGGGTGACCAGGACCTGCTGCGCCTGGTGCCGGGCAGCGGGCTGGGCGTGCTGCGCGAGACCGACGTCGAGCGTGCGTCGGCCAGCTTCACGGCACTGCCGCCGCACTCACGCGCGCTGGCCCATGCGCCGGTGCCGGCACTGGTGGTCACCAAGGCCAACACGCGGTCCACCATCCACCGGCCCGGCTACACCGACTACATCGGCGTCAAGCGCTTCGACGCTGCAGGCCGTGTGGTCGGCGAGCATCGCTTCCTGGGGCTGTTCACGTCCACCGCCTACAACGCCAGCGTGGCGGAGACGCCGCTACTGCGCGGCAAGGTCGAGACCATCCGCGAGCGCGCTGGCCTGCCCGCCGGCGGCCACAGCGCCAAGGCCCTGGCCCATATCCTGGAGACGTATCCGCGCGACGAGCTGTTCCAGATCGGCGACGACGAGCTGTACGAGAACGCGCTCGGCATCCTGGCCATCGGCGACCGGCAGCGGCTGCGCCTGTTCCTGCGCCGCGACCCTTTCGGCCGCTTCGTGTCTGCCCTTGTGTTCGTGCCGCGCGACGCCTATGCCACCGACCTGCGCATGCGCTGCCAGCAGATCCTGGTGCAGGCCTTCAACGGCAAGAGCGTGGACTTCGACGTCTCGCTGGGCGAGACCCCGCTTGCGCGCATCCACTTCGTGGTCCGCATCGGCGACAGCGCCATGCCGCAGGTGCCACGGCGCGACCTGGAGGCGCGCCTGGCCGCTGCCGCGCGACGCTGGCCGGACCAGCTGCGCGACGCCCTGGTCGAGGCCGAAGGCGAGGCCCGCGGCCTGGCGCTGTACAAGCGCTGGAACGCCGCCTTTCCGGCCGACTACCGCGAGCGCGTCACTGCCCGTGCCGCCGTGGCCGACGCCCGCAAGCTGGACACGCTGACGCCCACCTCGCCGCTGGCACTGGCGTTGTATCGGCCACTTGGCGCCGAAGCCGATGTCTGGGGCTTCAAGGTCTACCGCCGCGGCGGCTCGGTGGTGCTGTCGGACAGCCTGCCCATGCTGGAGCGCCTGGGTGTGCGCGTGATGAGCGAGCACAACCACCGTATCGGCGATGGCGACACGGCGGTGTCGGTGCACGACTTCGACCTGCGGGTGGCGGTGCCGCCCCATGTCGAGCCGCAGCAGGCGGCGCGGCTGTTCGAAGATGCCTTTGCGCAGGTGTTCGACGGCCGCATCGAGAACGACGACTTCAACCGGCTGGTGCTGCTGGCCGCCTTGCCGGCCGAGGAAGTGGTCATCCTGCGGGCCTATGCCAAGTACTGCAAGCAGATCGGCTTTGCGCTGTCGCAGGCGACGATCGAGGCGGCGCTGGCCCACCATCCGCGCATCGCCCGCCAGCTGGTGACGCTGTTCCGGCTGCGCCACTCGCCGGCCGAGCGCGACGATGCGGCCGCGGCGTCGCAGGTCAATGCCATCGAGCAGGCCCTGGAGCGGGTGACCAACCTGTCGGAAGACCGGGTGCTGCGCCAGCTGCTGGCACTGGTGCAGGCCACGCTGCGTACGAACGCCTGGCGAACCGGCCGCGGCCACAGCGGCAGCGAGGGGCCCCGCCGCAGCTTCATCAGCTTCAAGTTCGACTGCGCCCGGGTGCCGGGCCTGCCCGAGCCGAAGCCCATGGCCGAGATCTTCGTGTACTCGCCGCGCTTCGAGGGCGTGCACTTGCGCGGTGGCAAGGTGGCGCGGGGCGGCCTGCGCTGGAGCGACCGGCCGGAGGACTTCCGCACCGAGGTGTTGGGCCTGGTCAAGGCGCAGATGGTCAAGAACACCGTCATCGTGCCGGTGGGCTCCAAGGGCGGCTTCGTGCTGAAGAAGGCGCCGCCTTCGAGCGACCGCGAGGCCTACCTGAAGGGGGCGTGGCCTGCTACCAGGACTACCTGCGCGGCCTGCTCGACCTGACCGACAACCGCGTCGGCGATACGGTGGTGCCGCCGCCGCTGGTGCAGCGCCACGACGGCGACGACCCGTACCTGGTCGTGGCCGCCGACAAGGGCACGGCCACCTTCTCCGACTATGCCAACGCCGTGAGCAAGGAATACGGCCATTGGCTGGAGGATGCCTTCGCCTCCGGCGGCAGCGTGGGTTACGACCACAAGGTGATGGGCATCACCGCCAAGGGCGCCTGGGAGAGCGTCAAGCGCGCCTTCCGGGAGCGCGGCGTCGACATCCAGACCACGCCGTTCACGGTCGCCGGCATCGGCGACATGAGCGGTGATGTGTTCGGCAACGGCATGCTGCTGTCGCCGCACATCCGGCTGCTGGCGGCCTTCGACCACCGTCACATCTTTCTCGACCCGGACCCGGATTGCGCCACGTCCTTTGCCGAGCGCCAGCGCCTGTTCGGCCTGCCGCGGTCATCCTGGGCCGACTATGACGCCGCCCTGATCAGCGCCGGCGGCGGTATCTGGGCCCGCACCGAGAAGAGCGTGCCGCTGTCGCCGCAGGTGCGCGCAGCGCTGGGTATCGATGCCGAGCGGCTGACGCCGACCGAGCTGATCACCGCCATCCTGAAGGCGCCGGTGGACCTGCTCTACAACGGCGGCATCGGTACCTATGTCAAGGCCAGCAGCGAGACCCATGCCGACGTCGGCGACCGGGCCAGCGACGCGGTGCGCATCAATGGCCGTGATCTGCGTTGCAAGGTGGTGGGCGAGGGCGGCAATCTCGGCTTCACCCAGCGCGGGCGCATCGAGGCCGCGCTGGCCGGTGTCTCGGTCAACACCGACGCCATCGACAACTCGGCCGGCGTGGACACCTCGGATCACGAGGTCAACATCAAGATCCTGCTCGGCCTGGCCATGGCCGACGGCGAACTGACCGAGAAGCAGCGCAACACCCTGCTGGCGCAGATGACCGACGAGGTCTCAGCGCTGGTGCTGCGGGACAACTACTTCCAGACCCAGTGCCTGTCCATCACCGGCCGCCTGGGCCGCGCGCTGCTGGACCAGGAGGCGCGCTTCATGCGATTTCTGGAGAAGGCGGGCCGGCTCAACCGCAGCATCGAGCACCTGCCCACCGACGACGAGATCGACCAGCGCCGGCGCGACAGCGGCGCGCTGACCACGCCCGAGCGGGCCGTGCTGCTGGCCTACAGCAAGATGTGGCTGTTCGACGAGATCACGGCCAGCGACCTGCCGGAGGACGCCTGGGTCGGCACCGCGGTGGCGCGCTACTTCCCGTCGCGGCTGCGCGAGACCATGGCGGCCTGGATACCGCGCCATCCGCTGCGCCGAGAGATCGTGGCCACGCATGTGCTCAACAGCATGATCAACCGGGTCGGCGCGACCTTTGTGCACCGGCTCACTGAGATGACCGGTGCGCCAGCGGCGCAAGTGGTGCGGGCCTATCTGCTGGCCCGCGAGAGCTTCGGCAATGTCGGGCTGTGGCAGCAGGTGGAGGCCCTGGACAACCGGGTGCCGGATGCGGTGCAGGCCGAGCTGCTGGTCGAGGAGGGCGAGCTGACGGCCCGGGCCACCAGCTGGTTCCTGCGCTCGCGCCGCCTGACGGAGCCGATGGCGCCGACCATGGCGCGCTTCGGCGCCGCGGTGACAGCGCTGGCCGGACGCCTGGCGCCACAGGCCGCGGCCGGACCACGGGCCCAGGGTTGGGTGCAGCAGGGCGTGCCCGCGGCGCTGGCGGCCCGCATCGCCGCTGCCGACGGCCTGATCGACGCGCTGGACATTGCCGAGGTGGCCGAGGCCGTGCGACGGCCATTGGACGAAGTGGCCCAGGTGCATGTGCAGGTCGGCGCCCGGCTGGGCCTGGCCGGCCTGCGCAGCCGCATCGAGACCTTGCCCGCCGGCAGCTACTGGAGCAACCGGGCCAAGGCGGCGTTGGGCGATGACCTGTCCGGCTTGCAGCGCGCGCTGGCACAGCAGGTGCTGGGGCTCAGTGGCGCGCCGCTGGATG
>JBJXHB010000023.1:0-9987 GCA_046160725.1 Aquabacterium sp.
GCCTGGCCCAGAAGGGCGGCGCCACCTGGAGCCACATCCAGATCGCCAACCGGCCGGACGCCATCTTCACCACCAAGGTCGACACCGCCAAGGCCGACCTGGTGATGGCCTGCGACAGCATCGTCGCGGCCAGCAAGGCCACGCTGGCCGCCATGCAGCAGGGCCGCACCTTCGTCGCGCTCAACACCCACGGCACGCCGACCGCGGCCTTCGTGCGCAACGCCGACTGGCAGTCCCCGGCCGGCAACTGCGAGGCGGCCGTGCGCGACACCGTGGGCGCGGCCCTGGTGGGCGCCTTCGACGCCGAGCAGGTGGCGGTGCAGCTGCTGGGCGACAGCCTCTACACCAACCCGCTGATGCTGGGCTATGCGTGGCAGAGCGGGCGCCTGCCGCTGAGCCACGCCGCCATGATGCGGGCCTTCGAGCTGAACGCGGTGCAGGTCGACAACAACAAGGCGGCCTTCGAATGGGGCCGCCGCTGCGCCCATGACCTGGCCGCGGTGCAGGCACTGTTTGCGGCGCGCTCGGTGATCGAAATCGTGCGCCGCCCATCCCTGGACGAGATGGTGGCCAAGCGCGTGGACTTCCTCACCGGCTACCAGGACGCGGCCTATGCGGCGCACTACAAGGCCTTCGTCGACCAGGTTCGCGCGGCCGAGGTCAAGGCTGGCACGCCGGGCACGGCCTTGGGCGAGGCGGTGGCGCGCTACCTGTTCAAGCTGATGGCCTACAAGGACGAGTACGAGGTGGCGCGGCTGCACACCGATCCGGCCTTCACCGCCCGCATCGCGTCAATGTTCGAGGGCGACTACAAGCTGGTGCACCACCTGGCGCCGCCGCTGCTGGCCAAGACCAACGAGCGCGGCGAGCTGGTCAAGCGGCCCTTCGGCGGCTGGGTGCGCAGCGGCTTTGCGTTGCTGTCCAAGCTGAAGGGCCTGCGCGGCGGCGCCTTCGACATCTTCGGCCGCACCGAGGAGCGGCGCACCGAGCGCGCGCTGATCGGCGAGTACCGCGACTGCATCGAGGAGCTGCTGCGCGGGCTCAAACCCGGCAATGCGGCGCTGGCGGCCGAGATCGCCCGCATCCCGGAGGAGATCCGCGGCTACGGGCATGTCAAGGCGCGCCACCTGGTCGCGGCCCGCGCCAAGTGGGTCCAGCTGATGGCGACCTGGCGCGCCGGCACTGCCGCGACCTAGACGCAGGGGCGGCGGGTGGAAACGCCCGCCCCGGCCCGCGGGTGGCCGGGTACATTGCCCGTCCATGGGCTCCCGAACCGATGGTCGCCGCAAGGCCCTGCTGGCCGCCGTCGCAGCGTTGCTGGGCCCCGCCGCCGTACCGCTGTCGTTCGGGCAGGGGCCGCCGCCGCGGGCGTTGCGCATCGGCGTGCTGAGGGTCGACAAGGTGCCCGCCAGTCCCCGGTTCGTGGCGGCCATGGCCGCCCTTGGCTATGTCGAGGGCCGCAACCTGACCTTTGAGCGCCGCGAAGCCGACGGCGACGCCGCACGGCTGCCGGCGCTGGCGGCGGAGCTGGTGCAGAGGAAGGTCGACGTCATCCTGACGTTCACGACAGCGGATACCAATGCGGCCCAGCTGGCAACGAAGACGACCCCGATCCTGATGATGGGTGTCGGCGGCGACCCCGTCGCCAGTGCCCTGGTGGCCAGCCTGTCCAGGCCCGGCGGCAATGTGACGGGCTTCGTCGGCATGGGCGCGGAGCAGAGCGTCAAGCGGCTCGAACTGCTGAAAGACCTGTTGCCGGGCCTGAAGAAGGCCGCGCTGCTGGGCGACGCGCAGATGACCGAAGCGACCCGGCACGCGGTCCGCCAGGCCGCCGCTGCGCTGCGCGTCGACCTGGTCATGGTGGACCTGCGCCACGATTCCGACATCGCCACGGTCATCGCCGAGCTGAAGTCCCGCGGCGTCCAGGCCCTGACGATGGCGAGCAGCCCCCTGGTCCATCGCCAGGACAAGCGCATTGCCGCCCTGGCGCTGCAGCATGGGCTGGCCTGGGCCGCCTCCGAACTCACCACCAATGACGGCGCGCTGCTGGGCTCCAGTCCGGACATGCGGCATGTCGTCACGGGCGCAGCCTCCCTGATCGACCGCATTGCGCGCGGCGCCAGGCCCGGCGACATCCCCGTCGAGCAGCCGACCCGCTTCCTGCTGTCGATCAACCTCAAGACCGCCCGCGCGCTGGGCGTCAAGCCCTCACCGGCCTTCATGACCCGGGTCGACCGGACGGTCGAGTGACCTGGCCGGCCCGCCGCCGCATCGTCCTGGGCGCCTCCGCCGGCTTGGCCGCCGCCTGGGCGACCGGCGCGCAGGCGCAAGGCAGGCCGCCCGTGGTGGGGTTCCTGTTTCTGGGCCCCAGGCCGCCCGCCGGTGCAATGGACCCCCACTCGATCGCTGCGCGTCTGCGGGAGTTGGGCTGGGAGGATGGCAGGACGATGCGCGTCGAAGCGGCCTTTGCGGATCGCGAAGACCAGTTTCCCGCGCTCGCCGCGGACCTGGTGGCGCGCAAGGTGGACCTGATCGTCACCGCGGGCAGCAACGGCGCGCGCGCTGCCGCGCAGGCCACCGGCACCATACCGATCATTGCCCTCGGCCCTGATCTGCTGCGGCTCGGGCTGGTGCGCAACCTGGCCCGCCCCGGCGGCAACATCACCGGCCTGCCGAACGAGGCCGGCCAGAGCGTGCTGGGCAAGCGCCTGGAGTTGCTCAAGCGCGCCGCGCCCGCCGTCCGGCGCGTGACCTATGTGCGCAACCGGCAGCCCCCCGGGCAGATCGCCTGGAGCGAGGAGACGGCCGCCGCTGCGCGTGCCCTGGGCATCGAGCTGTCGTTTGCAGGCGTGGACAGCGCGGAAGACCTCGAGGCGATGTTCGCGGTGTTTGCGCGCAACAAGCCCGATGCCCTGTGGTTCGCCGGCACAACGGTGAACAGCCGGCTGCGCGAGCGCATCGTGCAGCGGGTCGCCCGCGAGCGCCTGCCGGCCATCTATTCGAGCCGGCCATTCGTCGACGGCGGGGGCCTGATGTCCTACGCCGTCTCGCGCGCCGACATGAACCGCCGCGCGGCCATCTACATCGACAAGGTGCTCAGGGGCACCAAGGTCGGCGACCTGCCGGTCGAGCTGCCGACGCGGTTCGAGCTGGTCATCAACCTCAGGACCGCCGCCGCGCTCGGGCTGAAGATCCCGCCCGACCTGCTGCTGCAGGCCGACGAGGTGATTCCGGCTTGATGCTGGCATGTCTTTCTATTCATTTTCTATTCACACCTGATACGATGCGGCGCTCGCCCCGAGCGGGCCCGCTGCATCTGATGGCCGACCTCCCCGACGCCGCTGCCACCCTCGCCGGCACCCCAGCCGGCCCTGGCCGGCCGCCCGACGAAGCCGACCTGATCGCCGCGATCTCCAGGTTGGGCGTCGCAAGCTCGGTCGAGCTGCAGCAGGCCTTGCGGCGCAGCCAGCCCACCGTCTCGCGCCTGCTCGCCGCCGCCGCCGGCCGCGTCACGGCCCTGGGCCGCGGGCGCTCCGTCCGCTATTCACTTTCGCAGCCGATCCTGGGGGCGGCCGGGCGCCAGCCGCTGCATTGGGTGGGCGAAGACGGCGGCGCCCGGCGCTGGGGCACCTTGACTCTGGTGGCCGGCCAGCGGCTGCATGTGGAAGGCGGCGACGGGGGCCGCTGGTCGACCCAGGGCGCGCTGCCGTGGCTGCTGGCACCGCTGCGCTTCGAGGGCTTTCTCGGCCGATTGCTGGCGCGGCGCCTGGCGCCGTTCGGCTTCGGCAGCGACCCCGCGCAATGGAGCCTGGAGCAGCAGCTCTTCGCCGCGCTGCAAACACCCGATGCGCCGGGAGCGCTGGTGCTGGGCGATGCGGCAGCGCCGCCTGAGCCGGCGATGGGCGACGACGACTACGACCGCCTGGCCGATGAGGTGGCGGCCGGCGGGCGCATCGGTTCTTCAGCCGGTGGCGAGCAGCCCAAGTTCACCGCCCGCCACCGCGTGCACGGCGCCGTGCTCGTGAAGTACACGCCGCCGCGCGGCACGCCCTTCGGCGAGCAATGGAGCGACCTGCTGCATGCCGAGGCGCTGGCGCTGCAGCTGCTGGGCGAGCATGGCGTGCCCGTGGCGAGGGCGCGGATGGTGCTCACGCCGCGGCGCAGCCATCTGGAAAGCCGCCGGTTTGACCGCGTCGGCTCAGCCGGCCGCGCGCATGTGGTGCCCCTGTGGGCGGCGCATGATGCCTTCGTGCCCGGCCCGCGCCGGCATTGGGCGGCCACTTGCGAGGTGCTGGCGGAGCAGCGTCGCCTGCCGCGCGAGGCCGCGGCGCAGGCTGCCGCGCTGCTGGCCTTCGGTCGCCTGATCGGCAACACCGACATGCATTTCGGCAACCTGAGCCTGGCCGTGACGCCGGCCGATGTGGCGAAGGGCCGCTTCAGCCTGGCGCCGGTCTACGACATGCTGCCGATGCGCTGGCGGCCCGATCCGCATGCCGGCGATCTGGGCCTGCTTCCCTTCGACCCCGAACCGGCCGATCGGGCGAGCGCCGCGCGGCCGCTGGCCGAGGCCTTCTGGGACCGGGTGGCGGTCCACCGGGCCATCGGCCGCGACTTCCGCGCGCTGGCGGTGGCGATGCGCGGCCGGGTGGCCAAGCGCTGAGCGTCAGGCCCTCGCGCTCCGGCGCGCCACCCCGGCCACCGTGGCCAGCCCGGCGGCCAGCAGGGCCCAGGTGCCGGGCTCCGGCACCGGCGGCGGCAGGTTCTCGACGGTGAACCCGCTGTAGGTCACGTTGGCCTGCGAGAAGTTGTAGAAGCCGAAGCGGCCTTCCGGGAAGCTGCCGGCCACGTCCAGCACCATGGTCTCGGTGGCGAACGCGCCGCCGGTCACGGCCACCGTGACGCGGTCGGCCAGGTAGGTGATCGCGAAGCGGTACTCGGTGAAGTCGGCCCAGCCCATGGTGCTGGACTGGTTCGTGCCCAGCACGTCCCAGGTCGAGTCCTCCGTGTGGCCCCAGAACCCCGGCAAGTAGCTGGTGATCGTGCCCTTGACCCGGCTGAGCGCAAATCCCTCCTGTGCCCGGAAGCCGCCGTTGTTCTGGCTGTTCTGCTTCCAGTCCAGCAGGACGAAGTCCATGTCGTTGCCGGTGCCGGACGGGCCCTGGTAGCCCATGACGAAGCCGATGAAGTCGTCGTCGCCGGTGGTGTTGACGACGATCCGGCCGCGCAGCACGGTGTTGATCAGGCTGTCCGGGCCGACAAAGAAGGTGGGGTCGTCGTTGATGGTCTGGGTGACCGACTGGCCGCCGGGCGCGACCACCCAGTTGCCGTTGGCCACAGGCCCCAGCTTCTGCCAGCTGTTCAGGTCGATCGGCACCTCGGCGGCATGGGCCGAGGCGAGGCTGGCCAGGGCCAGGGCAAGAACGGGGTTGCTCAGGTGTTTCATGGGTTGGGCTCCTTCGGGTCGACAGCCACCGCGGCTGCGGCGGCGAGGACCCCATCGTCTGAGACGACCGTTCCGTCAACGCAACCCGTCAGGCTACCCAGACCCCCGCATTCGGGGGGGATGCAACCCCTCGTTCAAGAGGTCGGGCGGCCGCCGTCAGGCCCGCCCGGCCGCAGGGCATCGGGGCCGGGGCCGCGCATCGGGTGCCCGGCTCTGGCAGAGTCGGCCCATGGCGCGTCCGTCCCCCATGCCCGAGCCGCCGGCCCATCTGGCCGCTGCGGAGCGCCATTGCCGGCAACTGGTGCGCAAGCGCGCCCTGCTGGCGGCGGGCGTGGCCGCGGTGCCGGTGCCGGGACTGGACTGGGCCACCGACGTCGCCATCCTGCTGAAGCTGATTCCGCAGATCAACCTCGCCTTCGGCCTGACGGACGCCCAGATCGAACGGCTGGCGCCCGAGCGCAAGGCCGTGCTGCTGAAGGCGGTAAGCGCCGGTGGCAGCCTGCTGATCGGCAGGCTGATCACCCGCGACCTGGTGCTCAAGGCGCTGGCCGCCGTCGGCGTGCGCCTGACGACCCAGCAGGCCGCCAAATACGTGCCGGTGGCCGGGCAGGCCCTGTCGGCGCTGCTGACCTACTCGGCACTGAAATGGGTCTGTGATCAGCACATCCGGCAATGCCTGGCGGTGGCGCAGCAGTTGCACCTGCCGGCGCCGGTGCCGGCGCCGTCCGCCTGAGTTGACACGCTCCACGCCACTCTCCGGCGCATGCCGGGCTCCAGCGCCATGCAACCCACACCTGCGTCTGCGTCCCGCCGCACCGCCCTGATCACCGGCGCCGCCACCGGCATTGGTGCGGCCACCGCCCGCCGCTTCCTGCGGGAGGGCTGGAACCTGGTGATCAACCATGTCGATGGCCAGCAGGATGCGGCCCAGGCCGTGGCCACGTTGTCCATGGCCCGCGTGCTGGCGCCCGAGCTGCGCGTCAATGCCGTGTGCCCGGCCCTGGTGGAGCAGGGATTCGTCGAACGCCTGGCGCCAGTCAGCTTTGCCGACCGCAGTGCGCACCAGAAGGCGGTCTCCCCGTTGCAGCGCCTCGGGCACCCCGACGAGGTGGCCGAGGCTATCTACTGGCTGGCCACCTCCGCATCGATGATGACCGGCTCGATGGTCGAGTTGGGCTTCGGCATGCAGCTGAACGCGGTCTGAGCGCGGAGCGGCCGGGCCTGGCGGCCCGACCGCACAACACCTCAAGCCATCACTGGTCGGCGCGCCGGCGGCGCAGTGCCGTGAGGCCCACGGCCGCCAGGCCCAGGCCCAGCATCGCCAGCGTGCCCGGCTCCGGCACCGAGGTGATGTTGTAGGTGATGTCCTGCGAGAAGACATTGCCGGTGTACGGGCCGGTGGAGGTCATCAGCGCCGTGAAGCGCAGCTGGTGCTGGCCGACTGCCAGGCCCTCCAGCGCCATCATGAAGCCCTCGGCCACGGCGGGGAACACGCCCGGCGCATAGCCAAACTCGTTCAGGATGCTGCCCGGCGCAATCTGGAACGGAAACAGCGGCGAGGACACGCGGAACTGCTGCAGCGACGAGACGCCATTGGGGAGCATTGCGTCGGCGCCGTCCACCGTGACGCTCAGGTTGGTGACGTCGCCCAGGACGTAGGTCGCTTCGCGGCGCATGTCCGCCTCGCTGTTGTAGACGGCGTCGGCCCAGTAGAAGACCGAGACCGGGCTGAACACCAGGGTCTGGTCCGAGCGCACCGTCACGTTGCGGACCAGCGGCTCCGGGGTCAGCGACCCGGCGAGGAAGTAGTAGCTGCCATGATCGCCGTTGGCTGCGGTCCCGCCGTCCGGAACCATCAACGGGTTGGTGGCCATGGGTGCCAGGAACTCCCATTGCGTCATCTGGGCATGCAGGAAGCTCTGGCTGTATCCGCCGATGGTGGCCGTCGGCGCGATCAGCTGCTGGGCCCAGGCAGGGCTGCATGCGCCGGCCATGATGAGCGCGGCGGTCAGAGGGGCCAAGGTGCGGTGGTTGGAGCGGATGGCTGGGTTGGTGCGGGTGGTCATGGGGTCTCTCTCCTAGAGTGGGTCGGTGGTATCGACCGGCGGAGCCCGGCACCTCCCTCGAGGCTGTCCTGGCTTGGACATCGCGTCCCGCTTCGTCGACGAGCCGACTGTCCGCCCGGGCCCGGGCCCCTGTCCTGAAGCCGCCTGAAACGGCGCTGAAAGATGCAACCGGCCGCCCCAGGGCGGCGGCGCCAGGCCTCAGGCCATCGGGCCCGCTGGAGCCGAGTCGTCGACCAGGAAGGGCTGACCGGCCGGCCCGCACTCAGCCGCCAGCGTCCAGGCGCGCGTGACCGCTGCGCCGATGCAGGCGCGCGTGGCCCGGCCCGCCACCGTGGCCGTGCCCATGAGCACCGGGCCGGTGGCCATGCCGATGCCCGTGCGTGCATCGGCAGCGGTCCCGCTGGATGCCCCCGCCCCACGCTCCTCGGCCAGCTGCCGCAGCAGCTGGACCAGGTCCTGGGCGGCCCGCACCGCATCGGGCGTGCTGTCGAAGATGGCCAGCACCGCGTCGCCGGAGAACTGCGCGACCTCGCCGCCCTGGCCCTGGATCGCATCGAACACCAGCGTGCACCAGTCGTTGAGCAGCGCCCAGGTGGCCGCTGGCGCCTGGGCGGCCTGCGTCAGCCCCTGCAGGCGCACCGCCAGCACCGTGGCATCGGCCCGCACGGCAGCGGCGGCAGGCCCGCCGGGCAGGGCCTGCCGCAGGGCCATGGCCTGCTGGTCCCGCTGCCGCTTGCGCTGCAGGCTGGCGTCCACGCGGGCCCGCAGCAACCACGGGTCCACCGGCTTGTGCAGGAAGTCGTCCGCGCCCAGCTCGATGCAGCGCGCCACCGGCGCCACGCCGCCCAGCGCACTCGTGACAATGACCGCCACCTCGCACAGCACCGCATCGGTCGAGCGGGCCTGCAGCAGCCCGAAGCCGTCCAGCTCCGGCATCGCCAGGTCCAGCAGCAGCAGGTCATAGGGCTGCGCGCGCAGCATCTCCAGCGCCAGCCGGCCGTTGTCGGCGTGGTCCACCTGATGACCCATCAGGTCCAGCGACCGGCACAGCAGCAGTCGGTTGACCCGGTTGTCGTCGGCCACCAGCAGCCGGGCCGGTGCGGCGGCCACCGCCGGTGGCGGCGGTGGCGCGGCCGGCAGCGGCTGAACCTCGCCCTCGGCCAGCGCAAACTGGTAGCCCACGCCCGGCACGGTGGCAATGGCGCGCTGCCCGAGCACCCGGCGCAGCCCGGAGATCTGCACCTGCAGATTGTTCTCCTCGACCACCAGGCCGGGCCAGACCTCGTCGAGCAGTTCGTCCTTGGTCACCACACGGTCTCGCTTGCGCACCAGGGCCTGCAGCAGGTCGAAGCCGCGGCTGCCCAGCGCCACGGCCTGGCCCTCGACACGCAGCACGCGCTCGGACAGGCGCAGCTCGATGCTGCCGAACACCAGGCTCGCGGGCTGTATGGTCATTGGGACACCTGCGTGCTGCGCACTTCGGTTTCGCCCTCGGGACGGCCCGGCGGGCTCATCGATGGGCCAGCGCCCGCAGCTGCGGCACCACCAGCTCCACCTCGGCCGCCAGTTGGTCGATGGCCGCACGGTCGGCCGCCTGGCCCTGCCACTCCAGGCGGCCCGCCATCTCGGACAGCCGGGCCGCACCGAAGGCGACGCCGTTGCTCTTCAAGGTGTGGGCCATGGTCTCGACCGCTGCCGCATCACCGGCCGCCGCGGCGCGATGCAGCTGCACCACCAGCCCAGGCGCCTCGTCGGCAAAGGCCTCGACCAGCTGGCAGACGAAGTCGGCGCCGGCGTTGGCCTGCAGCGCCTCGAAGACCAGCAGCTGGATGCGCGGTGGCGTCATGGTGGCAAGTCCCTTCAGGGTGGTGCCGGCTGTGGCGGCAGCGGATGGCTGGTGCGGGCGTCAGGCATCGGTGCGCACCGGTGTCGCGGCCAGCACCGTGGCCAGGGCCTCCACGCGCAAGGGCTTGGCCAGGTGCTCGTCCATGCCGGCGGCCAGGCACTGCGGCCGGTCGCCGTTGCTGGCATTGGCGGTCATCGCGACGATGCGCGGGCGCTGCCCGGCCGGCCAGCGCGCGACGATCTGCCGCGTGGCCTCCAGGCCGTCCAGCTCGGGCATGCGTACGTCCATCAGCACCAGGTCGTAGGCCTGGCGCTCGATGCTGTCCACCGCCTCGCGGCCGTTGCCCGCCACGTCGGCGCGGTAGCCCATCTGCTCCAGCAGGCGCAGGGCCAGTTTCTGGTTCACGCCGTTGTCCTCGGCCAGCAGGATGCGCAGCGGGTGGCGCACACCCAGGCCCGGATCGGGCGCGGTGTCCTCGGTCGGCGGGCGCTGCGGCAGCAGGTCCGACGCGGCAGCCGGCGCGGCGAGGTCGAAGCGGAAGCGGCTGCCCTGGCCGGGCCCGGCGCTTTGGGCGTCCATCGTGCCGCCCATCAGCTCGGCCAGCTGGCGGCTGATGGCCAGGCCCAGCCCGG
>JBJXHB010000024.1:0-13608 GCA_046160725.1 Aquabacterium sp.
AGGGGAGTCGCGCAGCGACCATCGAATCAGCGCGTCGCGGCCCGCCGCACCCGCGCCTTTGCCGCGCCGATGCGGCCCCCGCATTCGGTGCGACCAGTCGACGCCCCAATGCCAATGTGGCGTCGACCAAGCAGCACAAGCCCTGCAAAGATCAGCAGACCATGACCCATCCCATCCCCGCCCCCACGCACCCCGTCTGCACGCTGTTCAAGGGCAGCCAGCCCTTGCTGCTCAGCCTGCCGCATGTCGGCACCGCCCTGCCCGACTGGCTCAAGCCGCGGCTCACCGAGCGGGCGCTGGGTACCGAGGACGCCGACTGGCATCTCGAGCGCCTCTATGACTTCGTCAAGGCCAGCGGCGCCAGCGTCCTGGTTCCCCACTACGCCCGCTACGTCGTCGACCTCAACCGCCCGCCCGAGAACACGCCGATGTACCCCGGCGTCAACAACACCGAGCTGTGCCCGACGCGCCACTTCACCGGCGACCCGCTGTACCGCGACGGCCAGACGCCCGACGCGGCCGAGGTGCAGCAGCGCGTGCAGCACTACTGGCGGCCGTACCACGACACGCTTCAGGCCGAGCTGGCGCGCATCCGCGCCGCGCATGGCCATGCGGTGCTGTTCGACGGCCACAGCATCCTCGGCGAGCTGCCCTGGCTCTTCGAGGGCCGGCTGTGGGACCTCAATCTCGGCACCGTCAACGGCAGCAGCTGCGCGCCCGCGCTGCGCGAGGCGCTGGGCCGCGTGCTGGCGGCCCAGGACCGCTACAGCCATGTCACCGACGGCCGATTCAAGGGCGGCCACATCACGCGTCACTACGGCTGCCCGGGCGACGGCGTGCACGCGGTGCAGCTGGAGATGAGCTTCGGCTGCTACATGGACGAGGCCACGCCCTGGGGCTATCGGCCCGAGCGGGCCGCACAGGTGCAGCCGGTGCTGCTGGCGCTGGTGCAGGCGATGCTGGACTTCCGCCCATGAACGGCAAAGTGCTGTGGGCGCCACGCGCCTGGATCACCGGCCGCTGGTGCGAGCGCGTGCGGCTGTCCGTCGGGCGCGACGGGCGCTTCGATGCGGTGACACCCGACGTGTCGCCGCCACCCGGTGCCACGCTCCTGCCGGGCCCGGTGCTGCCGGGCATGGTGGATGCGCACAGCCATGCCTTCCAGCGCGCCTTCGTCGGCCTGGCCGAGCGCCGCACCGGCGAGCATGACGATTTCTGGAGCTGGCGCGACCGCATGTACGGCGTGGCGCTGCGCATCACCCCGGGCGAGCTGCGCCGCATCGCCGCCGGGCTGTACCGCGAGCTGCGGGCCGGCGGCTACACCCAGGTCTGCGAGTTCCACTACCTGCACCATGACCTGGACGGCCGGCCCTATGCCGACGAGGCCGAGATGGCCGTGGCGCTGGCCGACGCGGCTGGCGATGCCGGCATCGGCCTGACGTTGCTGCCCGTGCTGTACGAGCGCGCCGGCTTTGCGCAACCCGCGCTGCGCCATGACCAGCGTCGTTTCGCCACCGACGTGGCCCAGGTGCTGCGCATCCGCGACGCGGTGCGCGCCCTGCGCCGGCCCCTGGTCACCGCCGGCGTGGCCATCCATTCGCTGCGCGCCGCGCGGCCCGAGTCCATCGCCGCGCTGGTCAAGGCGCTGGAGCACGACGACGCGCCGATCCACCTCCATGTCGCCGAGCAGACCGGCGAGGTCGATGATTGCCTGGCCGCCACCGGCCTGCGCCCGATCGAGTGGCTGGCCCGCCATGTGCCGCTCGATGCGCGCTGGCAGCTGGTGCATGCCACCCATGCCATGCCGGCCGAGATCGAGGCCGTGGCCCGCAGCGGTGCCGGCGTGGTGCTGTGCCCCACCACCGAGGCCAACCTGGGCGACGGCCTGCCGGACCTGCCGGGCTGGCTGGCGCAGGGCACGGCCATCTCCATCGGGTCGGACAGCCAGGTGTGCCGCCAGTGGCCGGCCGAGCTGCGGCTGCTGGAGTACGGCCAGCGCCTGGTGCTGCGCCAGCGCAACGTGGCCGCGGCGCCGGGGCTGGGCATCGACGCCACCGCCGGGCGGCTGTTCGGCCGCTGCATGGCCGGCGGCGCGGCGGCGGCTGGCTTTGCCGCCGGCGGCCTGGTGGTCGGCGCCCGCGCCGACTTCGTGGTGCTGGACATGGACACGCCCGGCCTGGCGGGCATCGAGCCCGGCTACGAGCTGGACGCACTGGTCTTTGGTGTTGACGGTGGCGGCTTTGCGCAGACCTGGGTGGCGGGGCGGTCCTCGCCCTGAGTGGGGCACCTAACCTCGACGCGGGCCCGGTGGGGCATGGCCCGTACCATCCCGGCCACGATGCCACGCAAACCCACGACGCCACCGCCCGCCGACACCTCGGCCACCCTGACCGCGGCCCTGGCCCAGCAACGCCAGGCCCACCGCGCCCGGCCCATGCCCACGCTGCGCGAGCGCCAGGCCGACCTGCGCACACTGGCGCGCTTCGTGCGCGAGCAGCGCGACGCCATGGCCGATGCCATCAGCGCCGACTATGGCCAGCGCAGCCGGCACGAGACCCTGCTGATGGAGGTCGGCCCGGCGCTGGCGGCCATCCGCCATGCCGCCAAGCACCTGCCGCAGTGGATGAAGGTCCAGGCCCGCGGCGTGGACCGGCTGACCTTCGGCATGGGCGACAACCGGGTGATACCGCAGCCGCTGGGCGTGGTCGGCGTGATCGTGCCGTGGAACTTTCCGCTCAACCTGAGCTGGATACCGCTGTCGTGCATCTTCGCCGCCGGCAACCGGGCCATGGTCAAGTTCAGCGAGAAGTCTCCGCACTTCTCGCGGCTGCTGGTCGAGCGGCTGCCGTCGTACTTTCCGGCCGAGAAGCTGCAGGTCTTCGCCGACCCGGGCGGGCTGGGGCCGGCGTTCTCGCAGCTGCCCTTCGACCACCTGCTGTTCACCGGGTCGAGCACCACCGGCCGGGCGGTGATGGCGGCCGCGGCCGGCAACCTGTGCCCGGTGACGCTGGAGCTGGGCGGGCGCTCGCCGGCCATCGTCTGCGACGACTTCGACACGGCCACCGCGGCCGACCGCATCGGCTTCGTCAAGTTCCTCAATGCCGGCCAGGTCTGCACCACGGTGGACCATGTCTATGTGCCGCGGCGGCAGCTGCCGGCCTTCGTCGAGCAGCTGCGGGCCAGCGTGCCGCGGCGCTATCCGCGGCTGGATACGCCGGACTACACGTCCATCATCGACCACGCCGCCTACCGCCGCCTGCGCGAGACGCTGAAGGACGCGGCCGCCCGCGGCGCCCATGTCGAGCCGCTGCTGCAGCCCGCGTTCGACGACGCTGCGCACCGCATCGCGCCGCACCTGGTGCTGGACGCAGCGGCCGACAGCACGCTGCTGCAGCGCGAGATCTTCGGCCCCATCTTGCCGGTGCTGCCCTACGACGACCTGGACAAGGTGCTGGCGCGAATCAACGACGGGCCGCGGCCGCTCGCGCTCTACCCCTTCAGCAACAAGGCCGCGCGCATCGAGCGCATCATCGAGCGCACCATGTCCGGTGGCGTCACCGTCAACGACGCGCTGATGCATGTCGGCCAGGAGGACCTGCCCTTCGGCGGCGTGGGCGACAGCGGCATGGGCCACTACCACGGCGTGGAAGGTTTCATGACCTTCTCAAAGCTGCGACCGGTGTTCACCCAGGCCCGCTTCGCCACCACCGCGCTGCTGTCCCCGCCGTATGGCGCGGTGGCCGACCGGCTGCTCAAGCTGATGCAGCGCTGATCGCGCCGGGATCGCCGTTGCAGGCGCCCGGGGTGTCGCCGCGTCACCGGGCTCAGGTTGGCGCGCGCGGCGCCGCAGTGACATCATTGCTATCATTGCATTCATTGACAGCATGGAGCGCCGGCATGGGTACCTTGACGATCCGCAACCTGGAAGACACGCTCAAGAGCCGCCTGCGGCTGCGTGCGGCGGCTCGCAACCGGTCCATGGAGGAGGAGGCGCGCCAGATCCTGCGCGCGGCGCTGCAGGAGCCCGTGGCGCCGATGCCGGACCTGGGCACCCGGATCAGGTCCCGATTCGCGGCGTTGGGTGATGTTCGGTTGGCCATCCAGCCGCGGGAACCGGGTCGTGAGCCACCGACCTTCGGTGACGCGGCAGCGGCCCCGGCGCCGGCCGGCCGCCGGGCCGGGGCGCGCCGCCGATGAGCACGGTCCTGGATACCAACGTGCTGTCCGAGCTGCTGCGCGACAGGCCGTCGCCGGCCGTGCTGGCCTGGTTCGCATCGCAGCCGCCGGAGGGTCTGTTCGTCACCGCCGTCACGCAAGCCGAGATGATGCTCGGCGCCCGCCTGCTGCCGGCCGGCAAGCGCCGGTCGGCGCTGGAGCAGGCGCTCTCCGCCATGTTCGAGGAGGACTTCTCGGGTCGTGTCCTCCCCTTCGACACCGGGGCCGCTGCGGCCTATGTCGAGATCGTGGCCGGACGGCGCGCGCTCGGCCGCCCGGTCCCACAGTTCGATGCGCAGATCGCCGCCATCGTCCGCAAGGCCGGTGCCACGCTGGCCACCCGGAACACCGCCGACTTCGAGCGCTGCGGCATCGCGTTGATCGACCCCTGGTCGGCGACGCCCGCATGAGACCATCCATGCACGATGGAGACCTCATGACAAGACGCCGGGTCCTGATGGGTGGCGCCAGCGCGCTGGGCTGGCTGACGGCGCAGCGGACGGCATGGGCCCAGGGCGCCGGGCGCCTGCCGCGCGTGGCCCGGGTGGTGCTGGACGTGCCACAGGCCGAGATGCTGGGGCCGGATCCATCCAACCCCGCGGCGCGCGCGTTCGTCCACCAGCTGCGCGACCTGGGCTGGGTCGCCGGCCGCAACGTGGTGATCGAGCAGCGCACCGCCGAGGGGCGGCCGGAACGCGTGCCGGCCCTGCTGCGCGAGTTGCTGGAGTTGCCAGTGAATGTGATCGTGGCCACCGGCGGGACCATCACGCGCCTGGCCCGGCAGGCCACGGACGCCATTCCGATCGTCGCCATCGGCCCCGATCTGGTGGGCATGGGCCTGGCGGCCCACCTGGCGCGGCCGGGCGGCAACGTCACCGGCGTGAACTTCCAGGTCGGGCCCGCCCTGGGCACCAAACGGATGGAGCTGCTCAAGCGTGCGGTGCCGGCGGCCCGGCGCGTCGCGGTCATCCGCCCGCGCCGCACGCCTGGGCAGCCGATGTGGGATCCGGCGACCATCGAGGCGGCGCGCACTCTTGGCCTGGTGCTGTCGGCCATCCCGGTGGACAGCCCGGCCGACCTGGACAGCGCCTTGGCTGAGTTGTCGCGCAACCGGCACGACGCCCTCTGGGGCGCCGACACGCCAGTGATCATCGCCAACCGCGGGCGCATCGTCGAGCACGCCAGCCGCGCCCGCCTGCCGTCCATCTTCGGGCTGCGGCTGTTCGCCGACGCCGGGGCGCTGATGTCCTATGGCGCCAACCTGGCCGACGCCGAGCGCCGCGCCGCGACCTATGTCGACAAGATCCTCAAGGGCGCCCGGCCGGGCGATCTGCCGATCGACCAGCCGACGCGCTTCGAGTTCGTCATCAACCAGAAGACCGCCGACGCGCTGAGCCTGCGGCTGCCGCAGGCCCTGCTGCTGCAGGCCGACGAGGTGATCCGGTAGGCGGGCGTCGGTCGGGTGCACGCCCCGCGGCGGGTCGTCACACCTTGGCAGGCTCCTTCTGCACGGGCTGTGCCTTGACGACGCGCTCGCTGTCGGCCTCCAACGCCTTCAGTTGCTTCTCCAGTTCGTCAAAGCGCTCTTCGTCGACAAGAGGCAGCAACTCGCGGTAGCGCATGCGCAGGTCGCGCGTCGGCTTGGCGTCGGGCTTCAGCTCGTTGATGTCGTCCAGCACGGCCGCCAGGCGCCGGGCATAGGCATCGCGGCGCGCCTCCTGCCGTTGTGCCGGGTCAAGCCGGTCCAGCCCCTCGGCCGATTCCTCCAGGGACACCAGCATCTTCAGGTCGCCAAGGCGAGCCTTCAGACTCGCCGAGTCCTTGCCGCCCAGCCGGAAGTAGGCCTTGGTGCCGCCCAAGCGCTGGTACTCCAGCCACATGGCGGCGTAATCCAGCTCCTCGCTCTTCTGCAGCTCGCGGTCCGGCGGAAGCTCTTTGCGCATCTCCTGCAGGACAGCTTGCAGCCTGTTGGCCGGTGGCGCCACCAGGTTCGGCTCGTCCAGCTTGCCCTTTGCCTTCGCCGCCGCGCGGACCACACCGAGCGCGTCGTACAGGGTCTCGTGGCGGATCTTCTTGAGCAGGTCCTCAGGCTGCCCCAGCTCCTGCAGCATTCGGTCAAGCTGGCGGCGCAGCGCCGGGTTCTCGATCTTGAACTTGTAGATCTCCAACACCTCGTTGGGCTTGCGGCGGCACCACTCCGAGAAGTTCTTCGCCGGCTCCCCACCCATCCAGCCCAGGCCCTGGACGGCCTGCCGCAAGCGCGCGAAGTCGGGCTGATCGTCCTTGATGGCCTGCAGTTCCTTCTCTGTGGCTCCCTTGTGCTTGGCTTCGTTGTACTTCTTCTTCCGCTCGTCATCTGACGCCAGTTCCTGGTCCTCCATGTCGGACAGCTGGCGCCGCGCCGCGGTGCGCGCCTTGGCCTGGCTGATGGCGCGCTGGAAGGCCTCGGCCTGCTTCTCGGGCGGCGAGTCGAAGATGTCCTCGGCGCCCATCTGGTAGGCGTCGAACAACTCGTCCACCGTCAGCTCGGCTGCGGCCTGCTGCAGGAACTGGATGGACCGGCGCGTCAGCTCCAGGTTCTCCGGGGGCACCATCTCGCCCAGCTTCTGGTCCGGGTACAGCTCGGCCATGGCCTGCATCGACTCCTGCATGCCCTTGACCACGGCATCCGGGTCGAGCTTGCGGATCTTGGCCACCATCTCGGGCGTCATCTTTTCCTGGCTGGCCGGCAGGCTGGCCAGCACGTTGCCGCCCAGCCGGCCGCGGCGGGCGTTCAGCCCCTCGCGCGACGGCACCGCCAGGCCATGGTCGATCGGCACCAGTTGCGGTGGCGGGGCGTTGGGGTCCTTCGGGTCGCCCTTGGCGCCGGTGACCATGAAGTTGTTCTCGTGGCGGTCGCAGTTCAGCGTGATGAGGTCCAGCACGGCCAGGCTCTGCACGTTCTCCTTCGGTATGCGGGCCAGCAGGCCGGGGTCCTTGTTCTTCAGCGATCCGAGTCCGCCGTCGGACTTGGAGAAGTGCTGCATCGACCCCAGGCGCTGCTCGTCGTAGGTCCGGCTGTCGGTCGGGTCGGATTGCGGCAGCTTGGCGTTGTCGATCTTGACCAGCGCCGTCTCGGGCACCCCGGTGTTCAGCCCGATCATCGACTGCAGCTGGTCGGAGACGACCTTGCTGAGGACCTCGCGCGGGGCCGACCCGCCAGGGGGGAAGCCGGTGATCGTCTGCTCCATGTCGCAGGGCTTGAAGATGAATTTCTTCTTCTTGTCCTTGAGCTTCGGGTCGCTGAAGTCCAGCGCCTCCACCCACCAGGCACCGGACTCGCCGGACTCGCCCGAGTCCAGCGGGCTGGCCGGCATGTCGCCTTCCTCGAACAGCACCTTGGAGTACAGCGCCGCGGCCTGGGTCTGCTTCTTCAGGTCCCATTGGTCCGGCGGACCGAGTGCCTCGAACTCGCGCTTGATCTTGTACTGCTGCAGCATCTTCATCGTGCTGCTGGCGATCTGGTGCTTGCGCTGGTTGGCCTTGTCCTGCTTCTGGTCGGCCGAAAGGTCGCGCTTGTGGTGGTCGAGGTAGACCTGGGTGTGGCCGATCATCTCCAGCACCAGGTTGTCGTAGGCCAGCGAGTTCTCGTGGGCGCCCTTGCGCAGATCCTCGAACAGCTGCTCGAAGTTGCCCAGCGCCTTCAGGAAGAGCTTGAACTCCGGGCCCGGCTTGAGCCCCTCCTTGGCATAGGCCTCGGCCTTGCCCACCGGAAAGTACTTGTCGGCTTTCACCGCATCGAGCGCCTCGCCCAGCCGCTTGGCCCGCGCGGTGTTCTTCTGCTGGCGCAGCGTCTCGGCGAATTCGGCAAAGTCCTGCTGCTCGTCGCGCCCGGTGGGCTGGCTGTTGTCGCTGGACGGGGCCGGCTTGTTCAGGTGCTTCAGGGCCATCTGCACCAGCGTCTGCAGGTTGGCGATGTCGGTCGCGGCCTTGTCGTAGTTGCTCTCCTGCAGGTGCTTGGCCGCCTTGGCCTTGAGCTCCTTGAGCTTGGCCGCGGCCACCGGCGAGGCCAGGGCCTGCTTGTAGGCGGCGTCCATGTCCTTCAGCTGCTTCAGCAACAGCGCGGCCTGGGGGTTCAGCCCGCTGGGCTGGGCCTGCACGGGCGGCTGGGGTTGCGGCTGCGGTTGCGGCTGCGACACGACGGGCTCGCCCAGGGCCTGCACGCCCTGCTCGGGCTCCTCCGGCGCGGCCTCGTCGATCACCACCTCGACGCCACGCAGCGCGAAGTCCGCCGCCACCTTCTTGATGTCCTTGACCAGCTTGGACGGGACCGCGCCGGCGACGCTCACGCGCAGTTCCTGGCCGGCACCCTTGGCGTCGTACAGGCCGATGCGGCCGTGGCAGAACGGCTTGGCCGGTGCCTTGCCGCTCAGCGCCTTGGTGATGTCCGACGCGGCCACCTTGGACTTGTCCATCAGGAACGGCTGGTTCTCGCCGTACCAGAAGCACATCCGGTCCTTGGGCGCGCAGTTCTGGCGGTCCGGCTTCTTCATCATCGTGAAGCCGTCCTTGGTGGTCATGGTCATGGTGCGGTCTCCTGGAGTCGGGTGCGGGAAGGGCAACCGAACCCCACGAACGGCCACCCCCCCACCGCATGCCAAGGGCGGTGGCAGACCCCAAGCTATCAGGGCCTAGGGTTTGTCCCAGGTTCGCGGGCGGCCATGGCCGCGGCCAACGTCTGGGTGGCGGCGCGCACCGGCGACTGCGGATGGTGGCGCTGCAGCAGGGACTGCGCCGCCGCCAGGCTGGCACGGGCGCCGGCGGCATCGCCGCTGCCCCAAAGGGCCTCGGCCAGGGCCACCTCGCGCCGTGCCAGGTCCGGGTGCAGCGGGCCGTGGCGTTCGCGCTGCCGGTCGCGCGCGGCGCGCAGCGGCCCCACGGCCTCATCGGGCCGGCCCTCGGCCAGGTGCCACTGGCCCGAGAGGTGGTCGTGCTCCATGCGCTGCTGGGCGCCCAGTTGCTCGGGCGGTGTCGGCAGGGCACGCAGTTGCGTCGCCGCCTCGCCCAGGCGGCCCTCGGCCAGGGCGAGCTGCGCCTGCTGCAGCATCGAGTCGATGCGGTCGCGGTGCCCCGGCGGCAGCCGGGCGGCCCGGCCGCTGTCGGCCTGGTCCACCAGGCCGCGGGCCTCGCCGGCGCGGCCGTTGAGCAGCAGCCAGCGCGCGAGTGCCCACTCCGCCCGCGCCACGGCAATGTCCGCCGGCTGCAGGCGCTCGCGGCGGATGGCCAGCGACTCGCGAAAGGCGTGCTCAGCCGCTGGGTCGCCCAGGCCCATCAGCGCGCCACCGATGTTGTTGTGGGAGATGGCGATCCGAATGTCACGCGGGCCGGCCGCTCGAACGTAGATCTCCATCGAGCGCCGGTAGTTCGCCAGCGCCTCGGCCGTGCGCCCGGTGTCCCGTTGCACCACCGCCAGCTCGTGCAGGGCGTCGGCGGCGAGTCGGCTGTCGGCACCATACAAGGCCACCTGGCCGGCCACCAGCTGCTCCAGCAGCACCAGCGCCTCGTCGTAATGCTGCCGCTCCGCCAGTACCGGGGCCAGGGCATGGACGGTGTTGAGCACGATCGGGTGCTGGGGCGGCAGCTGCGCCTGCTTGATGACCAGGGCCGTGCGGAGATGGCCCAGCGCCGCCTCGGCCCGGTCGGCCCGCTGCTCCAGCATGCCCAGGTTGTGCAGGCTGCCGGCCAGGTCCAGGTGCTGGCCCCCCTGGCGCGCGCGGCGGATGTCGATGGCCCGCTGCAGTTGCCGCCTTGCCTCGTCATGCTGGTCGTTGCGCGCCAGCACCCAGCCCAGGGTGTTGTGGGCGTCGGCCATCTCCAGGTCACCGGTCGGCAGGCGCGCGGCCCGCAGCGCCAGCGCACGCCGCGCCGGTGCCACCGCATCGGCATGCCGGCCGCTGTTGGCCAGCAGGATGGCCTGGCGGCTGAGCAGCTCGGCCTCCTTGAGCGGGCGGTTGAGCTGGGCCGCGCCCTCCAGCGCCACGGCCTGGCCATAGAGCTGCGCCGCCTCAGCGTTGCGGCCCAGGTTCTCGTACACCCGGGCCAGGGTGCCCTTCATCGCCGACTGCAGTGCCGGCTGGTCGCGCAGCTGGGTGTCGATGCGGTCACGGCCCTTGTCGACCAGCGCCGCGGCGGGCAGGTCCGGCCGGCCACCGTGCTTGGGGTCCGCACCTTCGAAGATCGAGACCATGAAGTCGCTGACCTGGGCGGTGGTGTCGGCCTGGGCCTGCGCCTCCCGGCGCGCGGCATCGGCGCGGGCGGTCTCCGCCAGCGCGCGCTGCTCGGCGGCACGCGCCTGCTCGGCCGCCAGGCGTGCCGCGTCGCGCTCCCGTTGCGCCTCGGCGCCGGCGGCGGTGGCGCGGTCGCGCTGCGTCAGCGCCTCGGCGCGGGCCTGCTCGGCGGCCCGCTGCTGGGCACGTGCCGTCGCCTCGGCCTGCACGGCTCGGTCGCGCTCCTGCGCCAGGCGCAGGACGAAGGCGGTGCTCAGCGCCAGCGCGGCTACGCCGGCCAGCAGCAGCGGCCAGCGTCGGCGCACCAGCTTGCGGCCGCGATAGGCCAGGGCCGGCGGCAGGGCCTGCAACGGCTGGTGGCGCTGCAGCCGCTGCAGGTCCGCCTGCAACGCATCCACCGTGGGATAGCGATGCTGCGGCAGCTCGGCGCAGGCGCGCGCCACGATGGCGCGCCATTCGTCCGCCCGCCCGGCGGCGTCCGGCGCCGCCGACAGCAGCTCGTCCAGCAGCCGGCCCAGGCTGTAGACGTCGCTGACGGCGCTGGCCTGCAGCCCGGCGCGCTGCTCCGGGCGGGCATAGCGGGGCGTCATCGACGCGGTGTCGTTGCCCTCGACCCCCTGCAGCTGCGCGATGCCGAAGTCCAGCAGCATGGCGCGGTCGTCGGGGCCGACCAGCACATTGGCCGGCTTGATGTCGCAATGCACCACCAGCTGCCGGTGGGCATGGGCGACCGCCCGCGCGACCTGGTCGAACAGCGCCAGCCGCTGCACCATGCCGAGCTGTTGTTGCTCGCACCAGGTGTCCACGCGCAGGCCCTGCACGAACTCCATCACCAGATACGGGCGGCCCAGCGGCGTGGTGCCGCCGTCCAGCAGGCGCGCAATATGCGGATGGTTGAGCGAGGCCAGGATGCGCCGCTCCCGGGCCAGCTGCGCCAGCCCGGCCTCGCCCGGCTGGCCGCGCAGCAGCTTGATCGCCACCCGCTGCTCGTACAGGCCGTCGGCCCGCGCCGCGCCGAAGACATGGCCCATGCCGCCCTGGCCCAGCTCGGCCTCCAGCCGCCAGGGCCCCAGCCGGTCGCCGGGCTTGAGCTCCGCCGCCGCGGCACCGGCCATGGCCGCGGCCAGAGGCGCCGACACCCGCGTCACGGCCGAGCGGTCCTGTGCCACCAGGGCCATCACCCGCGCGCTGTCCGCATCGGACGCCCCGAGATGCGCCAGGTGCGCGCGGCAGGCGGCCTCATCGGGCAGGTCCGCCACGGCATCGAACAGCGCCTTGATGCGCGCATGGTCGGCCGCGCTGCGGCCCGCACCGGCCGCGGTCGTCATGCCTCCAGGCCGCGGCCGAGCTGCTCGCTGAGCCAGGCCCGGCCGAAGCGCAGCTCGCGGTCGACCGTGGGCACCGAGCAGCCCAGCACCTCGGCGATGTCGGCACGCTCCAGGCCGGTGATGTAGGTCAGCTCGATGACGCGTGCACAGCGCGGGTCGACCTCGGCCAGCTGGTCCAGCAGCGCGTCCAGCGTCAGCAGGTCCGCCGCCATGGACTCCTCGCCCAGCTCAGCGCTGGTCAGCGTGATCTGCAGGGCGTCGCCGCCGCGCTTGTCCGCCTGCCGGGCCCGGGCATGCTCGCGCAGCACGCTGCGCATGTGCAGCGATACGGTGGCGAAGAAGTGCGCCCGGTCCCGCCATTCGTAGGGTGCCTGCAGCAGCCGCAGCATGGCCTCGTTGACGAGGTCGCCGCGCGCCAGCGTGGCGCTGTCCCAGCCCCGCAGGCGCGACGCCGCCATGCGGTTGAACTCGCCCTGCAGCGCCTGCGCCAGCCGCGCAAAGGCCTGCGGGTCACCGCCCTTCCAGGCCTGCAGCAGCAGCGTCATCGACTGCAGCGTGGCGCCCGGCGGGGCGGTGGTGTGGCCTTGGCTCATGACGGCCGGATTGTGGGGTGGCGCCGCAGCGGGGCGATGCCGGCTGTCGGGGCGCCGACCGCGTGTCCGGGACCGCCGCTCAGGACACCGCGCCTGCCCCGTAGCGCCCGACCAGCAGCCGCCCCTGGCCGAAGCGCGACAGCGCATAGGGCGCCAGGTCCACGTCGGTGGGCAGGCCCAGGGCGCACTGCGCCAGCACCCGCCCCACCGCCGGGCTGAGCTTGAAGCCATGGCCGGAGAAGCCGAAGCCGGCCACCAGGCCGCGCAGGCCCGGCAGCGGGCCCAGCACCGGGTTCCAGTCCGGCGTCACGTCGTATACGCCGGTCCAGGCCGCGGCCAGCGCCGCCTCGGCATAGGCGGGGAAGCGCTGCGCCGCCTGTTGCGCGATGTGCAGCACCATGTCGTCGTCGATGGCGCCGGGCGCGGTGTCCGGCGTGGCCAGCACCTCGCCGGCATTGCCCTCGCTGACCAGCATCTGGCTGCGGCCGTAGCTGCGGGTGTAGATCATCCCGGGCGAGCCCAGGTCCTTGAACACCGGCATGTCCGGCGTGTAGGGTGCGCTGTCCACCTGCAGCGCCAGCACGCGGTGGCGCTCGGCCACCACCGGCAGCGCGATGCCGCACCAGGCGGCCAGCTCGGTGGACCAGATGTTCTGCACGCTCACCACCGTGCGGGCGTGCCAGTCGCCATGCGCCGTGCGCACGCCGCCGACGCGGTCGCCGTCGACGAGCAGGCCCAGCGCGGCCTGGCCCTCCAGGATGCGCACGCCCAGGCGCCGCGCCGCGCGCGCAAAGCCAGTCGCGGTGAGGTGGGCATCGGCATAGCCCGCGTCGGGCTCGTAGCCGATGAGGGCCGCGTCGTCGAAGCGCGCGATCGGCAGCCGCTCGCGGGCCTGGGCGGCGTCCAGCACCTGCACGGCGATGCCCTGGTCGCGCTGGCCCTGCAGCGAAGCGGCCAGCGCCGCCGCGCGCTCGCCGGCCGGCGCCGCGATCAGGTAGCCGCAGCGCACCAGGCCGGCGCTGGCCTGCGGGTCGTCCACATAGCCGGCGAAGTCCTCGAACACCCGCCAAGAGGCCTGCGCCAGCGCCACGTTCTGCGGCACCGAGTAGTGGGTGCGCAGGATGCCGCTGGACTGCGCGCCGGTGCCCTCGCCGATGCGCCCGCGCTCCAGCACCACCACGCGACCGGCACCCAGGCGCGACAGGT
>JBJXHB010000025.1:0-2703 GCA_046160725.1 Aquabacterium sp.
TGCGCTACCTGGTGCTGCCGATGCGGCCGGCCGGCACCGACGGGTTCAGCGAGTCGCAGCTGGCCGCGCTGGTCACCCGCGATTCCATGATCGGTACCGGCCTGGCCCTGCCGCCGGGCGCCGGGGCCAGTGCAGGCCAGGGCGCATTGGCGCCTGTTCAGCCATGACCGACGCGACGAGCCCTGCATCCAGCGCAGCGGTGGAGAGCGTATCGGCTGCGCCGGCCGCATGGCCGACGCAGGCCGACCTGGGCGGCCTGGACGGTTTTGGCCCGATCGCCATCGACGAGCCCGAGGGCGACCCGTTCCACACCGCCTGGGAGCCGCGCGTGCTGGCGCTGACGCTGGCCATGGCCGCGCCGGGCGGTTGGAACATCGACATCAGCCGCGCCGCGCGCGAGGTGCTGCCGGGCTACCGTGGCCTGAGCTACTACGAGGTCTGGCTGGCGGCGCTGCAGCGCCTGATGCTGGACCGTGGCCTGGTCACCGCGGGCGAGCTGGCCGATGGCCATGCCCAGGCCGCGCCGCTGCCGGGCCGCCCGGTGCTGCGGGCCGATGCGGTGGCAACCGCGCTGGCCCGCGGCACCGCTGCCGAGCGGCCGCCGTCGCAGCCGCCGCGCTATGCGGTCGGCGACGCGGTGCGCATGCGGGCCGATGCGCCGCCGCATCACACGCGCCGGCCGCGCTACACCTGGGGCCGCGTCGGCCGCATCGAGCAGGTGCACGCCATGCACGTGCTGGCCGACGCGCAAGCGCAGGGCCTGGGCGAGCAGCCGCAGTGGCTGTACCGCGTGGCCTTCGATGCGCGCACGCTGTGGGGCGACGCCGCCGACGCGCGCGATGGCGTCTGCGTCGATGCCTGGGAGTCCTATCTGCAGCCGCCGCTGGAGGAGCCCCTGAGCCCACCCGCCGAGGCCCGACCATGACCATGACATCTGACACGGGCGTGCCGCCGGACGAGCCGGTCTTCACCGAGCCCTGGCAGGCCCAGGCCTTTGCGATGACGCTGGCGCTGCATCAGCAGGGCCGCTTCACCTGGACCGAATGGGCCCGGGCGCTGAGCGAGCAGATCGCCGCCGCGGCCGCGCGTGGCGAGGCCGACGACGGCAGCGGCTACTACGCGCATTGGCTGGCCGCGCTGGAGTCGCTGGTCGCCGCCAAGGGGCTGGGTACGGCGGCCGAGCTGCAGCGCCATCAGCATGCCTGGGACCATGCGGCGCACCGCACGCCGCATGGCCAGGCCATCGAGCTGCATGCGTCGGACTTCCACGACCACTGAGGCTGGCCGACGCCACAGCGCCGTTGTCACGGGTGGCAACGTCTGTGGCGGATCCGGATTGACAGGGCGCCGGCCGCGCGCCGACCATGTCGACCTTGCAGTACCGGGTCTGATCGACATGACAACAACGTTGGGTGAGACTGCCACTGGCAGCGGTCGGGGCATGCGTCTTGTGTGGCATCGGGGCCTGACAGCGGGCTGGGCCGCGGCGGTGCTGTTGTGCTGCGGTTGGGCACAGGCACAGGCCCAGGTCAAGGTGCTGATCAACCCTGGCGACCAGGGCGAGCAGTCGCGCTTTGCGGTCTACAACGAGATCAAGGCCGGCGTCGAGGGCGCGCTCAAGCGCGACAAGACCAGCGTCGGGGCGATGCAGATCTCCACCGACGCCACGGCCGACCTCGCCGCAACCCGCTCGCGCCTGCACGACGTGATGGTGGCCCCGGCGCATGTGATCGGCAGCGCCCTGCGCAACGGCTATGTGCCGGTGGCGGCACTGGAGCCGCCGGTGCAGGCCGTGCTGGTCGCGGCCAAGGACAGCCCGATCAGCGACCTGGCACGTGCCAAGGGCACGCGCCTGGGCCTGCCGCTGCAGGACAGTGTCGTCACCTATCTGGTGCGGGGCGAGGTCAATGCGGCCAACACCACCATCAAGCGCCACTTCGCTTCGGTGTGGGTCACGCGCTGGCAGGACGCGCTGCTGACCTGTCTCAAGGTCCGGGGCTGCGACGTGGTGGCGGTGGAGCGCGCGGTGTTCCAGCGCTGGGTGGCCGCCGGCGAGGCGGTCAAGGAGGTGATGCAGAGCAAGCCGGTGCCCGGCATCGGCCTGGCCGTGCGCGACGGCGCCGGCGTGTCGCCGGACGCGCTGCGCAGCGCCCTGGCCGAGACCTTCAAGGCCGTGCCGGCGCGCAAGCCGCTGGCACTGGCCGCGGCCGAGTTCGACTATGTGTCGACGCTGGGCTATTTCACGCCGCGCGAGCTGCCCGGCGCCAAGGTGGTCGACGCCGCCGGGGTGAAGAAGCTGATGCCCGTGGCGCAGTACATCGACACCCGCACCGAGACCGAGTTCAAGGCCGGCCATGTCCCCGGCGCGCGGCTGGTGCCCTATGTCGAGAAGAGCCCGAAGGACGCCGACTACGACGCCAAGCTCGATCAGTTCGACCTGGCGCGCCTGCCACCCGACAAGAGCACGCCGCTGGTCTTTGCCTGCAACGGCGCCGAGTGCTGGAAGAGCTACAAGGCGTGCCGCTCGGCGATGGCCGCCGGGTACACCCAGGTGCACTGGTTCCGCGGCGGCTTTCCGGAGTGGCGCAAGGCCGGTCTGGACGTGGCCACCGGAGACGCCGCTCCGGCCAAGGCGCCGGCGTCACCCGGCTGACCGGCTAGGGCGGCCGCGGCGGCCGGCTTCGGCAGGCCCTCAGGTCACCG
>JBJXHB010000026.1:0-3576 GCA_046160725.1 Aquabacterium sp.
GAATGAAGAAGCTGGACAAGGAGGTGGCCAAGCGCAAGACCAAGGTCAAGGACGCCATGGACGCCAACGACACCACGTTGCTGGACATCCAGCTCAAGGCGTTGAAGGGCGACCTGTCGGAGACCGAGACCCTGCTGCGCGACGCGAACGCGCAGCTGTCGCCGCTGAACACGCTGCAGATCGACGATGACTTCATGCGCGAGCGCGACGACGACGCGGCCAAGGTCGGCGAGATCATCGCCGCCGTACGCACCGGCACCGCCGCGCACTACAAGGCCCTGAAGAACCTGCAGAACCAGGCCGAGGAGGCCTGGCGGCAGTCGACGCGGTCCGAGAAGTACGCGGTGCAGCAGCTGGCCGGCGACGAGCAGGGGACGCAGGACCTGAAGAAGGAGCTCTACGCGGCGATGATGAAGGCCCACGCCTTCGAGGACATGGCCGCGAAGGCACGCGACGCGCGCAATGCCAAGGGTCTCGCCAATGCCCGCGCCGCCTTCGACAAGCTGGACATCGGCATGCTGAAGATCCAGGTCGAGATCCGCGGCAAGGTGCTGGCCAAGAACGAGAAGGACTTCGGCGACCGGGACATCTCCGACGACACCCTGAAGACGCTGAAGGACGGCTACCGCGACACCCGGTTCGTCTTCGAGCAGGCACAGGGCCACCTGGCCACGCTGGTGGAGATAGACAAGCGCTTGGCGGCCATGGCCGTCAAGCCGATCGACATCAAGAAGGCCCGCGATGCCATGGGCCTGGATGCCAAGGCCGACGCGCAGCTGGCCAAGGTCTTCGGCGGCCCGCCTGCCGGCTGGGAGAAGGGGCTGGACGGCATCGGCAAGACCTTCAAGACCGGCACCAGCGGCAAGAAGTACCTGGACTCGCTGCGCAGCGCGGGCATCGTGCCGGAGTAACCTCGGTGCCCCGCCGCCATTGCGCGGCCAGCCTCGGCGCCACATCCCATGCCCATGTCCTACCGCCGGCTCGGCCGGCTCAATGTCAAGGTCTCCGCCCTGTGCCTGGGCACCATGATGTTCGCCGACCAGACCGATGCGGCCGAGGCCGCGTCCATCCTGGACAGCGCCCACGAGCAGGGCGTCAATTTCATCGATACCGCGGACGTGTACAGCAAGGGCGGGTCAGAGTCCATGCTGGGGCCTCTGCTCAAGGCGCGCCGTCGCGACTGGCTGCTGGCCACCAAGTGCGGCAATGCCATGAGCCCGCGCGTGAACGAGAGCCAGTTCTCGCGGGCCTGGATCATCCGCGCCTGCGAGGACAGCCTGCGCCGGCTGGACACCGACTGCATCGACCTGTACTACCTGCACCGCGACTTCACCGGCATGGCGCTGGAGGAGCCGCTGCGCGCGCTGCAGCAGCTGCTGCGCGACGGCAAGATCCGCTACTGGGGCGTCAGCAACTTTCGCGGCTGGCGCATTGCCGAGGCGGTGCGCGTGGCGCAGGGGATCGGTCTGGAAGCGCCCGCCGCCTGCCAGCCGTACTACAACCTGCTCAACCGCATGCCGGAGGTCGAGGTCCTGCCGGCCTGCCGGCACTACGGCATCGGCGTGGTGCCCTACAGCCCGGTCGCACGCGGCGTGCTGACTGGCAAGTACACGCCCGGCGCAGCGCCGGCCGAGGGCACGCGCGCAGCGCGCGGCGATGCCCGCATCCACCAGACCGAATGGCGGCCGGAGTCGCTGGCCATCGCGCAGACGCTGGCGCGCCATGCCGAGTCGCGCGGCATCACGCTGGCCCAGTGGGCCACCGCCTGGGTGCTGGCGCATCCGGCCGTCAGTGCCGTGATCGCCGGCCCGCGCACGCTGACGCAGTGGCTGGACTACGCGCCGGCGCTGGGCTATGCCTGGACGGCCGAGGACGAGGCCCTGGTCGATACGCTGGTGCGCCCGGGCCACCCGTCGACGCCGGGCTATTCAGACCCGTCGTATCCGATCGACGGCCGGCCAGTGGCGGGGTCGTCGACGCTGCCGGCCCGGGGCTGAGCGGCGGCGCGCCCTGGCGCACTGACATCGGCTTCTGGCCGCGTCGCCCCTGCGTCCGCTGGCGCGGGCTGCACCCGCGGGTTATCCCGACCGCCGTTTCGCGGGGGTTGCCACCATTTCCGGGGGGACAGATTCCTGGCGGTTGGCCCACACTGCGCCCGTCTGCCGCCGATCCGGTGGCGGCCCAGGCCCGACCCATGGTCGGCCTGCCTACTGTCCACGGGAGAGCATGCAATGCAATTGAACCCGAAGTGGGCCGCCGCAGCGGCCGCCCTTGCCTGCGTCGCGGGCCCCGCGCTGGCGGCCAACCATGTCGATTCGCTCGGCAATGAGTGGTTGCCGCTGACGACGCTGACCAATTACAGCTGGTCGGAGATCGACAGCGTGTGTCAGAGCACCCTGGAGGCGCCCGGCGCCCGCAACGGCATGGTGGGCAGCGTCGACCTGACCGGCTGGACCTGGGCCAGTCGCACCGAGGTGGTGGCGCTGATCGGCGAGTTCATGGTCGCCGCCGGTGACAACACGCCGCCTTCGACCATGACCGGCCCGCATGGCTACGGCGTGATGGGCTTCAGCTGGGCGTCCGCGGCTATCGCCGCCATGGGAACCACCGCGACGCCGCTGGGGGCGTATACCTTCGGCTTCACGAACGGCGGACCCGGCGACTACAGTTGGCTGTGCGCGGGCGGCCAGTGTGTTTGGGACAGCTACGCCGCCTCGAACGAGCGCTACGGCGGCCGGTCCGAGTTCTACGGTGCCTGGTTCTACCGCACCGCGCCGGTGCCGGAGCCCACCAGCATCGCCCTGATGCTCACCGGCGTCGGCCTGCTGGCTGGCCTGCAACGCCGCCGCGCACGACGCGCGGCCTGACGGGCGCGGCCCCTGCGGCCGCCCGCCGGGCGACTGCAGGGCCCCATTGGCGGCTCAGCTGCCAGCCACGGTGCCGGCCTCGCCGGCCGATGCATCCAGCCGGCGCTGCAACAGGCGCCGGTCGGCCTCATGGCGGGCCAGCGCGACAGCCTGCTGCAGGTGACCGCGCGCCTCGGCCGCATCACCCTGCAGCTGGCGCACATGGGCCAGCGCCGCATGGACATGCGCCATCAGCGCCTGTGGCAGGCGCGGCAGCAAGGCCCGCAGCAGGGCCTCGGCACGGACCGGCTCGCCGCCTTCGGCCAGCGCAATGGCCTGGCCCAGGCGCGGCGGCGCGGACGGGTCCAGCTGCATCAGCAGCTCGTAGTACTGGATGATGCGCGGCCAGTGCGTGCTCACATAGTCGGGCGCCAGCGCATGCTCCGCGGCAATGCCGGCCAGCAAGTGCCAGCGCGACAGC
The DNA here is from genome assembly GCA_046160725.1 of Aquabacterium sp. Taxonomy (GTDB): domain Bacteria; phylum Pseudomonadota; class Gammaproteobacteria; order Burkholderiales; family Burkholderiaceae_C; genus JBJXHB01. Next base: position 3,328 of record JBJXHB010000026.1, read on the forward strand.
GCAGCTGCCGCCTGGGCCCGCTGCAGATGCACCATGCCCATGCGCACCATGCCGGCGTCCCAGCGGTCGCGGGGCTGGCCGGGCAGCGGCACGATCTCGCCGGCGGCGTCATGGCGGCCGGTCAGTCGCGCGCCGTGCAGCAGCAGGGTGGCCGCCAGCGCGTCGGCGTCCGGGTGCGCGGTGGCCGGATGCGCCGCCACGGCGCGGGCCAGCCGGATGGCCTCCCAGCACAGCCGCCGCGGGTCGGCG
>JBJXHB010000027.1:0-4018 GCA_046160725.1 Aquabacterium sp.
GCGGTGGCATCCGCCGCCGGGGCCGCAGTCGCCTGCGCATCCGCCGGCGTGTCCACCTCCGCCTCGTCGCTGCTGTCAGCCTCCGCAAACTCCGCCGACTCCTCGTCCACCACCCGCACGCTCAGCAGCACCGCCTCCAGCTGGTCCATCGTCGCCGTCGCGATCCCCACCGCCTTGTCCTGGAACGCCGCCCTCAGCTTGTCCCTCAGCGCCTGCGCCAGCTTCGGCTCCTTGCCCGCCGTCATCCGGCACACCGCCTCAATCTCCGCCTTGTGCGCCTCGTACCGCTGCGCCAGCGCCTTCAGCGCCACCGCCGGGTCGATGCTGCCCACCGCCACCCCGTCGTCCGTGAACTGGCTGATGTCGTCGCCTTCCTCCTCCTCCACCTCCCCGTTCGGCTTGCGCACCCGCACCTTCAGGTTCAGCTTCAGCAACTGCCGCATCGCCTGCTGCAGCTTCTTGGCCGCCCCTCCAGGCGGGCTCGCGCTCACGAACGTCAGCGCCCTCGCCTCCCACACCACCGTCCCCCGGAAGAACTTCACCCCCTTGTGCCCCGGCAGCAACGTGCCCAGCACCTTCTTCTCCGCCCCGCCCACCGACTTGTTCAGCATCAGCGCCCCGCCCGTCGGGCTCAGCGCCGCCATGAAGAACGGCGTCGGCAGCTCCGGGTTGTTCGCCCGCACCGTCCGCAGCCACGGCATCGTGCGCCCCTTCATCAGCTTCAGCGCCTTGTCATACGCCGCCGACGCCGCCCCCTTCGCGTCGTCCTTCTTCGCCTCCTCCTTGGCCGCCTGCCCGCCCGCCGCGCTCACCTTCTTGGCCAGCTCCGCCGCCGCCGCGTTCGTCTGCTTCACCAGCTCCGCCACGTACCCGTCCGCGTTGCGCACCAGCTTCTGCGCCGCCTCCAGCGCCTTGCTCGGCGCCTTGCTCTTCTTCAGCGCCGCCAGCACCTTGTCACCCTCGGTGCTCGCCGCCTTCGCCGCCGCCGTCGCCGCCGCCACCGACTTGTCAATCTCCGCCTTCAGCGCCTTGTGCAGCTCCTGCAGCTCCGCCGCCTTGCCCCCACCCGGCACATCAAACGCCTTCCAGCTGATCGACGTGTGCGCCTTCGTCACCGCCGCCAGCTGCTTGTTCAGCCCTGCACCCGACGCCGCCGCAGCAGCCTCCAGATGCTTCTTGAAATACGCCGGCGTCAGCTCCTCCGGCAGGTCAACTTTCAGGGCCATGGCGGTCTCAGGCTGCGCCGAAGGGCGGGATGGACTTGTGCTGGCCGGGCTGGATGCCACCGAGGTGCTGGACGTAGCCGTCGTAGCCCTCCTCGCCTGGCTTCACGATCATCAGCATCTCGCCGATCGTGCCGTCGTCGGCGACGGCGCGCAGCTGCATGCGCAGCGTGCCATCGGGTTGCATGGAGGCGCTGCCGATGTGATCGGCGTCGTTGCGCGGTACGCCGGCATCAGGCAGTGGGGGTTGGGTGGCCATGTCGACTCCTTTGGATCCGGTTTGAGTAGGGTGCTTGGGGATTCTGGCGATCAGATGCCCCAGGGATTGGCTGCCCAGAAGTCCTTGAGCTTGCCCCAGCGCACGTTGCCCTTGAAGTACATCGCAAAACTTTCGGCAAAGGTCTCCGATGCCGCGCCCGCGGAATTGGTACCGCCCTCGTCGCTGCCGAGGAAGTAGTTGTCGCCAGGCGGGAACATGCCGTCCGGCGAGCCAGCCGCCACGTCCTCGGACCGCGCCTTCAGGAAGTCCGCGTTGCCGCTCTTGGCGCTGCCCTCGGCCGTGTCGAAGGCATGGCCGGCCTCGTGGCCGATCAGGTCTGGTGTGCCATGCGGGATGGGGCCTTCGTCCGGGCCGGGCACCTTGCGGTTGCCGCTGCCGTCGTCCATGGTGCCCACCACCACCTTCTTGGTCGTGCCGCTGTAGACACCGGGCACCTTGTCCCAGGTCGCATTGGCCGGCCAGCCACGCGGATGCTCGCCCACCAGCTCCGGCAGCGACTCGGTCACCGGCCCGCGGCAGCACTCGGTGACGATGCCGTTGTCGTTGAGCGTGTCAACCGCCTTGGCCGACAGGCGGCTCATGCCGTCGGCCACCGCCTTGGCATCCTCGGCCGAGCTGCTGCCACTGGCGCGGATGTTCTTGCCGATGGCCTTGGCGCGGTCGGCCGGTATGCCTTTGCCGGTCAGCGATGCCTTCACGCGGGACGACATCATGGCGTCGGTCTCGTCCAGGCCACCCTTGCGGTAGTCCTCGGCATCCTTGGCCATCTCCACCGCCTGGTCGTCGGTGCACTGCTCGTTGACCAGCATCTTGGCCGCCACGACGGCCATGCGCTTGGCGTCGGCCGGCTTGACGCCGCCATCGGTCAGCTTCTTGGTCAGGTCGGGCAGCTTGGCCTGGACCTGCTCCAGCTCGTCGGCCATCAACTGCGTGGCCGTGATCTGCCCGGCCAGGATCTTCAACCCGACCATGGCCTTCTGCCAGCCGCCGCGCTCCGCCTTGCCCAGCTTCTCGCAGTCTGCAAGCGCGGCGGTGTGGTCCTTGATCTCCGGCGCCAGGTCCGCCGCACGGGCGTGCTTCTTCAGCGCGGCCAGCGCCTTCTTGACCTTCTCGGCCTCGGGCGCGTACAGGGCATAGGCATCCGCCGAGGCCTTGACCACCTTCAGCGTCACCGAGACGTCGTTCACCAGCGTGGCCTTGGCCGTCGCGTATCCGCTGTCGAAGCCCTGCTTGTCCGCCGCCTTCAGCTCCTTGTCCAGACGCGTCAGCTGGTTCTTGACGGCCGGGCCCTTGACCTTGTCCTTGCGCAGGGCGTCCATCTCGCGTGTGATCAGCTCGCGCTGGGCGAGGTAGAGCGGGTGCTCGGTGGCGTAGGTGTTGATCGCCGTGGCCGCGCCCTCGCATCCGAAGAAGACCTTGGACGTGGTGGCGACGACGTCCTTCCACTTGCCCGCGGCCAGCTCCTTGTCGGCCTTGTCGGCCAGCTTGGTCATCTCGGCCAGGACGGGTTGGTAGCTCTTCTTGATCGGGCCGGTCGCGCCGTCGACGGCCAGCTTGAGCAGCGCCACCTTGGCCCGGGACCAGTCGCGCACCTGCACGACGGCGGTGGCGGCCAGCGGCTTCGCCTCGGCGGCCTCCTTCAGCAAGGCGGCAGCCCCCTTGGCGGCAGCGGTGACGACCTGCGCCGCCTTGTCCTTCTTCTGCTTGATCGCCGTGGCGCGCAGACGCACCAGGTCGGCATGGCGCTTCATCAGGCCGTCCCGATAGCCACCAGCCGGCAGCGTCTCGATGTCGGACTTGGCCGCCGCCAGGTCGTCATCCGTCTTCTCGGCCGCCTGCACGACCGCGGGCTCCCAGTCGGCGCCCACGGGTTGGTGGGCGCCGGTGGGTGACGGCGCCGGGGCCGGCCCGGGTGCAGGCGCCGGAGCCGGTGACGCCGTGGTGCCACTGCCCGTGCCGCCGCCGGTGGTCGGCGGTGGCGGCATGTCGGCGGTGTCGGTCTCGCCCTCGGCGGTGGGCTTGGAGCCCTCCGTATCGACCTCGGCTCGCGCCGCGGCCGCAATCCCGCTGTCGGCGGCGCTGTCGGCGCCCTTGGCGCCCTCGGCGGGCAGCTCCAGCCCCAGCGAGACCTGCGACGCACTGGCCAGCTTCTTGCAAGCACCGAGCAGCTTGGCCAGCTCCGCCTGGGCGTGCGCGGGCTTGGGCATGGCCATCGCCTTGGCCCGCTGCTTGCCCATGGCTTCCAGTGCCATGGGAATCATCTTCTTCGATGGGCCGTCGGGCAGCCTGGGCACCGCCTGCCCCAGCGCGGCCATGGCCATACCGAGCTGCGCGTCCAGCTTGCGGGCCTGTGTCCAGGCGTCAGCCGGTGCGGCCGGCGCGGCCGGAGCGGTGGCATCCGCCGCCGGGGCCGCAGTCGCCTGCGCATCCGCCGGCGTGTCCACCTCCGCCTCGTCGCTGCTGTCAGCCTCCGCAAACTCCGCCGACTCCTCGTCCACCACCCGCACGCTCAGCA
>JBJXHB010000028.1:0-4084 GCA_046160725.1 Aquabacterium sp.
CGGCGCCAGGCTGGCCGGCTCGCTGTCCAGCGGCCAACAGCGGTGGGCCCGGCGGTCGGGGTCATAGCTGTGCAAGGCCCGGCCCGGGATGTCGACCCAATACAGCAAGTCCTGCACGGCATGCCACAGCGGCGACTCGCCCAGCGAAGCGGGTGGCAGCGGAAGCGCGTCGAACGCAACCATGGCGTCAACGGCCGACCGCGCCGGCGGTGGGTTGCAGCGACGCCACGGTCAGGCGGCGGCGATGTCGAGCTGGATCCAGGCGCTGACGGCGGCGCCGGGCGCGACAGCGGCCAGGCCCTGGGTGGCCGGGTCGTCGGCCTGGATGGCATTGGGGTTGTGGCTGACAGGCTCGACGCAATAGAAGTCGCGCTCGCGCGGCGTGTAGACCACCACCCGGTCCAGCGACGAGCTCATGCGCATCGACAGTTTCTCGTCGCGCAGCCGGGCCGGGCCCGTCCAACCCTCGAACGGGTGGTCCCAGTCCATCGGTGCCACGTCGCCGTCGATGCCGGTGCTGGCCACGCGGTGGCTGGGCAGCAGCAGCTCGTCGCGGTCCCACCGGTGGGTGGCCTCCAGGTGCAGGCGGCTGCGGCTGCGGCGCATGAAGTATGGGTGCCAGCCCAGGCCCAGCGGCTGCGGCTCGGCATGGCGGTTGGTGGCCTCCAGCTCCAGGCGCAGCCCAACGGGGCTGAGCTGGAAGCGCTGGCGGACATCAAACGCGAAAGGCCAATCATCGTCCGGCTGGTGCCGCAGCGACAGCTGGGCGCTGTCCGGGCCGGACGCATCGACCTGCCAGGCCCGGCGCCAACCCACACCGTGCAGCGAGTGCGGGCTGTGGTCGAAGTTGGCGGCGGTGGTGTGGTCGCGACCGGCCCAGCGGAAGCGGCGCTGCCCCAGCCGCCCCGAATAAGGTACCAGCGGGAAGCCGCCGGACTGCCGGGGGCCGGCGATGTCGCCGTCGGCCGCGCTGCGCAGCACGGGCACGCCGGCGCGCCACAGCCCGGCCACGCTGCCACCCAGGTCGGGACGCAGCAGCAGGCGCAGGTCGCCCGCGTTCAGTTCGATAAGGATCAAGCGGTGCTTTCAGTCAGGTGATCACCGATTGTTGCGCGATGCCGGCGTCGACCAGCACATGCTGCCCGGTCATGCCGTCGGAATCGTCGGCGGCGAGGAACAGCGTCGGCCGCGCCACATGGCCGGCGTCGAGCCGGATCTTCAGCGCCTGCGCGTCCAGGAACTGCTGGTCCGCGGCCGCGTCGCGATGCAGGGCGGTCTGGCGGTCGGTGACGATCGCCCCGGGCACCAGCGCGTTGACCCGGATGCCGCGCGGGCCCAGCTCGCGCGCCAGGGTGCGCGTCAGGCCCAGGATGCCGGCCTTGGCGGTCGTGTAGCCGACCAGGTTGGGCCGACCGCGCATCCAGCTCACCGACCCCATGTTGATGATCGAGCCCCCGCCGGCCGCGGCCATGCCGGGCGCCACCGCCTGGATCGCGAAGAAGTAGTGCTTCAGGTTGAGCGCGATGCGGTCGTCCCAGAACGCGGAGGTGACGTCCTCCATCGCATGCCGGTCGTCGCGGCCGGCGTTGTTGACCAGCACACGGATGGCGCCCAGCTCGGCAGCGGCCAAGCGCAGCACGGCCTGGTAGGCGTCGACGTCGCGTACGTCGCAGGGCGCGTACCAGGGCAGCGGCTGGCCGGCCCGGCCGGCCTCGTCGATCAACGCATCGCCACCGCCGGCACGGGTGCCGCAGAAGGCGACGCGGGCGCCCTGGGCGCAGAAGGCCCGCACCAGCTCGGCCCCGATGCCGGAGCTGCCGCCGGAGATGAACACCACGCGGTCGCGCAGCGAAGGGTAGATCGCCTGTGTCGTCATGGCGCGCTCACCAACCCGCCGGCAGCAGCTCGGACAGTGGGACGACGCGGCCCTCGTCGATGCTGCGGTGCGCGGCCAGCCCGGTGGCCACGGCGCGCAGACCCTCCTCGAGCGATATCTCGGCCGGCCGGCCCTCGCGGATGGCCGCCGCGAAACGCAGGTGCTCGATATAGGACGCACCGAAATGCTGACCTGCATAACGGATCTGGGTGTCCCAGACCCGCCGCACCATGACGCCGCGCCCGGTGCCCGAGGGCTGGCCCCAGACCTCGCGTCGGCCCCAGTCGGCACGCCGGCCGACGCGCAGCGTCAGTGACGGCAGCAGCGACTCGATCTTGGCCGCATCGCCGACGATGGTCAGGTACTCGTTGTCGACCGAGTTCTCGGCGAACATGCACAGGTCCAGGCTGGCGCGTGCGCCACTGGGGTACTCGACGATGACATAGGCCGAGTCCAGGATGTCGGGCCGGCGGCCGCCATAGTCCTCGTCCAGGTGGTTGACGCGCTGGCCGCCGGAGGCGAAGACCCGCAGCGGCTGCTCCTGCAACACCAGGTCCATGAGGTTGAAGTAGTGGCAGCACTTCTCGACCAGTGTGCCGCCGGTGTTGGCACTGAAGCGATTCCAGTCGCCGACCTTGGGATAGAACGGCTCGCGGTGTTCGCGGATCGCGACCTGATGGATGCGGCCGCACTCGCCGGCATGGGCCAGCCGCACCGCCTCGGCCACCGGCGGCATGTAGCGGTACTCCTGCGCCACCCAGACGATGCCGCGCCGGCCCTGGGCCTGGCGGACCAGCGCCAGCCCGTCGGCCATGTCCGTCACCACCGGCTTTTCGGCCAGGATGTGGGCGTCGGTGGCCAGCGCCGCACGCAACACCGCGGCATGGGTGTGGTTGGGCGTGGCCAGCACCAGTGCATCGAAGTCGCCGGCGTCCAGCAGGTCCTCGGCGCGCTCGTAGGCGCGAGGCGTGCCGCGGGCGATGGCCAGCGCCTGCTGGCGGCTGGGTGCGTGCGGGTCGGCCAGCGCGGCCACCACATGACCGGCGCCCATGGCCTGGATGTTCTCGATGTGCTCGCGGCCCATCGCGCCGCAGCCGATCAGGCCGTAGCGAATTGTTTGCATGGAAGTCAGCCCTTGAGTCCGCCTTGGGTCAGCCCGCCGACCACGCGCTCCTGGAAGATGGCGATCAGCACCGCGATCGGCACGATGGCCACGATCAGCGCCGCCGAAATGATCGGCCACGGGAATGTGAACTCGCCTTGGTACAGCGTGATGCCCACCGGCAGCGTGCGGAAGTTCGGGTTGCTGTTGAGCGACAGCGCCAGGAGAAACTCGTCCCAGGAGTTGACGAAGGACAGGATGCCGGCAGTGAACACGCCCGGTGCCGCCAGCGGAACCACCACGCGCACGAGCGCGCCGAGCCGCGTGCAGCCGTCGATCATGGCGGCGTTCTCCAGGTCCTTCGGGATGCTCTGGAAGAAGCTCACCAGCACCAGCGTGCACACCGGCAGGTTCAGCACGATGTAGGGCAGCACCAGCGCGGTGTAGCTGTTGAGCAGGCCGAGGGTGCGCATGGTTTCGAAGATCGGCACCAGCAACGTCACCAGCGGGAACATGCTGGACGCGACGATGCAGGTCAGGATCAGCTGCCGGTTCTTCAGGTTCAGGCGCGCGATCGCGTAGGCGGCCAGTGCCGACACCAGCAGCGAGAACACGGTCGCGCTCAAGGCCACGGCCATGCTGTTGCCCAGGTACTTGAGCAGCGGCTGGTCGCTGAAGGCCTGCACGTAGTTCTGCAGCGTCAGGTTGCGCGGCCAGTAGGTGATGGGCTTGCTCACCAGCTCGGTCTCGGTCTTGAGCGAGGTGAACAGGATCCACACCGCTGGGAAAAAGCCGTTGATGACGACGATGCCCGCGGCGATCAGGCGCAGGCCTTTGGCATCCCAGATGGAAGTCATGCGTTCCTCCCGATGCGCTTCAGATAGAACGCGGTGACGAACATCGACAGCACGAACATGCACACCGCCAGCGTCGAGCCGTAGCCCACATCAAGGTAGTCGATCGTGGTCTTGTGGATCAGCATGGCCAGTGTCTCGGTGCTGTTGCCCGGGCCGCCCTTGGTCATGGTGTACGGGATGTCGAAGGTCTGCAGCGCGGTGATGGTGCGGAAGATCAGCGCCACGATGATCGACGGCATCAGCATCGGT
>JBJXHB010000029.1:0-3420 GCA_046160725.1 Aquabacterium sp.
CTCGATCCGCCACACCGCGGTGATCCCGATTGCCGGCGACCTGATCACCAGCGACATCGCAATGGCCCTGCGCACGCCGACAAAGGATGCCGAGGAGATCAAGGTCGAGCATGGCACGGCCAAGCAGCTGCTGGCCGACCCGTCAGCCAACCTGGAGGTGCCGGGGCTGGGCGACCGGCCACCGCGCATGCTCAGCCGTCAGGCTCTGGCCGGCGTGATCGAGCCACGGGTGGAGGAGATCTTCTCGCTGGTGCACCAGGTCATCCGCGACTCCGGATGCGAGGAGCTGCTGAGCTCGGGCATCGTGATCGCCGGCGGCTCGGCGGTGATGCCGGGCATGGTCGAGCTGGGCGAGGACATCTTCATGAAGCCGGTGCGCCGTGGCCTGCCGACCTATGCCGGGCCGCTGGCCGACATGGTGGCCGGCCCGCGCGCCGCCACCGCCATGGGCCTGCTGGAGGAGGCGCGCCTGGCGCGCGGCCGCGGCCAGCGCGCCGCGCAGCAGGGCGGCTCGATGCGCTCGATGCTCGGCCGCATGAAGGATTGGGTGGCCGGCAATTTCTGATGACCCCACACACCCAACAACGATTCACGTTCACACCACGTTTCAACCCCGGCACACGCCGTTTTCACCCGCGAAGGAGGCAACCATGCCAATCGAAATGATCGAACCGATTCACGAGGGCACCCGCATCAAGGTGGTGGGGGTCGGCGGCGGCGGCGGCAATGCCGTCGACCACATGATCAAGCACGGCGTGCAGGGCGTGGAGTTCGTCTGCGCCAACACCGATGCGCAGGCCCTCAACCGCAGCAAGGCGTCGGCCCTGGTGCAGCTGGGCAGCAGTGGCCTGGGCGCCGGCGGCAACCCGGCCAAGGGCCGGGCCGAGGCCGAGCAGACCGAAGGTCACATTCGCGAGGCGCTGGAAGGCGCGCACATGGTGTTCATCACCGCCGGCATGGGCGGCGGCACCGGTACGGGTGCGGCGCCCATCGTGGCCAAGGTGGCCAAGGAGCTCGGCATCCTGACCGTGGGCGTGGTGACCAAGCCCTTTGAATTCGAGGGCGGCAAGCGCATGAAGCAGGCCGAGGCCGGCATCGCCGAGCTGCAGGCCAATGTCGACAGCCTGATCGTGGTGCTCAACGAGAAGCTGCTGGAGGTGCTGGGCGACGACATCACCCAGGCCGACGCGCTGGCCCATGCCGACGACGTGTTGCGCAATGCGGTGGGCGGCTTCAGCGACATCATCCACATGGATGCGCAGATCAACGTCGACTTCGAGGATGTGCGGTCGGTGATGACCGAGCCGGGCAAGGCCATGATGGGCACGGCCCAGGCCGGCGGCCCGGACCGCGCCACCAAGGCCGCCGAGTCGGCGGTGGCATGCCCGCTTCTGGAGGGCATCGACCTCAGCGGCGCCCGAGGCGTGCTGGTGCTGATCGCGGCCAACAAGTCGAACTTCAAGCTCAGCGAGAGCCGCACGGTGATGAACACCATCCGCCGCTATGCCGCTGAGGATGCGCACATCATCTACGGCGCCGCCTATGACGAGAGTCTGGGCGACCAGCTGCGCGTGACCGTGATCGCCACCGGCCTGAACGCCGCCAAGCGCGGCCAGCAACCGGCGCCGCCGGTGCTGACCGCCGTGCCCAGCGCCGCCGCCGCGCCGGTGCCGCAGCGCGCCACCGGCACGGATGGCCCACTGCCGGTGCTGCTGAACACCGTGCAGGTGCCCGGCGAGCGGGCGCAGCCGGACTATGCGCAGCTCAACACGCCCAGCGTCTGGCGTGGCCGCGGCGGCGCGCAGGCGGCGGCACGGGTGGAGGCGCTGAGCTCGTCTGGCATGGACGAGATCGAGATCCCCGCCTTCCTGCGCAAGCAAGCGGACTGAACCCGGACGCGACTTCACGCGGCCGGGCTGAGGACGATGGCCTGTGCCTGTGCACAGGTCATCGCCTCAGGGCGGGCGGCTGCACGCCAGCAGGCTATTCGGCCTTGATGCCGTTTCGTCGGATCACCTCACCCCAGCGCGGCGTGTCGCGCCGGATGACCTCTGAAAAGGCGTCCGGCGCCAGCCCGGTGGCCAGCAGGCCCATGCGCAGCAAAGCCTCGCGGCCCTCGGGTGACTGCACGGCACGGTTGATTTCGGCGGCCAGGCGGTCCACCACCGGACGCGGCGTGCCGGCCGGCGCCATGATCCCGTTCCAGCCGGCGATGTCCAGCGGATAGCCCTGCTCGGCAAAGGTCGGCAGGTCGGGCATCGTCGGCCAGCGCTGAGGGCCGGTCACGGCCAGCGCAACCAGCCGGCCCGCCTGGACCTGGGGCCCCACGGTCGCCAGGTCGTGGATGCCCATGGTCGCGTGGCCGGCGATCACGTCCTGCACCGCCGGCGCCGCGCCCTTGTAGGCCACATGCGCCATGTCGATGCCGGTGGCGATCTTCAGCATCTCGCCGTAGACATGTGAGGTCGACCCAGCGCCGAACGAAGCGAACGACACCTTGCCCGGGTTGGCCTTGGCATAGGCCACGAAATCCTTGACGGTCTTCACGCCCAGCGCCGGCGGCACCACCATCGCCAACACCGACAGGCCGAGCTGGCTGATGGGGACGAAGTCCTTCAGCCCGTCATAGGGCAGCTTGTCGTACAGGTGCGGATTGAGCGAGATGTTGGAGACGTTGGTGTAGACCAGCGTGTAGCCATCGGCCGGCGCCGCCTTGGCGGCCTGGATGCCGACGATGCCCTGTGCGCCGGCGCGGTTTTCCACCAGCACCTGCTGGCCCAGCGCCGGCTGCAGGCGCTCGGCCAGCCATCGCGACACCTGGTCGGTCTGGCCGCCCGGTGCATAGGGCGCGATCAGGCGAATGGGCTTGTTTGGCCAGGCGGCCTGTGCCTGTACCGCGCCGGGCAGGAAGGTGGGCAGGCAGCTGCCTGCGGCAATGGCGGCGGCGAGGCGACGGCGGGTCAGGTTGGGTCGAGTCATCGGATGCTCCGGGGTGATCGGGTGGTGGCGATGCGGCGGACCACTATGGCAGCCGACAGTCACTGCGGCGCCCGGGAAAACGACAGGCACCGGGCTGCACCACCGGGCTGCACCACCGGGCTGCAAATCTGGGCGTCACAACGGCGCTGCGTTACGCTGCGCTGCCGCCGGCGTGGTGCCGCGCACGGTGCATGACCACATCGATGACCCCCCTGACCGATGCCTTGCGTGGCGCGAACCATGCGCCCCCGGCCCGCGGCAGCAGCTTGCCGCGGGCACTGGTGGCCGGCGCCGGCGGGACCCTGGGCTCGGCGCTGCTGGCGCTGGCGTTGGTGGATGGGCGGTATGGTCTGGTCGCGGCCGTGGTGCAGGCCGATCTGGGCAGCAGCCTGCGTGGGCTGCGACCGCTGCGGCACGAGACCCTGGTGGCACAGGCCTTGG
>JBJXHB010000030.1:0-17019 GCA_046160725.1 Aquabacterium sp.
GCGGTGCACCTGCCAGAACTGCGCGGGATCGAGTTGCGGCAGCAGCTCGTGCAGCGGCGTGCGGATCAGGTACTCCGCGCTCGTGGTGCGGACCACCGTGTACTTCTCGTCGGACTGGAAGAACATCACCTCGGCGACCGGCACCTGGTGGGTCAGCTCGCCCTGGCTGGCGCGAACCCAGCGCAGCGGTTCCACCGGTAGGCCGGCAGGTGCGGTGCCGCCGCGCGCGAGAAGGCGCTGCAGGGTCTCGGCCAGGCGTCCCTCGTCGCCATCCGGTCCTGGCGGCATGGCGCCGGCCCCGCAAGCGGCCTGCAACCGCTGCACCGTGGCGGCCAGCCGGTCGGTCCGCACCGGCTTCAGAAGGTAGTCCAGCGCCGCATGCTCGAAGGCCTGCACGGCGTAGGTGTCGAAGGCGGTGACGAAGACCACACGAGTCGTCCCCTCGATGCCCTGCGCCACCTCCAGGCCGGTCAGCCCCGGCATCCGGATGTCCAGGAAGGCCAGGTCCGGCTCCAGCGCGGCGATGCGCTCTGCGGCCTCGAGGCCATGACGCGCGACATGCACCACGTCCAGCTCGGGCCACAGCTGTGCCAGCTGGCCCTGCAGGGCACGGGCCAGGGCGGGTTCGTCGTCAGCAATCAACGCTCGGGTCATGCGGCGGGCTCGTAGGGAAGGGTCAGGATGGCGACGGTGCCGACGGCGCCGGCCTCGACAACCAGTCGCGCTGCCTCGCCGTGGCGGTTGCGAATACGCTCGCGGATGTTGGCCAACGCCATGCCGTTGGGCCGCCTCGTGCCCGGACGCGGCGGGGCGTCCAGCCCGCAGCCGTCGTCGACCACCTCGATGCGCAGCACGGTGCCTTGCACCGCGGCGCGGATCACGACCTCGCCGCCGGCGATGCTGGGCTCGAGGCCGTGCAGCACGGCGTTCTCAACCAACGGCTGCAGCAGCAGCGGCGGGACACGCGCAGCGCCGGCTTCGGGCGAGGCTTCGATGCGGAACCGCAGGCGGTCCTCCATGCGGGCCTGCATCAGGCGCAGGTAGTTCTCGGCCAGGTCCAGCTCCTGCTGCAGCGTGGCCTGCTCCAGCCGCAACGCACCCAGCGAGCCCCGCAGGTAGTCGGTGAAGGCCTGAAGCGTGCCCTTGGCCCGCTGCGGCGCGTCGTCGATCAGGCTGATCACGCCGGCCAGCGTGTTGAACAGGAAGTGCGGTTCGATCTGGCCCTGCAGCAGCCGCAACTGCGCCTCGGTCGCGCGCTGCTGGGCCTCGATTTCGCGGGTGCGGACGGCGAACCACTGGTGCAGCAGCATCGTGATCAGCAGGCTCACCCCGATGGAGCCCAGGACCATGCGTTGACCATTCGGTGTCTGCATCCAGTGGCGGAAGTCCCCGCCCAGCAGCATCACGGCGATGGGCCAGCCGACGACCACGCCGACCAGCGGCACGCCGCCGAAGAACAGCGACCGACGCCACGGTGCCCAGGCCCGGATCCGCGCGCGGCCCAACCAGGCGATGAGCCCCTCGCAAAGGCCGTGGATCAGGTAGCCGACCACCAGGCAGATGAAGAGGTTCTTGAGGAGGTACGACCCGACCACGGCCACGGTGATGCCGGCCGCACCCCGCGGGCCACCGAACAGCAGGCCCAGGGCGGCGAAGATGACGGCCAGGGCCGCGCTGAACAGGAATGTCCACACCAGTTGCAGCCAGTAGGGGCCGACCTTGGGTGCCTCATAGGACACCCAGCTCCGCCAGGACCGCCGCAGGATGTCTCGGTTCAGCCGTTGCATGGCGCCAGTCTAGGAGCTGTGGTGGCCGCAGCCCGGCTGGGCCGGACGCATCGACAGCCCATGGCGTCAATCGACAGCCGGAGGTGGCGACGGTCGGCGATCGGCCGGCGACTGGGGCGTTGTCGTCCGACACGGCGCCGCCGTTGCGCTCCCTAGAATCCGGCGTCCCAACCGATGGCGCACGCATGCAACCCGACCCGACCGTGTTCAAGGCCTACGACATCCGAGGCGTGGTCGGCCGGGGCATCGATCCGGCGTTCGCCGAGCACCTGGGCCGGGCCTTCGGCAGCCAGGCGCGAGCGGCTGGTGAGCGTGCCGTGGCGGTCGGGCGCGACGGACGGGTGTCCGGCCCGGCCTTGAGCTCAGCGCTGATGCGCGGCCTGGCCTCCACCGGCCTGAACGTGGTCGACCTGGGTGCCGTGACCACGCCGATGCTGTACTACGTGGCGGCCACCCGTGGCGCGCATGGCTGCCGCAGCGGCATCCAGGTCACCGGCAGCCACAACCCCAAGGACTACAACGGCTTCAAGATGGTGATGTCCGGCCGCGCCATCTACGGCGACGAGATCCAGGCCCTGCGCCAGCGCATGGCCAGCGAGACCTACACGCGCGGCCGCGGGCGCATCGCGGCGATGGCCATCGGCGCCGAGTACCTGCACCGCATCGTGTCGGACTGCCGGCTGGCGCGTCCGATGAAGGTGGTGGTCGATTGCGGCAACGGCATCCCCGGTGCCAACGCGGCGGCCATCCTGCGTGCCCTGGGCTGCGAGGTGATCGCGCTGTACGAGCGGGTCGACGGCGACTTTCCCAACCACCATCCGGACCCATCCAAGCCGGAGAACCTGGCCGACCTGATCAAGGTGGTGCATGCCACCGAGGCCGAGCTGGGCCTGGCCTTCGATGGCGACGGCGACCGGCTCGGGCTGGTCACGCGCGACGGCCACATCATCTACCCGGACCGGCAGCTGATGCTGCTGGCCACCGACGTGCTGTCCCGCACCCCGGGCGCCACCATCATCTACGACGTCAAGTGCACCCAGCGCCTGGCGCCGGCCATCCGGGCCGCCGGCGGCGTGCCGCAGATGTACAAGACGGGCCACTCGCTGATCAAGGCCCGCATGGCGGAGGTCGGCTCGCCCATCGCGGGCGAGATGAGCGGCCATATCTTCTTCAAGGAGCGCTGGTACGGTTTCGACGACGCCATGTACTGTGCCGCGCGCGTGCTGGAGATCCTGTCCCGGTCCGACAACCCGAGCGCCGTGCTGGATGCCTTGCCGACCGCTTTCAACACGCCGGAGCTGAACGTCGCCTGTGCCGAGGGCGAGCCGCATCGCGTGGTGGCAGAGCTGGTGGCGCGAGCGGACTTCCCTAGGGCGCGCGAGATCATCACCATCGACGGGCTGCGCGTGGAGTATGACGACGGCTTCGGCCTGATCCGGGCCAGCAACACCACGCCGGTGCTGGTGCTGCGATTCGAGGGCCATACCGAGGCCGCCCTGCGCCGCATCGAGGCGGCCATGCTGGCTGCCCTGCGGGCGGTCAAGCCCGATGCGGTGGTCGGGGCGTCGGCGCATTGACCGCATCGCGGCCATGCCCGGCGCCATGCGGCGGCGGGCAGCCCATTGCAGCGCCGCGTCGGCCCGGCGACTGACATGACGGCGCTGCTGGCCCGCGTGCTGTACGCCACGCTGTGGCGCCTGGGCCTGCCGCTGTACTTTGCCCGCCTGTGGTGGCGCGGCCGGCGCGAGCCCGGCTACCGGCGGCACTGGGCCGAGCGCCTCGGCTATGGCCGACCGACGCCACCTGGCGCGCTGTGGCTGCACGCGGTGTCCCTGGGCGAGACCCGCGCCGCCGCGCCGCTGCTGGCCGCGTTGCGACGGGACCTGCCGGGCCTGCGGGTGCTGCTGACCCATGGCACGGCCACCGGCCGCGAAGCCGGCCGTGCCCTGCTGCGCGACGGCGACCATGCGCGATGGCTGCCGGTCGATACCCCCGGTGCCTGCGCGCGCTTCCTGGAACGGCATCAGCCGGGCCTGCTGGTGCTGATGGAGACCGAGGTCTGGCCGGCGCTGCTGCATGCCGCCGACCGCGCCGGCCTTCCGGTGGTGCTGGCCAATGCGCGCCTGAGCGCACGCAGCGCGGGCCGGGCCGGGCGCACCGGCTGGTTGATGCGCCCGGCGGCCGGCCGCATCACGCTGGCGCTGGCCCAGACCGTCGACGACGCCCAGCGCCTGCGCGAGGCAGGGCTGCCGCGGGTGGAGGTCTGCGGCAACCTGAAGTTCGACATCACGCCCCATCCGAAGCTGCTGGCCCGGGGCCTGCAGTGGCGCCAGGCCCTGGCGCGGCCAGTGGTGCTGGCCGCCATCACCCGCGACGGCGAGGAGGCCCTGCTGCTGCAGGCATGGCGGGACCTTCCCGAGCCACGGCCGTTGCTGCAGATCGTGCCGCGGCATCCACAGCGCTTCGATGCCGTGGCCGGCATCGTTGCGGCGGCGGGTTTCGCACTCGCGCGGCGCAGCAGCTGGACCGACCTGCCGCCGGCGCAGGCCCTGCAGGCCCATGTCTGGCTGGGGGATTCGCTGGGCGAGATGCCGCTGTACTACGCCTGCGCCGACGTGGCGCTGCTGGGTGGCAGCTTTGCGCCGCTGGGCGGGCACAACCTGATCGAGGCCGCTGCCTGCGGATGCCCGTTGATCATGGGCCCCAGCACCTTCAATTTCGCCGACGCGGCCGAGCAGGCGTTGGCCGCCGGCGCTGCCGAGCGGGTGCCGGACATGGCCGCCGCTGTCCGGCGCGCCGTCGCGGTCGCGGACGACCTGGGCCGCAACGACTGGGTGCAGCGAGCCTTCAATTTCGCCGCTGCCCACCGAGGCGCGGCCGACCGCATGGCGGGGCGCATCGGCGCTGTCGCCCGGACGGCGGGTTGAATCCGCCAACTGCAACTCACCACCTGGAAAGAGTCTCCATGGATCGACTTCAGATCACCCCGTCCGGCCACGACTTCTCCGGGCTGCATGCCGCCATGCGACGCCCTGTCCAGGGCAACCTGCTGGCGGGCGTCAGCAGCGCTGTTCTTGTCGGCCAGGATCTGGTCGACCTGCATTGCGAGGGCCTGGCCGACCGCGAGAGCGGCGAGCCGCTGCGCACCGACCATCTGTTCCGGGTCTTCTCCAACACCAAGCTGCTGACCTCGATGGCCGTGCTGATGCTGCACGAGCAGGGTGCGGTCGACCTGGACGAGCCGGTGCACCGTCACCTGCCGCAGCTGGCGCAGCGGCGCGTGCTGCGCCCTGGTGCCCAGTCCCTGGACGACAACGAGCCGGCACAGGCCGACATCACCCTGCGCCATCTGCTGACCCATACCGCCGGCCTGAGCTACGGCGTGCTCGACCCGGGCAGCCTGATGTTCAAGGCCTATGTCGCCGCCCAGGTGAACCATCCGATGTCCAGCCTGGCGCAGATGATGGATGCGCTGGCGCCGCTGCCGCTGGTGTTCCACCCCGGCCGCGGCTGGGAGTACTCGATCGCCACCGATGTCGTGGCTCGGCTGGTCGAGGTGCTCAGCGGAATGCGCTTCGGCGACTACCTGCGCCAGCACATCCTCGGGCCACTGGGCATGCACGACACCGGCTTCGTGGTGCCGCCGGCCGAGCAGCACCGGCTGACGGCGATGTACGCCGGGGCCGACCTGTTCGCGCCCATGACGCCCGGCCTGACGCGCATGGACCACCATCCCTTCCCGCAGGCCTACCGGGTGGCGGTGCCACGCCAGTCCGGCGGCGGCGGCCTGGTGTCGTCGCTCGGCGACTGGGTCACGCTGCTGCGGTCCCTGCTGCCGGGCGGGCAGGCCCTGCTGAAGCCGGCCACGCTGCGGCTGATGATGACCGACCAGCTGCCGGCCGGGCTGAACGTGCGCTTCGTCGGTCTGGGCGAGATGCCGTGGCAGGGCCATGGCCTGGCCGGCGGGGTCTGGCGACAGGCCGGGCCGCGGGAGCCCGCAGCGATGGCAGGCCAGTTTGCCTGGGGCGGCATTGCCGGCACGCACTGGTGGATCCACCCGGCACATGGCATCGCCGGCATCGACATGGCGCAGCGCCACATGGGTTTCTCGCACCCCTTCGCAGCCGAGTTGCGGCTGGAGGTCTACCGGGCCCTGAAGCTGGCGTCCTGACGCGGCGCGAGCTGCTCAGGCGCGCAGAAGCGACAGCGGCCGAACCGCCGCGCTGTCGGGCAGCACGTCGCGGTCCAGCGCTGCCAGCGGTACCCGCAGGTGGTCATGCAGCACGCCCTTGAAGACGGCGCGCAGGTCGGTGGTGATGCGCAGGTCGCGGCCCTCGTGGCGCTGGCGTGGTGCAACGCCGGGCCAGTCGGTCACCATGCGGCCACCTTCCACGGCCCCACCGAGGACGAAGGCGGCGCCGCCGGTGCCGTGGTCGGTACCCAGCGTGCCGTTCATGGCCACCTCGCGGCCGAACTCGGTGGCCACCACGACGACGGTGCGGCGCCAGGTCGCCTGGGCCGAAGGAGCGGCCAGGCCCTCGTGCAGGGTGCCCAGCACCGCGTCGAGCGAGCGCAGGCTGTTGGCCAGCGGGCCTTGCGGATTGGCCTGATTGGCATGGGTGTCCCAGCCGCCCAGTTCCAGCACCGCAGCCTGGGCGCCGTCCGGCCGGGCGATGAATTCGACCGCCTGCCTCGCCAGGGCGACGGCCGCGCCGCGACCTTGGCCACCGCGGTCCATGCCCGCCATGGCGCCGTCGGCGCGCAGGGCGCGCGCGCGGCCCAGGGCCGCAGCCAGGGCCGGGTCGCCGGCATACAGCGCATCCAGCCGCGCCAGCAGGTCCGGTGCCGGGTCGGGCATGGTGCTCGGCGCCCAGGTGTCCACCGCCCCGTGGCCGCGCAACACCAGCGGCACGGCGGTCTGCAGCGCGATGCCCTTGCCGCTGGCGGCGCGCAGCGCGCGGCCCAGCCAGCCGCTGGCCAGCTCGTAGGGCCGCGTGCCACCGGACTCCAGGACGTTCTGCGCATCGAAGTGCGACCGCTCGCGATAGGGCAGGCCGGCCGCATGGATGACCACCGCCTCGTTGCGCTGCCACGCAGCATGCAGCTGGGTCAGGGCCGGATGCAAGGCAAACCCCTGCGCCAAAGGCAGCGGGTCGGCCGCGTAGCGCCCCAGGGCACCGCGGGCGTCGGCAAAGGCCGGGTCGCCCAGCGCCGGTACGGCACCCAGGCCATCCATGCCGCCACGCAGGATCACCAGCACCAGGCGGGCGCCGCCGGGTTGGCCCTGGCCGGCCACGGCCATGCGGGCCGGCGCCAGCAGCCAGGGCGTGGCCGCAGCGGCCAGCAGCAGGCGGCGTCGATTCGTCTGCGTCATGGTGTGCTCCTCAGCGGCGTTGAAACTCGGGTGCCAGCAACAGCAGCGTGAGGGCCTGTGGCCCATCGGCGGCGCGGTCCAGGGCCTGCGCGGTGGCGGTCGTGAGCAAGGGCCCCAGGCTGCGTGGCGCCAGCGCCCTGGCATCGATCGACCGGCCCAGGCGGTCGCCCAGCAGGCTGGCCATCTCGACGCGCTTCCAGACCGCCTCCGGCCCCAGCCACTCCTCGGCCTGGTCGGGCCAGCCGGCCGGTGAGGGCGCCGCCTGCAGGCGTTGGCCCAGGCCGTTGAGCCCGGCGTCGGGCGCACGCGCCGACACTCGCTCGCCCAGGCCCAGCAAGCGGGCGCTGGACAGAACGAACTCCTCCGGCGTCTTGAGTTTTGGCTGTTGCGGCAGCCAGGAAGACGGCGCATCCAGCAAGGTCCGATAGACCGTGGGCAGG
Organism: Aquabacterium sp.; assembly: GCA_046160725.1. Taxonomy (GTDB): domain Bacteria; phylum Pseudomonadota; class Gammaproteobacteria; order Burkholderiales; family Burkholderiaceae_C; genus JBJXHB01. The sequence goes on from JBJXHB010000030.1 coordinate 7,602, forward strand.
TCGCCGTCACTGCGGCTGAAGGCGCCGGCCAGTTGGTCCACCAGGGTCGCCGGCGGGTCGTCGGCAATGAAGTGCCGCGCCAGCTTGGTGGCGATGAAGCGCGCCGTGCTGGGGTGGCGCGCCAGGTCGTCCAGCAGCTGGGGCAGGGCGTCGGCGCCCTCGCGATAGGTCCGGCCCAGCACGGTCTTGGGGCCAGGCTCGTGCCAGCTCGGCTCGAAACGCGTCGGATTGCCGCTGTCGACACGCTCCATCGGGCCGGCCGCCACGCGCCAGCCGGTCAGCACCGCTGCGAAGGCCGTGACGTCGGCCTGTGCATAGCCGCCCGACACGCCGAGTGTGTGCAGCTCCAGGATCTCGCGCGCCAGGTTCTCGTTCAGGCCGGTGATGCGTGGCCCGCGGTCGCTGTCGGCCGACCGCGCGGCGCGGCGCTGGACGAAGCGCGAGTTCGGCCCCGCCGAAATGTGGTTGTCCAGGTAGCGCAGCATCGACGCATGGGTGCTGCTGGCCTTGAGCAGGTCGACGAAGCGGCCGGCGATGTGCGGGCGGATGGCCTCGCGCTCGAAGGCGCCGGCCATGCCACGGGCGCTGGCCTTGGCGATCGACACCGTGAAGTGGTTGCTCCAGAACAGCGCCAGGCGCTCCGCGAAGGGCCGCTGGGTCGACGCCGCGGTGGCCAGGCGGGCTCGCATGTCGGCCTGAACATGGTCACGAAAGTGCTCGACGAACTGCTGCTCGACCGGCCGGTTGTCGGTGGCCGGGTTCATGCCCTGCGCGGCCATCGCAGCCGGTGGTTGCGCAAAGCGGCGCTGGAAGTCGATCTGGCGCCGCAGGGCGGTGGCGGCATCGGGCAGGTTGCGGCCGCGTTGCGGGTCGGCCGGGCCGATCTGTGCCAGCAGCCAGCCGCGGGCATCACCGCCGATGGTGCCGATATCCGGCTCGCCCAGGCCGAACCGGTGGGCGGCAATGGCGGCTTGCAGGGCGTTGCTCATCAGGGGGACTCCACGCTGGCAGCGTCAGTCCGCCATCATGTCACCGTGACATTGCGGTCGGGCCGTCGCGACGAAAACCAATGTAAAGCCCGGCGCCGACCGGCACGGCCAAAGCCGGGCCCCCCGGCCAGGGCCGCGGCTACTTGGCCACCAGCGCGTTGATGGTGTTGACGTCGGACGCGGCCAGCTGGCCGGCGGCCTGCCGCAGCCGCAGGCTGCCGACGATTACGTCATAGCGCGCCCGGGCCAGCTGGGCCTGGGTCTGGAACAGCTGGGTCTGCGCATTCAGCACGTCCAGGTTCACGCGCACGCCGACCTTGTAGCCCAGCTGCGTGGCCTCCACCGCCAGCTTGGATGACGACTCCGCCGCCTCCAGTGCGCGCACCTGGGCCTGGCCGGACTGCACGCCGAAGAAGGCCACGCGGGTGGCCTGGGCGACGGCGCGCCGCGCCACCTCCAGGTCGTTGCGTGACTTTTCCTCCAGGGCCACGGTCTCCTTGATGCGGTTGGTGGTCGCGCCGCCGGTGTACAGCGGCCAGTTCATCTGCACGCCCATCACCGCATTGGTGGTGACGCCGTTCTTGCCACCGGCTGCAATGACCGCGCTGCCCCGGGAGTAGCTGGGCGTGACCGAGCCCACCAGGTCGACCGTCGGGCGCTCGGCGGCCTTGGCCCGGTCGATCTCCAGCCTTGCGATGTCCTGGGCCAGCCGCGCCTTGCGGACCGAGGGGTGCTGGTCAAGCGCGCGGGTGACCCAGTCCTCGGCGCCCTGGGTGCCCAGTGCCGGCAGGCCGACCGGCACGGCCAGCGGCCGCGGTGCGACGTTCGACCGGCCGACCAGTTGGTCCAGGGCGATGCGCTTGGTCCGCAGGTCGTTCTCGGCCGCGATCTCCTGCGCCACCGCCAGGTCGAACTTGGCCTGGGCCTCGCGGGTGTCGGTGATGGTGGCGGTGCCGACCTCGAAATTGCGCTTTGCCGACGCCAGCTGCTCGGTGATGCCGGTCTTGTTCGCCTGCGTGGTGCTCAAGGTGTCCTGGGAAGCCAGGACGTCGAAGTAGGCCTGCACGACACGGATGATCAGGTCCTGCTCGGCGGCCTCGAGGTCGGCCGCGGCCACCTCCAGCGCCGCGCGGGCCTGCGTGATGCTGGCCTCGTTGGCCTTGTTGAACAGGGGATAGCGGCCGGAGACGCCGGCCTGCAGGTTCTGGGTGTACACGTCCCGGCCGGTCACGGTGTGGGTCTGGGTGTGGGTGCCCGATGCCGTCATGGCCGCACTGGGCCTGAGCAGGGCATCGGCCTGGGCCGCCCGGTATTGGGCCGAGTCGGCCAGGCTGCGGGCCGCCAGATAGCTGGCGTCATAGACCCGGGCCGCGTTGTACAGCTCCTGGAGGCTCTGTGCCGACGCCGCGAACGGAAGGACCAGCAGGCAGGCGGCCAGCCAGGTCGGGTGGGCGTTGCGGGAGGGAGTGGCGGCACGAGGGCGCAACATGAATCGGTCCTTGGCGGTGAGGTCGCCGTGTAGGCGGGAGGAGACGTTGAAGGTCAGCGCGACAGCCGGTCGGGGCCGCGCGGCGGGTTTATGCCGCAGGATGCGGGGCGGCGCCATATGGCATGCGACGAAATGCCGGCAGGCTGGCGCCAGCGGGCGCTCGACCAGGATCGACGGGAGACCGTCCGGGCGCCGGCGCATCCGGACGGCGCGTCAGGGGCAATGGGCATGCAGGGTCAGAACTTGAATCGGGACGCCTCGGCGAACCCGCGCAGACGAGGGGCCACCGTATCGAACAGGTCCAGGCGATCGACGCCACCGTCATCGCGCCGGGTCATGCGGACTGCTCGCATCACCGGCTCGTCGCCGACGATGGCCATCAGACGGCCACCGGGCTTCAGCTGGGCCAGCAGGTCGGCCGGAACATCATGGACCGAGCCAGAGAGAACGATGATGTCGAACGGCCCCAATGCGGGCGCGCCGGCGCGGCCGTCCATCTGACGGACCTGTACGTTGTCGGCTCGCGCGGCGCGCAGGTTGATCTCGGCAAACCGGGCCAGGTCAGGCTGGTCTTCCAGGGTGAGGACACTGCGGGCCCGCTGGCCCAGCAAGGCCGCCATAAACCCGGAGCCAGTGCCGATTTCAAGCACCGCGTCCTGCGAGCCGACCTGGGCTTCCTGCAGCAACCGGGCCTCGACCTTGGGCGAGAGCATGCGCTCGCCGCAGGGCAGGGGTAGTTCCTGGTCCACAAACGCCAGCGCGCGCAGCGCCGGCGGCACGAAGTCCTCGCGGCGCATGGCCGCCAGCAGCTCCAGCACCGACCGGTCCAGCACATCCCAGGGCCGGATCTGCTGTTCGATCATGTTGAAGCGGGCCTGTTCGATGTTCATGGCTTCAGCTGGTCAGCAAGGGAAAACGAGGATTCTAGGAGGCGGGTCAGGCGTCGCGCGCCGGCGTGCGTGCGACGCGTCTGCCCTGGGCTGGGGACGGTGTCGGCGCCTTTGGCCGCCTTGCGGCGGGTGGGGCGGTTGGCCTGAGGCCCGCCAGCACCAGGTCGACATGCTCGCTGACGAAGCGTTCGACATCGAGTTCGTGATGACCGGCGCAGGCGCCGAGCGAGTGCTGATGCAGGCAGCACATGACGAAGGGCAGCACCAGCGAATGCACGGTCGAGTCGACCGGCACCGGCCGGAACTCGCCGCGGTCGATGCCGCGCTGGATCAGCTGTGCGAGCAGCGCATGGCCGACATCGATCACCTCCTCGTTGTAGTAGCGCGCCAGCTCCGGGAAGTTGCGTACCTCGCTGATGATGAGCTTGAAGACACCCGACGCCGGACTGGTCACGACCTCCCGCCACCACTGGACCAGCAGGCCGCGGGCCAGATCCTCCGTCGGGCCCTGGTGGCGTGTGACCTCCTGCGCCACGCCGGCGATGCGGGCACTGAGAAAGTGCGCAATGACCGCCTTCAGCAGGTCCTCCTTGCTGGGGAAGTACAGGTAGAGCGTGCCCTTGGACACCCCGGCGCGGGTGGCGACCTCTTCGGCCCGGGTTGCCGCAAACCCCTTCTCGACGAACAAGGCCAGGGCGGCTTCCAGCAGTTCCTGCGGGCGGGCCTCCTTGCGGCGGCGTCGGGTCGGGGTGTCCGTCATGTGCTTTACTGACCAGTTGGTCATTAATGTAGCCGTGCGGGGCCGAGCAGGTCAATCGGCCTCGATAACATGCGCCCCTTTTGCGCCGCCTCCGGGTGGCAGAGGGCAGGGATGGACGCGATCGCGTTGTTGAAGGCTGCGGTGATGGGCGTGGTCGAGGGCCTGACCGAGTTCCTGCCCATCTCGTCCACGGGCCACCTGATCCTGGCCGGCTCGCTGCTCGGCATCCACGACGAGAAAGGCAAGGTCTTCGAGGTGGCGATCCAGACCGGCGCGATGCTGGCGGTGATCCTGGTGTACTGGCAGCGCCTGCGCGAAGCCGTGACCGGCCTGGCCCACAGCGAGCGACAGCGCCGGTTCGTCATCAATGTCGCCGTGGCTTTCGCGCCGGCTGTCGTGCTGGGGCTGCTGCTGGGCAAGGCGATCAAGGCGCAGTTGTTCAACGCGCCGGTGGTCGCCGCCAGCTTCATCGTCGGCGGCCTGATCATCCTGTGGGCCGAGCGGCGCCCGGCATCAGCGGTGCGGCTGGCCGAGGTCGATGACATGAGCGCCGCCGATGCCCTGAAGGTCGGCCTGGTGCAGTGCCTGGCCATGATCCCCGGCACCAGCCGGTCCGGCGCGACGATCATCGGCGGCATGCTGCTGGGCCTCAGCCGCAAGGCGGCCACCGAGTTCAGCTTCTTCCTGGCCATTCCGACGCTGATCGGTGCCGGTGCCTATAGCCTCTACAAGGATCGTGCGCTGCTGTCGGCGGCAGACACGCCGGTTTTTGCGGTCGGCCTGTTGGTGTCCTTCCTGTCCGCATGGGTTTGCGTGCGTTGGCTGCTGCGCTACATCGCCAGCCACACCTTCGTGCCGTTTGCCTGGTATCGCATCGTTTTCGGCCTGATCGTCGGACTGACCGCCTGGCAGGGCTGGGTGCATTGGGGCAACTGAGGACGCCGCCGGTCCCTTGCTGCCGTAGGCTCCAGTCAATGTAGGTCGCTTCACCTGACCGCCTCAGCGGCGCAGGAAAAGCACGTCCCAGCTGCCATGGCCCAGGCGCTGTCCGCGGGCTTCGAACTTGGTCAGCGGACGCCAGGCTGGCCGTTCGGCAAAGCCGGCGGCGGTGTTGGCCAGCGTTGGCTCAGCGCCCAGTACGGCCAGCATCTGCTGTGCATAGGGCTCCCAGTCGGTGGCGCAATGCAGCCGTCCCCCCGGTGCCAGCCGCGACGCCGCCAGCCGGGCCCAGGCCTGTTGCACCAGCCGCCGCTTGTGGTGGCGCTTCTTCGGCCAGGGGTCCGGAAAGTACAGGTGAATGCCGGCCAGGCTGTCCGGCGACATCATGTGCTGCAGGACCTCCACGGCGTCATGCTGGATGATGCGCACATTGGCCAGCCCGGCACTGTCGACCTTGTGCATCAGGGCGCCCACACCGGCCTCGTGCACCTCGATGCCGAGCCAATCGGTGGCAGGGTCGGCGCGTGCCATCTCGAGCGTGGCATCGCCCATGCCGAAGCCGATCTCGACCACCAGCGGCGCGATACGACCGAAAGTGGCTGCCAGGTCCAGAAGCCCGGGCTGGAAGGGCAGGCGGTACTGCCCGACCAGGGTTTGCAATGCGCGGATCTGGCCGCTGCCCATGCGCCCGCCGCGCTTGACGTAGCTGCGGATGACGCGCGGGTGCGCCGGTTGTGGTGGTTCGTTCATCGCCAGGACAGGTCAGCCGGTTTCGGCCATTTCGGGCCGACACGTCGGTCAGCGGCACGTTAGGCTCGCCGGATGCGGCATTCTGCCCATCCATTGATGTCCGACCGTCGGCGCCTTCTGGCGGCTTTGGGCCTGTGCGTTGCCTTGCCGGCGGCTCACGCCTGGCCCGGACCGAGCCCGGTGGCGCCGGCGAAGCCGGGCGGCAGGGTCCGTGGCCGGGTCCAGGCGGCGTCCGCTCCGGCCGCGCCCTTGCCGCCCCCTGTGCCGGCAGCCGTCGATGCGTTGCTGGCCGCCAGTGGGTTGCCGCGCGAGAGTTTTGGCCTGTTGGTGACGCCGGCCTTGGGCAAGCCCCTGCCGCTGCTGGAACTCCATGCCGGGCTGCCGCTGCAACTGGCCTCCACGGCCAAGCTGGTGACGACCTATGCCGCCCTGGACCTGTTGGGGCCGCAGTACCGATGGCGCACCTATGCCTTCCTGCAGGGGCCGATGCACGAGGGACGCTTGCTCGGTGATCTGATGATCGTCGGCGGCGGCGATGCGATGCTGCATGCGGATGACCTGCTGGGTTGGTTCACCCGCATGCGGCTGGCCGGCCTGCAGGAGGTGCTGGGCGACATCGTGCTGGACCGCTCGCTGTTCCGACTCACGGAGGCAGACCATTCGCGCACACCCACGCCGTCGGCCGACCGGCCGCACCATGCCCGGCCTGACGCGCTGGTGCTGCATGGCGGCGGGCTGAAACTGCCGCCGCCGACCAGTGGACGCGGCCTCAAGCAGCCGCCGCTGCCGCCACCGTTCGATGACCAGACGGCCCGGATCGTGCTGGCGCTGTGGCGCGGCGCCGGGCTGCGGGTCCGCGGCCGGGTGGTGGACCGGCGGGAGTCCCACCGCAACAGCCTGCTGCCGCTTGGACCCGACGGCGAGCCGATGATGCCGTGGTCGCAGCATGTGTCCAAGCCATTGCCGGTGCTGGTGCACGAGATCAACAAGCGCAGCGACAACCTGCCGGCCCGACATCTGATGCTGTCGCTGTCGCCGGGCTTTCCGTTGAAGCCTGCCACCTTGGCATCGGCGCGCCTGCGCCTGGAGCGATGGCTGCGCCTGCAGGGCATTGCCGATGGCGAGATCGAGCTGGACAACGGCTCTGGTCTGGCCCGCAACGAACGCGGCACGCCACGTGCGCTGGCACAGCTGCTGCGCCTGGCTGTGTCGGGCCGACACGGCGAGGTTTTCATCGACTCGCTGCCACTGGCCGGCGTGGACGGCACCCTGCAGCATCGACTGACGGCGCCCGGCGTGCGTGGCAAGGCCCGCCTGAAGACCGGCACGCTGCTGGACACGCGTGCGCTGGCCGGCTATGTCGATGACAGCCGCGGACGCCGCCACGTGGTGGTGCTGCTGGCCCAGCATCCACAGGCCGAGCGGGCGGTGCCGGCGCTCGACGGCATCGTCGAGTGGGTGACGCGCCAGGCTTGAATGCACGGCGTCGGCTGGCCCCCCCCTAAGGTGTGTGCCATGCGCGGGCTCAAGCGCACCAGAATCCACGGCCTCGGCCACTCGTGCCTGAATCCCAACGGAGACCCTTATGCCTGTCAGCAAGGAAACACTGGACCAAGCGAAGAACACGGCCCAGTTCATCCGGACGTCCGATCTCGCCTTCGACAAGTTCTGCAAGGACTTCGCGGCCTTCGTTCCCAAGCTGGACGATGCTGTCAAGAAGAAGGCCGAGCCCATGATGCGGCTGTACCTGCCGAAGGTCGAGCCCCTGGAGGCGCGGCTGGGTGACCTGATCAGCAGCTTCGACGGTGCCGAGACGCTGGTGGCCGACCTCAGTGCCAACGCCGAGTACACCGAGGATGCCAAGCGCTTTGCCGCGCTGGAGAAACTGGCCGCCGACGTGACCAAGAAGCAGGGCCAGCTGACCGAGATGCTCAAGAAGATCAAGGCCCTGGTGCCACAGGCCGGCGAGACGCTGCGGGCGGCCGGCAACCAGGCCGACGAGATGCTGCGCGACGTGGCGCGTATCAAGGACATGGTGGCCGACCAGCTCAAGTACTGGCAGGACGTGCAGACCGACATGCCCAAGCTGGCGGACAAGGCCCGCAAGGCCCACGCCGCCGGCAAGCAGAAGGACCTGACCGACGCGCGGCTCAAGCTGATCGAGTACGGCAAGCGGTCGACCGTGCTGGGCCCGCTCAAGGTCAAGATCGCCAAGTACAAGGCTGAGCATCCAACCTTGGACAAGGATGGCAAGACCGAGCTGACCTGGATGCTGGACGACATCTACCAGATGGAAGAGGTCGAGAAGGCGCGTGGCGAGCTGGTCAAGGACTTGATGAAGCTGGGGCAGGTCCAGGCGGAGGCCGCGCCGACGATCAACATGCCCAAGGCACTGAAGGCCACCGGCCTGCCCGACGGCGCCAAGACCGCCCTCAAGGCCCTGCTGGAGGAGCCCAAGGCCAAGTGGGAGAAGGGCCTGGAGGCACTGGCCAAGAAGCACGGCGTCGCCACCAGCGGCAAGGTCATGGTGGCCAGCCTGACCAAGGAAAAGGCTGTCGCCTGACGGCAGCAGCGGCGGCCCGTTGCGCGGCCGCCCGGCGCCTTTATCATCCGGGCCTGACGCAGCGGGCGTCGTTCAATGGCAGGACCTGAGCTTCCCAAGCTCAAGACGTGGGTTCGATTCCCATCGCCCGCTCCATCGGCAGCCGATGGCTGCCGCCCCCCGTCAACCCGATGAATCAGATGGCGACACCACCCGCGTCATTGGCAGCCCTTGAGCGGCGTCCGTTTGGAAGACAGGCCTGGGCGGGCCTGGCAGTGGTTGCAGCGCTGCTGTTGCCCGGCTGCGCGGCCCTGGATGCCAAGCAACGCCAGTGGGTGTTCCAGCCCAGTGATCGGGCCTGGGGTGGCTCCATTGCAGCGGCGGCCGGCATGACCGATGTCTGGATCGACTTCGACTCCCGCGAGACCGGCCAGCCGGTGCGCCTGCACGGCCTGTGGTTGCCCCAGGAGGCGCGCCCGGAAGCGCCGGTGCTGCTGTACCTGCACGGTGCGCGTTGGGACGTGCGCGGCAGCGCGCCGCGGATGCGCCGCCTGCATGACCTGGGCTTCGCGGTGCTGGGCGTCGACTACCGCGGCTTCGGCCGCAGCGACAACGGCACCTTGCCCTCCGAGGCGATGGCCTACGAGGACGCCCGTGCGGCCTGGGACTGGCTGGCACAGCAACATCCTGAGCGTCAACGCTACGTGTTCGGGCATTCGCTGGGCGGCGCCATCGCGATCCACCTGGCGGCTGGCGCATCGGACGTGGCGGGCCTGATGGTCGAGGGCACGTTCACCTCGGTGCCGGACGTGATCGGCACCTTCAAGTGGGGTTGGCTGCCGGTGTCGCCATTCGTCACGCAGCGCTTCGACTCGGCTTCGCGCATCGGCCAGGTGCGTGCGCCGGTTCTGGTGGTCCATGGCAGCGAGGACCAGCTGATCCGGCCGGAACTCGGCCGCGCGCTGTACGAACGGGCGCCTGCGCCCAAGCGATGGGTCCTGGTGCCCGGCGGGTCTCACCACAGCACCAATGCAGTGGGCGCCGATGACTATCGCCAGG
>JBJXHB010000031.1:0-17804 GCA_046160725.1 Aquabacterium sp.
GGTCAACGGCCAGAACCCAGCACGGCGCCATCGGTCCAGCCGGCGGAGCGCGGTGGTACCAAACGCCTCCGAATCTTGTGCTACCGAACTGCTACCGACCCCGCTGAAACCCGCATGAATGCTGAACACAGGGTCCAGTCCATCATCGGGGCGACGGACAGGCGCCAGGGGGTGGGGGTGGCGGGCAATGGACTTCTTTGCGGGCGGTCCGCTTCAGGAACGCCTGAACGGGCGGTGGCCCAGCCTGATCAGTGAAGGCGGGATTCTCGCCTTACGACAGCATCGATTGGCCATGCCCGGAACCGAACCGGCAGCCGCAGAACCCGTGCGCCCATTGGATCAGCGGCTTGGGTGCCGACGTTGAGGCCGTTGATCCTCAACAATTCCAGGATGGCAACGTCGATGACGAATCGACAGCGGCTTCCCTGCCGTGGTCGATCAGTCGTCAGCGCCACCAGGCTCATAAACATCCCCCACTCCCGGCGGAATCGGCTTGTGCCGCCGCAGTGACGCCTCGAAGTCCATGACCATGCGGCGTATCGGGCCACGCACCCAGCCGTCATCCATGGCGACGTCGGTTTCTTCCTTGGGGTCGCGCTTGAGGTTGAAGAGCCAGGGCGTCTCCAGGTGTCGGGTGCCCTGGTTGGGCTCGCTCTCGTAGATGAAGTGCAGCTTCCAGTGGCGCCATTTGGCGGCCCGCAGTTCGCCCTTGATGTAGAAGACGAATCCCTCGCGGGCTGAGCGTTCGGCCTGGCCGGTCCACCAGGCCAGCTGGTCGATGCCGTCGATGGGGCGGTCGTCGGGCGTGGCGGCGCCGCCCGCGGCGGCCAGGGTCGTGTACAGGTCGGTGACATGGACGATGTCGTCGCTGACCCGGCCGGCCTGCACCCGGCCCGGCCAGCGCACGATCAGGGGCACGCGCAGGCCGCCCTCCATCGCGGTGTGATAGGTGCCGGTCCAGGGGCCGGCGGTGCCGCGCCAGGGGCGGCGGAACTCCGGGCCGTTGTCGCTGGCAAAGATGAACAGCGTGTCGTCGGCGATGCCGAGTTCGTCGACCGCGTCCAGCAGCTGGCCGACCCGATGGTCCATCTCCATCATCGCGTCGGCAAAGTCACCCACGCCGCTGCGCCCGGCAAAGTCCGGGTGCGGCAGCGTCGGAAAGTGCAGATGCGTCAACGGCACATAGAGAAAGAAGGGCTTGTCGCCCGCTGCCTGCTGGCGCATGTAGCGGATGGCCCGTTCGGTCAGTTCGCCGTCGATCAGGCGGCGCTGCGCCAGGTCGTAGGTCGCCACGGGCCGCACCGGCTGCCCGGCCCGTGCATGCATCACCTGCGGCACCTCCACCACCGTGGGGTCGAAGCCGGGCGCCTGGGTGAACAGGGTCTCGTTGGTGGTACGCGGTATGCCGTACCACTCGTCGAACCCGCGCTGGTGCGGATATCGGCCGTCGCGGTCGCCCAGGTGCCACTTGCCGAACATGCCCGTGGCATAGCCGGCCTCGCGCAGCACCTGGGGCAGCGTCCGCTCCCAGGGGTGGATGCCCTGCGGCAGCCCGGCCGGCACGGACTGCATCGCGCCGGTGCGGATGGGGTGGCGCCCCGTCATCAGCGCGGACCGCGTCGGCACGCAGTCGCTCTCGACGTTGAAGTTCAGGCACTTCAGGCCCTGCTGGGCCAGGGCGTCGATGCGCGGCGTGGGTGCGCCGCGCCGCGCGCCGCCGCCGTAGCAACCGAGTTCACCCCAACCCAGGTTGTCTGCCAGGACCAGCACGATGTGAGGAGGCTTGGACATGGCTGCTCAGTCCAGCGAGATCTTGCGGTCCTTGATCAGCCGGGACCAGCGCTCGCGGTCCTGCAGCATGCGCTGCTGGAAGGCCTCGGGCGGCGTCGCGATGATGTCCATGGCGGCGTTCTGGAACTGCTGCCGGACGGCCGGTTCGGCCAGGCTCTCCTCCACGCTGCGTCGCAGGCGGCTGACCACCGCGGCAGGCGTGCCCTCCACGGCGAACATCGCCGACCACTGCGGCACGTCGATGTCACCGGCGCCGCTCTCGGCCAGCGTGGGTGTGTCGGGCAGCATGGGCGAGCGGCTGCGGGTGGTTACCGCCAGTGCGACCAGCTTGCCGGACTTGATGTGCGGCAGCACCGCCGCCGCGCCCAGCACGGCCACCGAGACCTGCCCCGCGATCACATCCGTCACCGCCTGGCCACCGCCCTTGTACGGGATGTGCAGCAGATCGATGCCCAGGTTGCCGGCGAACAACTCGCCGACCAGATGCTGCAGCGAGCCCTGGCCGGAGCTGGCATACGAGACCTCGTTGGGCTTGCTGCGTGCGCGGGCCTGCAGGTCCTGGATCGACTTCAGCCCGGTCGAGACACCCGTCACCACCACGATCGGCTGGTAGGACAGCACCGCCACCGGCGTGAAGGACCGCGTCAGGTCCCAGGTCTGGGCCCGGAACAGCGGCAGCAGCGACACCGAGTCCGACGCGACCAGGAAGGTGTGGTGGTCCTTGGGCGCGCGCAACACGGCATCGACGCCCAAGGCACCGTTGGCCCCGGGCTTGTTCTCGACCACCACCGTCTGACCGAGCCGCTTGCGGGCGGCATCCGCCACCACCCGGGCCGCCACGTCGTTGGACCCGCCCGGCGGGAACGGCACCACCAGGTTGATCGCCTTGGTGGGCCAGTCCTGCGCAACGCTGGCCAGCGGCGCCAGCGCCAGGCCGAGCAGGCAGGGCAGCGACCACAGCGGCAACAGCAGCGGGGTCAACAACAGCATTGAGCGGCGATGGCCGCAGGGCGAAGGCTTGGACATGGGTCTCGGTCAGTGGTGGCCAAGCCCGGACTCTAGGAGGCAAACGGCCGCAGAGGCCGAATCTCCTTGAATCTTTGACTCGCCACCATCAGCGCTACGGCACCCGCAGCCGCCCCAGCACCCGCAGCGGCATGCCCGGCTGTCCGTTCCACCGTACAACGACCGCCTCACCGGGTGCCAGGCCGTTGCCTGCTTCACCAACGATCAGGGCGATGGTGACGCTGTGCGACACCCAGACCATCAGCTGGCCGGGCTTGGCCGCTGCCAGGGCCTCCTGCGCAGCAGCAGCCTGTGCCGCCGCCCGACTGCGGTCCTCGAAGATGCTGTCCAGCGCGGCCCAGTCGTCGCCGCGGCCGAAGGCCAGCCGCGCGGTGTCGCGCGTGCGGCACATCGGTGACTGGCGCACCTGGGTGACCGTCAGGCCCTGCGCCGAGAACCATTGGCCGATGCGGCGGGCCTGGGCCTGGCCGCCGGCGTCCAGGTTGCGCTGGCTGGCGCAGACATTCGGCCGCCAGCCGGGCGGATCGCCCACGCCTGGGCTGGTCTGGGCATGGCGCAGCAGCACGACAGCGCCGGCACGCAACTCGCGCACGAGACTCTCATTGGCGACCGCCTCCGCCGTCTCCGCCGCGACCGGCGTCGACCAAGGCGCCAGCCATAGGGACAGGAACGTGGCCAGGATGATGCGGCGCATGGATTCGGGGTGACGAGGTGGCATCGTCGCTAGCCCGTCGGCTGTGGCCGCAGTGCGCGATCGACGGATTGTCACCACGTGCGGGCTGGATGGCCTTCTGGTTCGGCCGCAAGGCCTGCATCAGACCTTCAGCCCTGACCTCAGTCGCAGGCTTGACGCCCACGGCCGGCCGCTCACTTGTGCCCCAGCCCGCCGACGAACGTATCCCGCTCGCGGGACAGCGCCGCGCCCTCTCCGCCGCTGGTGGCGCAGCCGGCATAGGCCTGGGCCCAGCTCACCGCGCGGGCACGGGCATCGGTGGCGCCTGCCACGTCGCCGGCTGCGGCCAGCCGGACCATCCGCTCGCGGTACATCACGGCGATGGACATCAGCACGCCGATCTGGTCGCAACCGTCCCGCATGGCCTGCTCGGCCTCATCCAGCCGGCCCTGGGCCTCCAGGGCCTGGGCCCGCCGCGCCCAGGCTGGCCGGTTGTCGTCGACGTCGGCCGGCGCCGGCGCGTCCTCGCCCTGGAAGCGAACGCCGTACAGCAAGGCCTCGCCCAGGTCGGTGGCCTTGCTGATCTGTCCAGGGGGCGCGGTCACCCGGGCCCGGATCGCCTCGCCGATGGTGTCGGCCGCCACCAGCAGGTGCACCTGCTCCAGCGGTTCGTCGCCGACATGGATGCCGCGCACCGCCATGCCCAGCATCGGGCCGGACTGCAGGCGCAGGAACTGCGGTGCGGGGTAGTCGGCGCGCGCCTGGGCCTCGATGCGGTCCAGCAGCGCCGACAGGTCGCCGTCCGGGGCGGCCATCCGCTCCAGGCTGACCTGCACCGACCCATCAGGATGCAGCAGCACCAGGCGCTGCGCGTCGTCCAGCGGATGCCAGCCGAAGGGCAGCTCCAGCACGGCTCGCAGCGCGATGCTCGCGACCCAGGCCTTGCCGTCGGCATCGTCGGCCGCGCGGATGTTGGGCGCAAAGCCACGCCCCTGCTCCAGCAGCCGTTGGTTGATCGGATGGTCCTGCTCCAGGGTGGCCCGACCACCCGGCAACGCGAAGCTGCCCATGTCGGCCACCGCGGTGTCGGCCGCTGGCGGCGGTTGGTGCACCTCTACGGGTGCCGCCAGGGCCGTGGTTGCGCCACGCGGCGTCTCCAGCTCGAAGGTCCGTTGCACCCGAGACCAGACCTCCCAGACATGCGGCGCCATCGCCGCGGGCCCGGTGATGCTGACGTGGACCAGCCGCTGCCCGTCCTCCAGAAAGGCGAAGTGGGTCAGCATCTCGCCGATGTCGCTGGCCGCGGCGCACTGGCCGACGATGGCGGGCCGCGTGCCCAGGGTGGAGGGGCCGACGCTGCGCAGATCGACCCCGTTCTGCTCGATCAGCCAGCTCGCCCAGTCCTGCACCGTGCCGTCCTCGAAAGCCGGCCGGGCTGCTCCGGCCAGCACCATCGCCGCATACGGCGCGGCGGCAGCGCCAAGGCCGAACAGCCGTGTGCCGTCCTCGAAGTCCGGCGCCTCGCCCGGCAGGTCCTGTGGCTGCCAGCTCTCGGGCAGGTCGACCGCAAAGCCCAGGTCGGCGATGCGGGACGGAAAGGCGCGGCGGACAAAGGCGTCGGTGGACATGGTCAGCTTCGTTTGCGGCCGCATGTGGCGGCGATGCCCGCATCCTGCCGGCCAGTCGTTTCAGGCCGACTTCGCGGCCGTGTTGCAACCAACGAAACGCATGTGACAGGTTGCAGGGCCCGCCTGCATCAGGCGAGCAATCAGCCCTGCGCTACTGCAGCAGCTCGAGCGTGAGACGGATCACCCGGCCTTCGCTGGGCATACCATCGCGCAGCTTGGCCGCAGCCCTGTAGCCCAGTGCGGCCACGCGCGACGCGGCAAAGGCGAACTCGGCGCGATGTGGCACCTCGCCCAGCTCCACGCCACCACAGACCAGCGAGCCGTCGGCCTGGATGCGGCAGGTCAGCGCCACCCGCACTTCGGGTGGCGTGCCGCTCAGGCCCGCGGGGTAGGCCCGCACCATGTCCCGCTCGTCGGGCTCGTCGTCCCAAACGACATCGGCCGTCGGCGTGATGGGCGTGGCCAGAAAGTCGATGGGCTTTCGGTCGTCCGGGAGCAGTCGCACGCGCACCGTGCCCTGCATGGGCTGCGGGTCGTCCCGGTCCACACCGGTCAGGTCGTGGGTCAACCCGTGGGCCAATCGTGTGGCAGTCGCTGCATGCAGCCTGTTCAGGCCCGCCGGTCCGACCACGCCACAGCGCCGGGCCTGACCCTGCAACCGGTCGATCTGGCACAGCAGTTGCACCTCCAACGGCTCGCGCAACACCGGTGCCTGGGGCGAGGTGGACCAATGCCGCTCTCCGATGGTGGGCTGCCGGGTCAGGCGTGCCTGGCTGGTGTCGAACAGCGTCGGCGCGGGCGGCTGTGTCCAGCGTTCCAGTTTCAACCGGACCGAGCAGGCCAGCGTCGGCGCCTCTCGGAAGTCCACCTTGACCTCGACCCGATGGTTAGGGCCCTGCTGATGGGCGCTGATGGTCAGGTGCTCCGGCTCACCCCCGAAAAAGCCCTTGCGTGGCCGGCTGCGGTACAGGTCGTCAAAGGCCTCGACCAAGACCGTGGACTGTCGCCCCACCCGGACCGTCGCACCCTCCGTCCGCCCTGGCGTGCCGGACACGCCGGCCGGCACGACACTGACCGACCCACCCGCGCCGCGTTGCACCTGCCATTGCAGTGATGCCGGACTGCCTGGCACGCTTCGCGGCGCGGTGCCATGGAAGGGTCCGGCCTGCGCTTCGACTCGGGCCAGCCAGGCCAGTGCGGACTGCTCGCAGTCGGTGGCATGCGTGGCATGGATGGCGGCTTGCAACCACAGCCCATGCTGGTAGTACGGCGTCTGCGCCTGGACCTGGAAATCCAGCCCTTCGATCGTGATGTCGTTCGTCGAGCTGATGGCCACCACCCGGCCACTGTGGGCCAGGCGCCGGCCGTCCTGCCAGCCGGCCTGAGGTGCAGCGGCGCGGATCTCCTCCAGGTTCATTCCGAGGCGGAACGGACCGATGACCGGGCCAGCCGGCGCGGCCGCATCGCTCGCGACGGCGACGCAGGCCCACAGGGCGGCGACAACGCCGGTCACGATCACGACCTGAGTCCTCAGGATCGGCAGCGCCCGATGCATCGGGACGTCGTTGCGGCGCAGGGGCATCAGTCCTCCACCTTGAACCGGACCAGCACGGCCAGCACGCGGCCGGCACTGGCGCTGCCATCGTTCAACGCAGCCCCCACGCGGATCTGCGGCACCAGCTGGCTGGCCGCCTGCGCAAACTCGGCAACGAAGTCGCTCTGGCCATCCGTCTGCTCCACGGTTGGCAGCAGGCAGACCAGCGAGCCGTCGGCCTGCACCTGGCAGCGCGACTCAACGCGCGCGCCTACACCCTTGCGAAGCGCTCGGATCGGAAAGGCATGACGGATGTCCTTGGCCGCCGGCATGTCGGTAATCGCTGCGGCGCTCATGGCCAGCACCGTTGCCTCCGCAAAATCAAGCGGCCGCGCGTCCTGCGGGCGCACCCACAGCGGGATGTCCATCAACATCGGCTGCGGGTCGTCTCGGTCCACGCCGGTCATGTCAAAGGCCATGGCGCCGGCATAGCGCCCCGCCACGTTGGTGATGGCCGGTGGCTGCACCGACGTGCCCAACGCGTTGCACAGCATCACCTGGCCCGACTGTCGGCTGACCTGGCACTGCATGGGCACCTGAATGCCGTCTGCCGGCAACGCAAGGCCACTGGCCAACCGGTGGCGGTCGCCAATGCTCATGCGCTTGCGGACCTTGCTCTCGTCGTAGGCCAAAGTCTGCATCGGTGGCCGCCGCTGCCAGCCCAGCGCGGTGATGCTGACCAGGCAGTTCTGCGGGTTGCGGGCGTCGAAGGCGGCATAGGCCTTGACCTCTCGCTCGGGCGCCTGGAGCTGGGCCGACAGCACCATGGTGTGGACCTGTGTGCGCGTGACATGGCGCCGTGCCACCGCCTCACGCCTGCCCTCGAAGGCGCTGAAGCTGGCTGTCGATGCACGGCCAAAGCTGATGCGCTCGCCCTCACCCCGGCCGGCATCCTGAAGCGGGCCGGTGCCCGCCTCCAGAGCCGTCAGCACCGCCAGGCCGGCCTGCTCGCAGGCCGCGGCGTCGGGCTCCGTAAAGCGGGCGCTGAGGATGACGTCCCATTCGTAGGGCTGGTCGCGCACCTCGACCTTCAACCGTCGGCCACCCAGATCGATCGCATCGTCGGCAGCGATTCGGGTCTCGCGACCGGAGTAGCTGGACCGTGAGACGGTCCGCCAGGCGGCATCCGGCAGCGCTTGGCGGATCTCGGGGATCCGCATGTTCAGGTCGATCGGGCCTAGGCGAATGGAGCGCACGTCGGATTGAGCGAAGGCGCCCCCGATGGCCAGCAGGCCGCCGAGCGCCCACAGGCACGCGGCCACACGGTGGCGTCCGCGATCGGGCGGGGGGGTCATGGTCAAGGCTTCGTTCGTTTCGATGCCGCTGCTGCGTGCGGCTCGCTCAGTGCCCGCTCGATGTAGTGTCGGGCCACGCGTGTCTTTGGCACCGGCATGTCGAACCACTCGCGCACGTCCAGGTCCAGCCCGATGCCGTGCATGTAGTTGTACAGCGCCTTTTTCAAGGCGCCGCCGAGGGCGTCGTGGTCCACGCCGGTGCTGTCGATGAAGCCCACGTCGTTGCGGGCGAAGGAGGTCGGCGGCAGCGGCAGCAACTGCACGCCGTAGTCGTCCGGATGTTGGCCGACCGGCGAATGCACGGTGCAGACAAAGCGGTGGAAGAAGCCGGACTGGATGCAGCCGGCCGCAAAGAGCTGCCGCACATATTCCAGCGCATCGACCGTGTCCTGCACCGTCTGGCTGGGGAAGCCATACATCAGGTAGGCGTGCACCAGGATACCGGCGTCCGAGAAGCCCTTGGTGACCCGTGCCACCTGGGCCACGGACACACCCTTCTTCATCAGCGCCAGCAGGCGGTCCGATGCCACCTCCAAGCCGCCGGAGATGGCGATGCAGCCGCTGTCCGCCAGCTGCCGGCACAGGTCCGGGGTGAAGGTCTTCTCGAACCGGATGTTGCCCCACCAGGACACCGACACCCGCCGCCGCAGCAGCTCGGCCGCCATGGCCTTGAGCGACTTGGGCGGTGCCGCCTCGTCGACCAGATGGAAGCCCGTCTGGCCGGTCTCGGCGACGATGGCCTCGATGCGGTCGACCAGGGTGGTGGCGGTGGCCGCGTCGAAACGGGAGATGTAGTCCAGCCCCACGTCGCAGAAGCTGCACTTCTTCCAGTAGCAGCCATGGGCCACGGTGAGCTTGTTCCAGCGCCCGTCGGACCACAGCCGGTGCATGGGGTTGAGCATGTCCAGCAGCGACAGGTAGCGCTGCAGCGGCAGGCCGTCCCAGGTCGGCGTGCCGACGTCGCTGAAGGGCACGTCCGGCTCGACGAAGTAGGTGAAGCGGACTTCGCGAGGGCCGGCAGGGTCATGGCCGGCGGCCGGGCGCGAGAAGGTGCGCACCAGCCGGCTGGCAGAGCGCCGGCCCTGCAGATGCTCCAGCAGCGCCAGCAACGGGCGCTCGCCGGCATCCAGCGTCACGTAGTCGAAGTAGTCAAAGACCCGTGGCTCGGCCAGCTCGCGCAGTTCGGTGTTGACGAAGCCACCGCCCAGGACGGTGACGACTTGCGGCGCCTGCTGCTTGATGGCCTGCGCGATCCGGAAGGCGCCGTACACCGCACCCGGGAACGGCACCGACAACAGCACGACGTCGGGCCGGTGGCGGTCGATGACTTCTGTGGTCAGCCGCTGCAGCCTGGCATCGATGAGGTTCGGCCCTGCGGCCAGGGCCTGGGCCAACGGCTCGAAGGTGGGCTGGCTCTGGGCCAGCGCTTCGCCATAGCGCACGAACTCGAAGCGGGCATCGACCGCGTCGCGCAGCACGTCGGCCAGGTCGTTCAAGTACAGCGTGGCCAGATGGCGGGCACGGTCATGCGTGCCGAGCGCGCCGAAGGCCCAGGCCAGCCCGTCGTCTTCGTCGCCTTCGCCTGCAAAGGCTTCCAGCGCCGCGAAGCGCGGGCCCTCCGGCAGGTACTGCCGGCCGCAGATGCGGTGCATCAGCGTGGCATCGCGCCCCTGCAGGAAGGCCATCACCGGCCCGATGCATTGCAGGTGCCGCTCGAAGTGGTCGGCAAAGGCATTGACGCTGGCGCTGCGTTGTTCGACCGGCTGGGCGTCCACGGCTCCGCGCAACGCCTGCAGGCCGTCGACCGACAGCAGCGCCAGCACCAGCGCCAGGGCCAAATCCTCCTGGACCGCTGCAAACCCGCGCGAGCGCAGAAAGCCGGTCAGATAGGCCGTCGACGGATACGGCGTGTTGAGCTGCGTCATCGGCGGGATGATCGACAGCACCCGCGGTGCGGCCAGCACGGCTGGCATGGCCGGTCGATCGGGCGGCGCGTTGCGGGCTGCGGTGCTCATCGGCCGTGGCCAGCGACCCGGGCCTGCTGCGCGTCATCGATACCGTTGGGCCGGGCGGGAAAGTCGGCATCCGAATCGTCCAGCCGGTCTGTCATGAGGCGCATCGTTGCAGCAAAGTCTGGCGATCTGATGGAACCGTCCGTTGCCCGCCACCGGTTGGCTTCGGAAGCGCGTCGGGGTCCGCGCGGCTCGGGTCTCCCCCACGTACATGGGATCGCGCCGTGGGGTGCAGCACCCTAGCATTGTCTTCCCAACCCCACACGAATGGACACCGACATGAAGCGCACCGCGTTCGCCTTGGCCGCCCTGGCTCTCACGGGTGGCGCAGCCCATGCTGCAGACCCCACGGCCGTGCTCAGCCGCACCTTCACCGAGTACACCGGCGTCGGCCCGATCGGCAATGACAACGTCCAGGACAACGCCAACTTCTATTGGTTCTACGAGAGCACCGGCACCTGGATGGGCCAGCAGGTCAAGTCCTGGTTCCTGTTCTGGGATCCGCGCAGTTCGTTGTCGGTCGACGGCAGCGTGACCTTCGACAGCAACATTCTCTTCGTGCATGACACCCGAACGTCCCTGATCGCGACGGCCGCCTTCGGCAAGGTCGGTGTGACGTACGACTACAGCGATGCGGCGGTCGGCCTGGAGTCGGCCGACCAGGCCAACACGTCCTTCGGTGGCGCCACCCTGACACTGGCCAACACCGGCTGGACGGCCAGCAACCCCGGCGACCACATCCGCGTCATGACCGCCGTGCCGGAGCCCGGCACCTATGCCCTGCTGTTGGCCGGGTTGGGCGTTGTGGCGCTTGTCTCGCGTCGGCGCAAGGGCTGACGCGCTCGGAGCCAGCGCAGGCCGGCATCGCCGTCGGCTCGCCTGCCACCCCAGGCCGCCCACGGGCGGCCTCTTTGTTGCCGGCCCCGGTCCGCCGCAGCCGCTGCCGCACCGGGTAAGCCCGCCCCAACCGGCAGGCGCCATCTGGCAACTGCGCGACAGACGAGCAACGGCCCGCCGTGCCACAAGGGCCACCATGTCTTCAGCCCCATCCCCTGCCCAGTCCCTGGATCAAGCCCTGCGCGCCCGGGCACGCCGCGTCACCCCCGGCGGCATGACCGGGCATCTCAACGCGGCGATGCTGCCGCCGGGCTATCCGCAGTTCTTCGAGCGCGGCGACGGCTGCCGACTCTGGGACGCCGATGGCCGCGTGTTCATCGACTTCATGTGCGGCTGGGGACCCAACCTGCTCGGCTACCGGCACCCGGTGGTGGAGGCCGCGGCGGCGCGCCAGCAGGCCTCGGGCGACTGCCTGAACGGACCGACGGCGCGCTTTGTCGAACTGGCCGAGCGCTTCGTCGACCGCGCCGCGCATGCCGACTGGGTGATGTTCCAGAAGAACGGCACTGACGCCACCACGGCCTGCGTGACGATCGCCCGCGCGGCCACCGGCCGGCGCAAGCTGCTGGTGGCCCAGGGCGCGTATCACGGTGCCGACCCCTGGTGCACGCCGTCGCCGGCCGGCGTCACCGCCGAGGACCGGGCCCATCTGATCCGCTATCGCTACAACGACACCGACAGCCTGGTCGCTGCCGCCGCGGAGGCCGGTGCCGACCTGGCGGCGGTGTTGGCGTCATCGTTCAAGCATGACATGGGCGTGGACCTGGCCTTGCCAACCGCGCCGTTCGCCGAGCAGGTGCGTGCGCTGTGCGACCGCACCGGCGCCGCGCTCATCCTGGACGAGGTGCGGGCGGGCTACCGCCTGCACCCGGGCGGCAGCTGGGAGCTGCTGGGCATCCGGCCGGACCTCTGCGCCTGGAGCAAGGCCATCGCCAATGGCTACGCACTCGCGGCGGTGACCGGCATCGACAGCCTGCGCGACGCCGCCACGCGAATCTTCACCACCGGCTCGTTCTGGTCCGGCGGCGTGGCCATGGCGGCGGCGCTGGCGACCATGGACGTGGCCGACGGGCAGGACCTGGTCGGCCATCTGCAACGCGTCGGCCTGCGCCTGCGGCAGGGCATTGCCGCGCAAGCGGCCGGCCATGGCGTCCCGGTCCGCCAGAGCGGCCCGGCACAGATGCCGCTGATCCTGGTCGACGACGACCCGGCGGGCGAGAAGGGCCAGCACTTCTGCGCCCAGGCGCTGCAGCACGGCGTGTACCTGCATCCACGGCACAACATGTTCCTGTCGCTGGCGCACACCGATACCGACATCGACCAGGCCCTGGTGGCCACCGACCTCGCGTTCCGCTCGGTGGCCGCGCGTTTCGGTCACACCTAAGGCCCATCGATGAACCCGACACCGCCCTCACCCGCTGACCCGCAGACGCTGCGCCTGCCCGGGCTCGAAGCCCCGGTGCTGGTCTGCCGCGACACCTGGGGCATACCGCATGTCCGGGCCCGCAGCAGCCACGATGCCTATTTCGCGCAGGGATTCGTGCATGCCGAGGACCGCCTGTGGCAGATGGACGCCGCGCGGCGGCGCATGCAGGGCCGCTGGGCGGAATGGGTCGGCCCATCCGGCGTTGCGGCCGACACGCTGGCGCGGCGGCTGGGCGTGGTGGCCTCCTGTCAGCGCGACCTGGCCGCCCTGCTGCCGCCGACGCGCGAAATGCTGCAGGCCTATGCCGACGGCGTGAACGCCTGGCTGGCGCTGGGCCGGCCGCTGCCGCCCGAGTACACCCATGCCGGCACAACGCCCGAGCCCTGGCTGCCCTGGCACAGCATCGCGGCCATGCGCCAGCGCGGCTACCTGATGGGCTCGCTGTGGTTCAAGCTCTGGCGCGCCGTGGCCTTGCAGCATGTACCCCCGGGCGAGGTGGTCAAGCTGCGCTACGACGACGGTGGTGCGGACCGGCTGTGCGTGCCACCCGGTGCGGACGGTCAGCGCTGGGTGGCCGGCCTGCAGGACCTGGCGCCGTCCATGGCGGCACTGGCCGAGATGTCCGGCGGCGATGCCACCGGCGGTGGCAGCAACAACTGGGCGGTGGCCCCAGGGCGCACGGCCAGCGGCCGCCCCCTGCTGGCAGGCGACCCGCACCGGGTGTTCGAGCTGCCGGGCATGTACGCGCAGGGTCATCTGGCCTGCGACACATTCGACGCCATCGGCCTGGCGGTGCCGGGCGTGCCGGGGTTTCCGCACTTCGGGCACAACGGCCGCGTCGCCTGGTGCGTGACCCATGCCTTTGCCGACATCCACGACCTGTTTGTTGAACGCTTCAAGTCCAACGGCGACGCGTTGTCCTGTGCGTTCCGCGACGAATGGCGGCCGGTGCAGCAGCGCCGTGAGCAGATCCAGGTGCGCGGGGGCAGCCTGGTCGACATCGACATCGTCGAAACCGGTCACGGCCCGGTCATCGCCGGCGATGTGGCGCGCGGCCACGGGCTGGTGCTGCGCTCGATGCAATTCATCCCCATTGACCGGTCCTTCGACTGCCTGCATCCCATGCTGAGCGCGCCGGACGTGCCGGCGCTATATGAGTCCACCCGCGGCTGGGGCCTGATCGACCACCACCTGGTGGCCGCCGACACCAGCGGCCACATCGGCCACCGGGTGCGGGCCCTGGTGCCGCGGCGCCCGCGCCGCAACGGCTGGCTACCGGTGCCCGGCTGGAGCGGCGAGCACGAATGGGATGGTGTCGTGCCGTTCGAGCAGATGCCAAACAGCCTGGACCCGGCCCGCGGCTACCTGGTCACCGCCAACAACCGTTTCGTCGCCGATGATCGTCCGGGCAACGACACCTACTTTCTGACGGACTGCCACCCGCCCTACCGGGCACAGCGCGTGGAGGCCATGCTCGATGCCCTGCCGCAGGCCACGGTGGACGACATGGCGCGCATGCACCGCGATGTCACCAGCCTGTCGGCGCCGGTGTTCCAGCGGGTGCTGGCCGGCCTGGCGGTGCCGGACCCGGCCCAGGCGGCGCTGCGCGACGCCATCGTGGGCTGGGACGGCCAGCTGCAGGCGGCCTCCAGCGGCGCGGCGGCCTACTCGGCCTTCCGCTGGCAGCTGGCGGCCGTGCTGGCCGAGCGCAGCGGCCTGGCGCGGGCGGCCGGACATCCGTGGATGAAGCTTCCGCCGGGCGTGTCGCCCGTGCTCCAGCTGTGGTGGACCCTGCCGCAGCTGGTCCGCACCGACGACACGGGGCTGCTGATGGGCTCGACCTGGCCGCAGGCCTTTGCCGACGCCCTGCAGCGCACCGCGGCTGGCTTCCCGGGTGGCCTGTGGGGAGCGCATCACCGGGCTCGCCTGATGCATCCGCTGGCCGGTCTGTCGGACGCCGCTGCGCAGGCACTGGGTCTGGCCGGCCTGCCCGTCAGCGGCGACAACGACTGCGTGATGGCCAATGGATGCGTGCCGGCCCTGGGGCTGGACGCCGGCTATGGCGCCGTGGCGCGCTATGTGTTTGACGTCGGCAATTGGGACGCCAGCCGCTGGATCGTGCTGGATGGCGTCAGCGGCATCGCTGGCCATCCGCACCACGGCGACCAGCATGCCGCCTGGGCGCGGGGTGACCTGGTGCCCATGCTGTACAGCTGGGACGCGGTGTCACATGCGGCCCAGGGCCGGCAGTACGTCCTGACGCCATAGGGCACCGGTCGCCGCGGCACCGCAGCGCCGTCGTCCCACCCTAGGCTGCGGTGCTGCGGGCCGCGTTGTCGGCAATGCCGGCGGCAAACCGCGGCAGCAGTTCCAGCGGCAGGTCGTGGCCCATGCCGTCGATGAAGTCGGCCCGCGCCCCTTTCATGAGGCGCATCAGGTCCTCGCCGGCTGCCAGCGGGATCAGTGGGTCGGCCTTGCCGTGGATGACCAGCGTCGGCGCCTGTATCTGGGACAGCATGGCGCTGCGGTCACCATCGGCGGCGATGGCCACCAGTTGCCGCGCCGAGCCGGCCGGATTGACGCTGCGCCGCATCGAGGCTGCGACCCGCTCGCGCAGGCGCTGCGGGTCGGGCGGGTACGCCGGGCTGCCGATCAGGCTGAACAAGCGGATGCCATGGGCCACCCAGTCGTCGAAGGCGGTGCCGCTGGGCCGCGCCACCAGCGCGCGCCGGATGCGCAACGCCGGCTGGGGCAGCCGGCGAGCGCCGGATGAGGTCATCAACAGGGTCAGGCTGCGCACGCGCTGCGGGTGCCGCGCCGCCAGGTGCTGGGCCACCATGCCGCCCATAGAGGCGCCGCAGACATGCGCCGCCGACACGCCCAGCGCATCCAGAACGCCGGCGCAGTCGGCCGCCATGTCACCGATGCCGTAGGGCGCACGCACCGGCAGGTGCAGCATGTGGCGCAGCACCGCCAGGCCCACGTTCGGCAGTCCCAGGTGGTGCAGATGGGTGCTGAGCCCGATGTCGCGGTTGTCCGGCCGGATCACCCGGAAACCCCGCCCGACAAGGTCGGCGACCAGCTCCGGCGGCCAGGCCGTGAGCTGCATGCTCAGGCCCATGATGAGCAACACCACCGGCCCGTCGCGCGGGCCCTCGTCCTCGACCTCGATGTCCAGGCCGTTGGCGCGGACTTTCATGCGGCCTTGGCCTGGGACACTGGCGGATAGAACAGCCGGCGCAGGCCGCCACGCTCGAAGGGCTGCCACGCCGCCGGGTCCTGAGCCAGCCGGTCCGCCAGGGCAAACAAGGCCAGCGGGTTCATGCCCATGCCGCAGTGGCTGGCCGGGATCTCGATGTTCTCGACCCGGGGCGCCGGATCGTTCACGCTGCAGCCCCAGGCCACGATGCCGTCGCTCTTGCTGTAGATCGACGTCGTGGGCACCGGCGGCGGCTCGCGCAGGCGTTGCATCTGCGCCGGGTCGGCATCGACGGCATGGCCGTTGAAATACTCGTACAGGCGCCAGGCGTTGGTGGCGCGCGGGCTGCCGGTGAAGGGGCTGCCCAGGGTCACCACGCAGCGCACGTCCTGCGGCATCTCCTTGGCCAGCTCGCGCGCATACAGGCCGCCCAGGCTCCAGCCGACCAGGCTGACCGGCCGCCCCTGACGCTGACTCAGCTCTCGGATGCGCTCGCGGCAGGCGTCCAGCACGTCTCGACGCGGGCCGATGTTGGCCCCCTGCCCCCAGCCATGCACGTCAAAGCCACAGTCGCGCAGGAAGCGGCGCATCGGGCCGGTGCTGGCATCGTTGGCCGCCAGGCCGGGAAAGGCCAGCACGCTGTGGCCGTCTCCGCGCTTGAGCCGTTTCATCAGCGGCGAAGCTGCCATCAGCGCCGCCAGCTCCCATGGCGCCCGGGCCTCGAGAAACAGCAACAGCGGTCCCGGTGGTTGCAACGTCATGCGTGGCGTCAACAGCTTGGATGACGGATCTTATCGACCGCCCTTTGGCCGCTTTGGAGCGCTTGCCCTAGTCGGGGCTGTCCCTTTCGAGACAGGCTGCGCGGTCGTCGGCAATTGCCGCAGCTCGTCCAATGACTGCAGCACCGCCTTGCCGAATGCCGCCACGTCGGGCATGGCCGCGGCGTCGGCCATCAGGCCCCAGTCCATCGACTGGTGATAGCTCTGCACCGTGATGTTCAGTGCCATGCCGTGCACCACGATCGAGGTCGGATAGTTGGTCAGCATGCGGGCACCGGCCATGTACAGCGGCACGCCGGGACCGGGCACGTTGGAGACCACCACATTGGCCACCGGCGGCACGCGGTCGGCGGCCCGGGTGCGACCGACCAGGGCCGTCGCGGCCTCCATCAACCAGGGCATGCCCAGCGACGGAAAGTCGGTCGGCATCACGCTCTTGAGGTTGGAGAAGGTGGCCTTCATCGCCGCCGTGGCGGCCATCACATGTGCCAGGCGGCGGGACGGGTCGGCCAGGTGCGTGCCCAGGCTGACCAGGCTCATGGTGGCCTGGTTGTCGGACGCGGTGTCGCCCGCCGCCCGCAGCGACACCGGCACGGCGGCGACCAGGCTCTTGCGCGGCAGGGCCTTGCGGCCACCGAAGTACTTGCGCAGGGCGCTGCTGACCAGCATCAGCACCATGTCGTTGAGCGTGCCGCCATGGGCGCGGCCCAGGGCCTTGAGTTCGGCCAGCGGCAGCGTGATGGCGGCGAAGGCACGCTGCTCGGTGACCGACGCGTTGAGCACGGTGCGAGGCGCCAGCGTCAGGTTGGACGGCCCGCTGCTGGGCTTGATGAGCTGGGCCGCTGCATCCTTCAGTGTCCCGGCGGTGGACGGCAGGCTGCGCACGATGCCGGCCACCTGTTGCACCTGCCGGGCCAGCGCGCCGCGCATCATCTCGACCATGCTCAGCCGGTAGGTTCGTGGGCGGCCCGACGGCCGCAGCTCGATCTCGCGGCCCTGCGGCGTGGTGTCCAGGATGGCATTGGCCAGCGCCACCGCCGCTTGACCGTCCACCGCGGCATGGTGCAGCTGGGAATACATGGCCACGCGTCTGTGGCCGTCCGCACTGGGGCCCAGGCCCTCCAGCACATGGAACTTCCACAGCGGCCGGCTGCGGTCCAGCAAGACCGGGTGCAGGGCCGACACCGCCGCCTCCAGCTCGGCCATGCCATCGCCGTGCCGGGCCGACGCGGGCAGCTTGACGCTGACGATGTGCTCGGTCAGGTCCGGGTGGGCATCCACCCAGGCCGGGTTGGCCATGTTCAGCGGCATCCACCACAGGCGCCGGCGCAGCACCGGCGCGGCCGGCAGGCGGGCGGCGATGTGCTTGCGCAGCCGCGCGACGAAGGATCCCTTGAAGCCGGCGGGCAGCTCGAAGACCTGCAGCGCGCCCACGTGCATGGGCATCTGCGGCGTCTCGAGGTAGAGGAAGGTCGCGTCCAGGC
>JBJXHB010000032.1:0-8136 GCA_046160725.1 Aquabacterium sp.
GCCCGCTCCAGCGCCCGCGCCACGTCCCCCGGCCCCGGCCCCGGCTCCTGCTGCGCCGGTCGCCGAGAAGGTGACGTTCGCAGCCGACGCGTTCTTCGACTTCGACAAGTCGGTGCTGAAGCCAGAAGCCAAGGCCAAGCTGGACGACCTGGTCGGCAAGACCAAGGGCGTGAACCTGGAAGTCATCATTGCCGTGGGTCACACCGACTCCGTAGGCAAGGACGGCTACAACCAGAAGCTGTCGGTCGGCCGCGCTGAAGCCGTCAAGGGCTACCTGGTGGGCAAGGGCGTGGAGAAGAACCGCGTCTACACCGAGGGCAAGGGCATGAAGCAGCCCGTGGCCGATAACAAGACGACCGAAGGCCGCGCGAAGAACCGCCGCGTGGAGATCGAGGTCGTCGGCACCCGCGCCCGCAATTAAGGCGTCACCCTTGGGGCCCTGGTGGCCTCAGGTCTGCGAAGCCCCGCCCCGGCGGGGCTTCTTGCATTTGCGGGCCGCAATGCGGCCCAGTGGCGGGCCCAGCTGCCGGGAATGCCACTGATCGCACAATGCCGGCTCGGTCCACAAACGCCTCACCCATGAGCAGCTTGAACGCAGACCCGCAGGAACTGGCCAAGTTCGGTGAACTGGCCCACCGCTGGTGGGACCCGGATGGCGAGTTCCGGCCCTTGCATGAGATCAATCCCCTGCGTCTGGCCTGGATCGACGAGCAGGCGCCGTTGCACGGGCAGCGGGCCGTCGACATCGGTTGCGGTGGCGGCATCCTGGCCGAAGCCATGGCCCGCAAGGGCGCCCGCGTGCTGGGCATCGACCTTTCGGAAAAACCGCTCAAGGTGGCGCGCCTGCATGCACTTGAGGGCGCCGTGGCGGGCCTGGACTATGCCGAGCGGTCCGCCGAGGACCTGGCCGCTGAGCAATCGGGCTGCTACGACATCGTGACCTGCATGGAGATGCTGGAGCATGTGCCGGACCCGGCCTCGGTCGTCCGGGCCTGTGCGGCGCTGGTGCGCCCCGGCGGCTGGGTGTTCTTTTCCACGTTGAACCGCAACCTGAAGTCGTTCGCGCTGGCCATCGTCGGTGCCGAACATGTGCTGCGCCTGCTGCCCAAGGGCACCCACACCTATGCCAAGTTCATCCGCCCGAGCGAACTGGGGCGCGATGCCCGCAAGGCCGGGCTGCAGGTCGAGCGCTTGACCGGCCTGAGCTACAACCCCTTCACCCGTCGCTTCACGCTCGGTGCCGACACCGACGTCAACTACCTGATGTCATGCCGGCGGCCGGCGTGATGCCGCGGGCGGTGCTGTTCGACCTGGACGGCACGTTGATCGACAGCGCGGCCGACCTGGCCCATGCGACCAACGTCCTGCGCCACGAGCGCGGGCTGGTGCCAATGCTGGCGGCCGACCTGCGGGCCCTCACCGGCTCCGGCGCGCGCGGCATGCTGCGCGGGGCCTTTGGCCTGCAGCCGGGAGCCGCCGCCTATGCCGAGCTGCGCGAAGCCTTCGTCCGGCGCTACTCGGACTGCCTGCTCCGGTCGACCACCCTGTTCGACGGCATGGACACGGTCCTGTCGCGGCTGGCCGACAGCGGCAGCCGCTGGGGCATCGTCACCAACAAATCGACCGCGCTGACGCGTCCTATCCTGGACGGCCTGGGTCTCAGCGGGCGCGCCGGCGCCGTGGTCTGTGGCGACACCACGCCGCACCTGAAACCGCATCCGGCGCCGCTGCTGGAGGCCGCGGCCCGCATCGGCGTCGCACCGGCGCATTGCGTCTATGTCGGCGACGACCCGAGGGACATGCTGGCCGGCCGCGCCGCTGGCATGCGCACGCTGGCCGCGGCCTGGGGCTACCTGGGCACAGCCACCCCGCTGCACGAATGGGATGCCGACGACGTGGCGCATCGGCCAGGCGACCTCTTGAAACTGCTGCAACTGGCCTAAACTCGCTCTTCTGGGGCCGACCTGGCATCGACGTGGGTGCGGAGTCGGATCAGGGCATGCCGAGCACCAGTTCGCTCGTAAATCCACTGGAAACAAGTAACTGCGAACGACGAACGTTTCGCCCTCGCCGCCTAAAAAGCGGTGAGCCTCTCAACGGCAGGCCGATGGGCCGGGTTCGAGGGCCGCAAGGTCCGAAGGGCTGAGAGGTCATCCACATCGGCTGGTCACCGGCGGCGCCATTCCGCAGGACGACGAGAACCAAGTGGCTGGTTGCCCCGACAGCGTGCCGCTGCGCGGTCGGGGTAACGAGACTCAAATCAGACGGCTACGCATGTAGAACTGGCCGGCAATGGCTTGCGGACGGGGGTTCAAGTCCCCCCGGCTCCACCACTTTTCTCCCCGCTGGCGTGCGGGACCCAGCGGCCGTCTTCCAGCCGCTGGCAGGGACCGAAGCTGGCCTTGTAGGCCATCTTCGGACTCTCGGCGATCCAGTAGCCCAAGTAGACGTGGGGCAGCTTGAGCAGCCGGGTCTGCTCGATCTGCCACAGCACGCTGTAGGTGCCCAGGCTGCCGCCGGCATCGGGGTCGTAGAAGGTGTAGACCGCCGACAGGCCGTCGTTCAGCACATCGACGATCGCCACCATGCGCAACGCGCCCGGTTGACCGCCCTCGGTCGGCTCGCGGAACTCCACCAGCCGGGAGTTGACGCGGCTTTGCAGCAGGAATTGGGTGTACTGGTCCACGCTGTCATGGTCCATGCCGCCGCCGCTGTGGCGGCCGGCCTGGTAGCGCAGGTAGAGCTGGTAGTGCTCAGGGACGAAGCCCAGCTTCAGCACCCGCGACTTCAGCGTGCCGTGGCGCCGGGCCACGCGGCGCTGGGTGCGGTTGGGCAGAAAGCCGGCCACCGGGATGCGCAAAGGCACGCAGGCGCGGCAGCTGTCGCAGTAGGGCCGGTAGGTGAACATGCCACTGCGGCGGAAGCCGTTGGCCACCAGCCCGCTGTAGGCATCGGCATGGATCAGGTGGCTGGGCGTGGCGACCTGCGACCGCGCCATGCGACCGGGCAGGTAGCTGCAGGGGTACGGCGCCGTTGCATAGAACTGCAACGACGACAGCGGCAATTCCTTGGGATGCGTCACGCGTCGACGGCCTTGTCTGCCGCGGTGACCGGCGAGCGTCCGATGCCGAGCTGGGACCACATCGCGACATCATAGGTCCAGTCGGCCGGCGCCGGCGCGGCCAGGGCGCCGGCGAGATGGGACTCGAAGCTGGCGCGCGTGATCTCTCTGGCACCCAGCGAGGCCAGGTGGCGCGTGTTCTGCTGGCAGTCCACCAGCGCGATGCCGTGGCTGCGGCAAAACGCCACCAGCGCGGCCAGTGCGATCTTGCTGGCATCGTCACGCCGCGCGAACATCGACTCGCCAAAGAACATGCGGCCGATGGACACGCCATAGAGGCCGCCGACCAGGTCGCCGTCGACCCAGGTTTCGAAGCTGTGCACGCGGCCCTCGCGGTGCCACTGTCGGTAGCCGACAGCGAGCTCCGGCACAATCCAGGTGCCGTTCTGGCCGTCCCTCGGCGAGCCGGCGCAGGCTTCGATGACGCGGTCGAAGGCATGGTCGATCCGAACCTCGCAGCCCGGTGCCCCGATGAACCGCTGCAGGGTCCGGCGCAGGCTGCGGCTGATGCGGAACTCCGACACCGGCAACACCATTCGGGGGTCCGGTGTCCACCACAGCACCGGCTGGCCCTCGGAGTACCAGGGAAACACCCCGGCGCGATAGGCCATCTCCAGCCGGCGCGGCGTCACCTCGCCGCCGGCCGCCAACAGGCCGGGGGCCTCGCTGTCCGGCCCCAGGGCGCGCCGGGTCGGCGGAAAGGGGTCGCCCGGATGACGCAGCCAGGTCAGTTGCGTGGCCATGGCACAGATTACCCTGAAGCGTGGTCCGTCCCGCTCCTCGGTGCCAACAGGGTGGGACCGGATATCGCCGGGGCGGGGCTTCAGTCCAACATGGGGCCCTGGGGAAGTTGGCCACATTCGGCCCTCCCGCAACGGAGCGCACCGATGCTGGGTACATGCAGGATCTCGGGCTGGACACGCAGGGCATGCGTGTCGTGGGTGGTGGCCATGGGCGCGGCCGGTTTGCCTGCGGCCTTGGCCCAGGCGCAAAGCCCCAAGCGTGGCGGGTCCCTGTCGATTTCGTTGGAAACCGACCTGCCCGGCATCGACCCGCTGTTGTTTGCGTCCTACAACGACAAGCAGGCCGGCATCACGGTCTATGACACGCTCCTGGACATCGACGCCAAGGGCCGGCTGCTGCCGAACCTGGTGGAGAAATGGGAGTCCGCCCCGGACGCCACCTGGTTCAAGTTGAAGCTGCGCGGGGGCATCCGTTTCCACGACGACACACCGCTGGACGCGCAAGCGGTGGCGGACCACTTCAAGCGTCTGATGGATCCCAAGCTGCGCTACCGATGGGCGGCCGATCTGGCCGGCATCGCCGGCATCGAGATCCACGGCACGCTGGACCTCACCATCAAGATGAAGGCACCGTCGGCGCACTTCCTGGCCGTTCTGGCCGATACCTCGGGCATGGTGGTCTCGCCCGCCGCGGTCCAGAAGCATGGCGATGCCTACCGCGACAACCCGGTTGGCACCGGCCCTTTCGTCTTCAAGGAGTGGCGGCGGGGCTCGCAGATCACCTTCGTTCGCAACTCGGCCTATTGGCGTGGGCCGGTGCATCTTGACGAGGTCGTTCTGCGGCCGATGAGCGACGAGCAGACCCGCATGGCCAGCCTCAAGGCGGGCAACCTGGACATCGCGATGAACGCGCCGGCCAAGGACGTACTGGAAGCCCGGGCCGGCAAGCAGTTCAAGGTGCTCGACCCCGGCAGCCTGGGCAGCAGCTTCGTGATGATCAACCTGGACCAGCCTGACGTGTCGGACCTCCGCGTGCGCCAGGCGATGGCGCATGCGCTGGACCGCGAGACCATGAACAAGCTGATCACGCGCGGCCTGGCCAAGATCGCCAACACGCCCTTTGGCACCGGGTTGGCCCCGCATGAACAGGTGGACGGCTACCCGAAGTTCGACCCGGCACGCGCCCGGAAGCTGCTCGCGGAGTACGGCAAGCCGGTGAAG
Organism: Aquabacterium sp.; assembly: GCA_046160725.1. GTDB lineage: Bacteria > Pseudomonadota > Gammaproteobacteria > Burkholderiales > Burkholderiaceae_C > JBJXHB01. The sequence goes on from JBJXHB010000032.1 coordinate 5,086, forward strand.
CTGAAGTTCACCGTGACCAACATGCCGCAGTCGCTGCAGACGGCGCAGTTGCTGCAGGCGATGTGGAAGAAGGTCGGCATCGAGACCGAGATCATGCCGACGGAGCAACTCCAGCATGTGCGCCTGGCGGGCCTGCGTCAGTACCAGGTGTCGCTCTACCGCTGGCAGGGCGGCATCGACCCCGACCGCAACGTGCACGGCTTCTTCCACTCCAAGGGCACGGCCAATCGCACCGGCATGGTCAACCCCGAACTTGACCGTCTGCTGGATGCGGGCCGTGCCACCGTCGACCCTGCCGAGCGGTTGAAGATCTACCGCCAGGTCAACAACGTGCTGGCGCGCGAACTGCCCTATCTCTTCCTGACCTACTTCAACAATTACAGCCTCGCCAGCAGCCGGGTCGAGGGTGTGGTGCCGGTGCCGGACGGCCTGATCCGCGTCCGCGATGTCTGGAAGGAACGCTAGCGTCGTGAGCCGCGCCTTCCTGCGGCGTCTGCGCACGCAGCTGCTGACCTTGCTGGTCGTGCTGCTGGCAACCACCGCGCTGACCTTCGCCATCACCGAGATCCTGCCGGGCGACGCGGCCGTGGCGGTGCTGGGTGAGAACGCCACGCCGGCCGAGCTGGCATCGCTGCGCGTCGAGCTCGGCCTGGACCGCCCGTTGGTGGTGCGCTACGGCGACTGGCTGTCCAAGGCGGCCACCGGCAACCTGGGCAAGTCGTACCGCACGGGAGAGCCGATCTCCAGCATGGTCGCGCAGCGCCTGCCAGTGACGGTCGAGCTGATCCTGCTGACGCAGCTGCTGGCACTGGCCCTGGCGGTTCCGCTGGGCATCCTGGCCGCCTACCGCAACCGCACCCGCACCGACTCGGCACTGGCCGCGGTGTCCATTGGCCTGTTGTCCCTGCCCGCTTTCGCCAAGGGCATCGTGCTGATCTACCTGCTGTCGGTGTCGCTGGGGTGGTTCCCGGCGTCGGGCCATGTGCGCCTGTCCGACGGCCTGTGGGCCAACCTGCACAGCATGTTCCTGCCGGCCCTGACCCTGGCGCTGGCGGAGTTTCCGGTCTACATGCGGCTGCTGCGTGCCGACATGATCAGCACTCTGCAGCAGGACTACATCCTGGCGGCGCGGGCCAAGGGCCTGTCGGTGCGCGAGATTTTGCTGGGCCATGCGCTGCGGCCGTCGTCGCTGTCGCTGGTGACGGTCGTCGGCATCAACCTGGGGCGCTTGGTGGGCGGCGCGGTGATCATCGAGACGCTCTTTGCGTTGCCGGGCATCGGGCAGATGCTGGTCAACGCGGTGTACCAGCATGACCACTTCGTGATCCAGGGCGTGGTGCTGGTGATTGCCGTGGCCTTCGTGCTGATCAACCTGGCGGTGGACCTGAGCTATGCGCTGCTGGACCCCCGCGTGCGTGTCAGCGCCGAGCACTGAGCAGGTTTGCGCATGGCCGTGCCAACACCCCCACTCGCTTCCTCGCCAGCCCCTGGTCAGGTGGCGGCATCGGCTGCGACCCGGCGCCGGCGCGACCCGTGGCGCGAAACCGGGCTGCTGATATCCATGGGGTGGCTGCTGCTGATGCTGGCGCTGGCGGCGGCTGCGCCCTGGCTGGGCCTGCACAGCCCTGACGAGTCCGACCCCCTGGCGGCCCTGAGCCTGCCCCATGCCGAGCATTGGCTTGGCGCCGATTCCCTGGGCCGCGACACCCTGGCGCGCCTGATCTACGGCACCCGCGTGTCGTTGACGGTGGCGTTGGGCAGTGTGACCATCGGTCTGGCAGGCGGTGGCCTGCTGGGCTTGCTGGCCGGCTTCTTCGCCGGGCGGCTGGACCGGTTGCTGATGGGCGCGATGACGGTCATGCTGTGCTTCCCGGGCATCATCCTGGCCATTGCCCTGGTCTCCAGCCTCGGCCCCAGCCTGGCCAATGTCACGCTGTCCATCGGCGTGATCTTCATCCCGGCTTTCGCCCGCATCGCGCGCGCCAACACCCTGTCGTTGCGGCAACGCGAGTTCGTGCTCGCCGCGCGCCTGATCGGCACCCGGGTGCCGCGCATCATGGCCCGCGAAATCCTGCCCAACCTGGTGCCGGCGCTGCTGTCCTACGCGGTGGTGATGCTGGGCGTGGCCATCCTGGCCGAGGCCGCGCTGGGCTTCCTGGGCCTGTCGGTGCGGCCGCCGCAGCCCAGCTGGGGCGGCATGATCGCCTCCGAGCGGGGAAATCTGGTCGAGGCGCCGCAGGCGGTGTTCATCCCGGCGCTGTGGATGTTTGCGACGGTGCTGGCGATCAACTGGATCGGCGAGTCGGTTCGGCGCCTGTTCGACATCAAGGCGCAGGCGCTGTGAGCGGCGCTGACATGCCGGCCGATGCCTCGCCCGTGCTGCAGGTGCGCGACCTGTCGGTGCGCTTCGCCACACCGCGCGGCCCCCTGACCGCCGTGGACCAGGTGAGCTTCGACCTCCAGCCCGGGCGCACGCTGGCCATCGTGGGCGAGTCGGGCTCGGGCAAGAGTGTCCTGTCGCGCGCACTCCTGCGCTTGCATCCACAGGCCACCACCACCCAGACCGGGTACATCGGCTTCCAGGGGCGCGACCTGGGCCGCCTGTCCGAGCCGGACCTGCGCCAGGTGCGCGGGCGCGACATCGCGATGATCTTCCAGGACCCGGGCGCGTCACTCAACCCGGTGCTGACGGTGGAGCGGCAGATCACCGAGGTGCTGGCCAAGCACCTGGGCATGGGAGCGGCGGACGGGCGTCGGCGTACTGTCGACCTGCTTCGTTCGGTGGGCATCGCAGGCGCCGAGCAGCGGCTGCGCGAGTACCCGCACCAGTTCTCGGGCGGCATGCGTCAGCGCGTGATGATCGCCATGGCGCTGACCTGCCGGCCGAAGGTCCTGATCGCCGACGAGCCGACCACGGCGCTGGCCGTGACCATCCAGATGCAGATCCTGGTGCTGCTCAAGCGCCAGTTGCGCGACGCGGGCATGTCGATGATCTTCATCAGCCACGACCTCGGTGCCGTCAGCGGCATTGCCGACGAGGTGGCGGTGATG
>JBJXHB010000033.1:0-8932 GCA_046160725.1 Aquabacterium sp.
CTGGGCCCAGGCCGGCCGCACCCCGACGGCCAGACCGCCGATGGGCAACGAGAGGATGGTTCGACGCCGCATGCGCTGACTCCTTCGACACGGGCGCCGGGCGGCGCCGCTGTCCGGGCATTCTGGAGATCGCCATGCGACGCGGCATTTGATTCTCGGCAACGGCGCATTGCGTTTTCGAGAAGGCCCATCGACCGGAATGGGCCATCGGCCAGGGCTATCCGTACGGCCCCTGGCGGCGGCGCCTATTCGAACCCGGGCTCCTCGCCGAAAGGCAGCACCGGCAGGCCGGCGCTGACGCGGTCCGGCCAGACCGCCGGGCGCTTGTCGAGGAAGGCGCCGATGCCCTCGCGCGCGTCGGCACTGCGGCCGCGGGCCTGGATGGCGCGGCTGTCGATGCGGTGGGCCTGCATCGGATGCTCGGCACCGGCCATGCGCCACAGCATCTGGCGCGTCAGGGCCACCGACACCGGCGCCGCGTTGTCGGCGAACTCGCGCGCCAGCGCGCGCGCCGCGGGCAGCAGGTCGGCGGGCGCATGCAACGAGCGCACCAGGCCGCGGTCCAGCGCCTCCTGCGCGTTGAACACCCGGCCGCTGAAGCACCACTCCAGCGCCGCCTGCATGCCCACCAGCCGCGGCAGGAACCAGCTCGACGCCGCCTCCATGGTGATGCCGCGCCGCGCGAAGACAAAGCCGAAGCGGGCGTCGGTGCTGGCCATGCGGATGTCCATCGGCAGCTGCATGGTCATGCCGATGCCGACCGCAGCGCCGTTGATGGCGCCGATCACCGGCTTGAGGCTGCGATAGATGCGCAGCGTCACCAGGCCGCCGCCGTCGCGGTAGGTGTCGCCGACCTTGGTCTCCTCGCGCCGAGCCTCGTCGCGCGCGGCGTAGTCGAAGGTCTTGCCGCCGCTGGACAGGTCGGCGCCGGCGCAGAAGGCCCGGCCGGCACCGGTGACGATCACCGCGCGCACCGCGTCGTCGGCGTCGGTGTGGTCGAAGGCGGCGATCATCTCGTCGCGCATCTGGGTGTTGAAGGCGTTCAGCTTGTCCGGTCGGTTCAGCGTGATGGTGGCAATGGCGCCGGCCACGTCCAGGGTCAGGGTCTCGAAGGCGGGCATGGTCATGGCGTCGGGTTCTGATGGGCGGGAATGCGGGCCGATGATGCGACGGCGCGGCGCGGGCGCCGACCGGCAGATTCCCGAACCGACCCGACAATCGCCGCCATGCATCCCACCGCCCAGGACCGACCCCATGCGCAGCCCCGGTGAAGACCTCCATGCCGGACTCGACACCGGCTGGATCCTGCCCGAGCACGATGCCCGCACCGCCGTGCACACGCGCAGCATCGTCTGCCGCAGCTTCCGGCGCGACGACGGCGGCTTCGACATCGACGCCCGCTTCGTCGACACCCGGGCCTTTGCGTATCACAGCACCTGGCGCGGCGACTGCGAAGCCGGCGCGGCGCTGCACCACATGCAGATCCGCGTCACCATCGACCGCAAGCGCACCATCCTGGCGCTGCACGCGGCGATGCCCGCCACGCCCTACGACACCTGCCCGTCGGTGCAGGCGAACTTCCAGCGCCTGGTCGGCTTGTCGCTGGCCCGGGGCTTCCGCAAGGCGATGCGCGAGCGCATCGGCGGCGGCGAGGGCTGTACCCACGTGCTGGCGCTGATGGACGCGGTGTCGGCAGCGGCCGTGCAGACCATCGTCTCCACCGGTCATGCCGCCGGGCAGAGCGACACCACCCGGCGCCGCGGCGTCTACGGCCTGGACGAGCTGGAGAACACCTGCTGGTCCTACCGCAGCGAGAGCCCGATCCTGCTGCGCATGCGCGAGATGGCCGATGCGCAGGCGGCCGCGCCCACCGCCCCCCCACCCCACCCACCTGGAGCCCCGTCATGAAACCCCTGTTGCTGGAAGGCAAGGTCGTCATCGTCACCGGCGCCGGCTCCGGCATCGGCCGCGCCAGCGCGCGGCTGTTCGCCCGCGAGGGCGCCGCCGTGGTGCTGGGCGACCGCGCCGAGTCCGTGGACGCCGTGGCCGCCGAGATCAACGCCGGCGGCGGCCGCGTCACCGCGCTGCGGGTGGACGCCGGCAGCGAGCCGGACGTGCAGCGCCTGGTGGCCACGGCCCTGGGCACCTATGGCGGCCTGGACGTGGCCTTTGCCAACGCCGGTGTCAGCGGCGGGCGGGCCGGCATCTTCGACGGCAACCCGGCGGACTGGGCCGAGCTGCTGCGCATCAACCTGATCGGCCCCTGGCTGATGGTCAAGCATGCCGGCCGCGCGATGGTCGACGCCGGCCGCGGCGGATCGATCATCCTGACGGCATCGGTGGCCGGCATCCGCTCCGGCGCCGGCGGCGTGGCCTATTCGGCCAGCAAGGCCGGCGTGATCAACCTGGCCCAGGTGTCGGCCCAGCAGCTGTGCGAGAGCGGCGTGCGCGTCAACGCCATCTGCCCCGGCCTGACCGAGACCGGCATGACCCGCCCGACCTTCGACTACGCCCGCGACAAGGGCGTGCAGCACAAGCTGGGCCGCCTGAACCCGCTGCGCCGCGCCGCCCAGCCCGAAGAGCTGGCCAACGTCGCGCTGTTTCTGGCCGGCGAGCAGAGCAGCTATGTCAACGGCCAGGCCATCGCGGTGGACGGCGGCCTCAGCAGCTCGCACCCGGTGACGCGGCAGCTGCCGGGGCAGACGGCGGTCTGAGGCGGGCCTGGTCCGCCTACCGGGTGCGTGACCCCGGGGACGGCCGCGACTCCTCGATCATCGCCGTCGCTTCGGCGGACAGGGCCTCCATCGCCTTGCCGAAGACCTGATAGTCCTCGTCGCTGAGGCAACCGCGCAGGCGCGCCTGGCGAGCCTGTGAGCCGACGATGCCCAGGCGCAGGATGTCCACGCCGGCGGCCGTGACCGACAGCCGCTGGCGCCTTCGGTCAGCCAGGTCGCTGTCCATCGCGATCAAGCCCTTGTCCACCAGCTCGTAGCTGGCGCGGCTGACCTGGCTGTGGTCCAGCCGCGTGGCCGATGCCACCTGTCCCGAGGTGCTGGGCCCCAGCCGGTTCAGCATGACCAGCACCCGCCACTGGCGGCTCGACAACCCCAGTTCCTGGCCCACCGCGCCTTCCACCACCCGAGCCAGCAACTGGGACAGCACCGACACCCGAAACGTGATCAGTTCCTCGGGTTCATGGCGGCGCAGGGCAGACGCGCTGATCGGTTTGGCTTTTTTATTTGTCACGGCAATACTTGCTGTAGCACATAAAAGAAAATATCCTCGGGGCTGCGTCGACCCAACCCTTCGGAGACTTCCATGCATTCTGCGCTGCGCCGTACCCTCCTGATGGCGGCACTGCTGCCCTCCATCACGCTGCCTGCCCATGCCGACAACTACCCCAGCAAGCCCATCACCCTGGTGGTGACGCAGGGCACGGGCTCAGGCAGCGACGTCACGGCCCGCCTGTTGGCGGGCTACCTGGGACCGGTGCTGGGCCAGTCGGTGGTGGTCGAGAACCGCGCGGGCGCCTCCGGCATCATCGGCCACCAGTCGGTGGCGCGGGCGGCGGCAGACGGCTACACGCTGCTCTTCACCTCCACCGCGGGCCTCTTCGTGGTGCCGGTGATGAATCCGGCCGCCCAGTACAGCCTGGCCGACTACGTGCCCGTGGCGCCGATCATGCGCGCGCCCTTTGCGGTGCTGGTGGCGAACACGCCGACCGCGCCCAAGACCATGGCCGAGTTGATCACCGCGATTCGCAGCAAGCCACAGAGCTACGCGTCGGCCGGCATCGGCACCATGACCCACCTGGGCACCGAGCTGGTGCTGCGCCGGGCGGGCGTGCAGGCCACGCACATTCCCTACAAGGGCAGCGGTGCCGCGCTCACGGACCTGATCGGCGGTCAGGTGCTGTTCGCCACGGACTCCCTCACGGCGGCCATGGCCCACATCAAGGGCGGCCGCCTGCGCGCCCTGGCCACCACGGACCTCGCGCGCGAGGGGTCCTTGCCCGACGTGCCCACCTTGGGCGAGGTGGGCCTGAGCGGGGTGCAGGTGGCGGCCATCGGCGGCCTTTTCGCACCCAAGGGCACGCCCAAGGAGGTGGTGGACAAGGTCTCCGCCGCCGTTGCCAAGGTTCTGGCCAACCCGGACGTGGCGCAGCGCTTTGCCGCTGTGGAGACGGATCCGCTGAAGGTGACGATTCCCGCCTTCAATGACCTGCTGCGCAAGGAGGCGGAGGTCTGGAGCCCGCTGGTCCGCCAGCTTGGCCTGAAGCAGGAATGAGCGCCGATCAGTCCCTGCCGGCCCAGCCCCTGCAGCCGGCCGCCACGGGCCCCTTGCAGGGCGTGCGCGTGGTGGACCTGTCCCGCCTGGTCGCCGGCAACATGCTGACGCTCCAGCTGGGAGACTTCGGCGCCGATGTCATCAAGGTCGAGGCTGCGGGCTCGGGCGACACGCTGCGCGAGTGGCGCGAGACCCATGCCGACTTTCCCGGCGGTTTCGACGGCTGGTGGCGCACCTATGCCCGCAACAAGCGCAGCCTGGCGCTGGATCTGCGTCATGCAGAGGCGGCGGGCTGGCTGCGCCGACTGATCGCCACCGCCCAGGTGCTGGTGGAGAGCTTCCGCCCCGGTACGCTGGAGGCCATGGGGCTGGCGCCCGATGCCTTGCTGGCCGACAACCCGGGCCTGGTGATCGTGCGCCTGTCGGGCTGGGGGCAGAGCGGCCCCTACCGCGAGCTGCCCGGCTTCGGCAGCCTGATCGAAGGTTTCAGCGGCTTTGCCCACAAGCACCGGGGCGGCAGCGGTGCGCCGCAGTTGCCCAACCTGGCCATGGCCGACATGGTCACGGGCATCACCGGCGCCTTTGCCACGCTGACAGCCCTGCGCGAGGTCGAAGTGCGTGGCGGACGCGGCCAGGTCGTGGACCTGTCGCTGCTGGAGCCCATGCTGGCCATCATGGGCCCCGATGTCAGCGCCTACGCGGCCACGGGCGTGGACGCAGAGCCCGGCCGCAAGATCGCATCGCCACGCGGCAGCTACCGTTGCCGCGACGGGCTGTGGGTGTCCATGAGCGGCTCGACCGACACCATGGCGCGCCGGGTCTTCGAAGCCATCGGCCAGGGCCCGCTGTTCGACGACCCGCGCTTTGCGACCAACGCGGCGCGCCTGGCCCACGATGAAGAACTGGACGCCCTGGTGGCTGGCTTCATTGCAGGCCTCACGCAGGCCGAGTGCCTGGCGCTGTTCCGCCAGCATGGCGTGACGGTGGGGCCGGTGTACGCGCCGCCGCAGCTGCTGGCCGACCCGCATGTGGCGCAACGGGGCGTGTATGTCCGGCTGGACGGCGGCGATGGCCACCGGCCCACGGTGATGCACCAGGTCACACCGCGATTGCAGGGCACGCCGGGCAGCATCCGGCGTGCGGCGCCGCAGCGCGGTCAGCACACACAGGAGCTGCTGCAGGAGCTGGGAGCCACAGCCGCCCAGTGCGCCGCCCTGCAGCGTCAAGGAGCCATTGAATGCCCGTGAAGCCTGGCCTGAAGCAGCTGCGTTCGTTGCTCTTCCTGCCCGCAACGGCCGACCACCTGCTGGCCAAGGCCACCGAGCGCGGCGCCGATGCGCTGGTGGTGGACCTTGAAGATTCCATCCCTCCTGATCGCAAGGCCGCGGCCCGTCCCATGGCGCAGGCGGCCGTGCGGCAGCTGGCCGCGCGCGGCGCCACCGTCATCCTGCGCGTGAACAGCGAGCCGGCCCTGTGGCAGCAAGACCTGCAGGACATGCCCTTGCATGACCTGGCGGCCGTCATGCTGCCCAAGGTGGAGACGCCGGCTCAGGTGGACGCCTTTGCGCGAGCGTTGGCCGCCCACAGGGCGGCTGCCGGCCACCATGACCCGCAGCCAACGCCTGTCGCGGCCTTGCTGGAGACGCCGCGCGGCGTGCTGGCGGCGATGCAGGTCGCATCCCATCCGGCGCTGTGCGCCCTGGGCTTCGGCGCCGAGGACTATGCCGGCGCCCTGGGCGTGCCGCCCGAGCCCGCTGCGCTGACATGGCCGGCGCACCAGGTGCTGACCTGCGCACATGCCCATGGGCTGGCGTGCTGGGGCCTGGCGGGCAGCATCGCGGTCGTGGACGATGTGGCCGGCTTCGAGCAGACCGTGCGCGCCGGCCGTGCGATGGGATTCACCGGCTCGGTCTGCATCCACCCGCGACAGGTGCCCATCGTCAACCGCGGCTTCTCGCCCACCGCCGACGAGCGCGCCTGGGCTGCGCGTGTGGTGGCCGCCGACGAAGCGGCCCGCACCGCGGGCCAGGGCGCCGTCCTGCTGGACGGGCGCATGATCGACCGGCCCATCGTCGAGCGGGCGCGCCGCTGGTTGGCGTTCGCCGAATGAGCGCAGCGGCGGCGGCAGGCCACTGGGTCACCGTCTGGGCTGCGTCTGCACAAGGCGCCTATCCGGTGGGCTCCACCATCGCGCAGCCCAACTTGAGCGGTGCCTTGCCCGACGCCGCCCGGGGCCTGGTCAACCAGTCCCTGCGCATGCTCCTGCGTCCGGGCCTGTGGGCGTCACGCTTCAGGTTGCGGCTGAGCAACCATTTCGGCGACCGGCCGCTGCAGTTGCGCGGCATGAACCTGGGCCTGCACGTGGGCGGCGGCGGGTTGCTTCCCGGCACCCGCGTCGCCATGCCCGACCAGGTCGTGGCGGCCGGATCATCGGCCTGGACACCCGCCGTCGAGTGGGCCGCCCCGCCCGCTGCGCCGCAAGGGTTGCCGGGCCGGCACCTGGCCTTCAGCGCCTGGGTGGACGGCGCCAGCGGCCCCATCACCTGGCACGCCAAGGCGATGGCCACGTCCTACCTGTCGCAACCGGGCGACCGTGCCGCCGCGGGGTCGGACAGCGAGCTGGGCTTTCCGCACACCACGACATCCACCTTCCTTGTCGATGCGCTGGACGCCTGGCTCCCGGCCGGCGTCCACGCCTTGGCTGCCTTTGGCGACTCGCTCACCGATGGCACGGCGACGACACTGAACGGGCACGACCGCTGGACCGACGTGCTGCAGCGCGAGCTGTGGGCCGCAGGGCGGCGCGACCTGGCGGTGGTCAATGCCGGCATCGGTGGCAACCAGGTGGCGGGCCCGGCGCCCGGCACAGGCGCGTGGCGGGGAGGCCCGCCGGCCATCGAGCGAATGCGGCGCGACGTGCTGAGCCTGTCAGGCGTGTCCACCGTCTTCTGGCTGCAGGGCATCAACGATTTCAGCGACAACGGCCAGGCCGAGGCGGCCGTGGTGATCGATGCCATGACCAGCGCGGTGCGCCACTTCCGTGCCCGTGGCTTGCGCGTCATCGGCGCGACGGTCCCCAGCGCCCTCGGCAGCACCAGACCTGGTCACGGCGGCGCGTTGCAGGACGCCCGTCGGCGTGCCTTCAATGCCGAAGTGCGCCGGTGCGAGCTCTTCGATCACGTCGTGGACCTGGACCACGCCCTGACCGACCCGCACACCGGTGCGCTGCACGCCGCCTTCAATGGCGACAGCACGGCAGGCGAGCCGGGTGACGGCGTTCACCCCAACCGGGCGGGCCACGCGGCCATGGCCCGCTGCATCCTTCAGAACCTGCCGTGAACGCCATCCCGGCCCTTGCGGCGCCCTGGCTCGCGTACCGCAGGCACCAATGCCATCATCCCGGGCATGCCCGCAACCGTCCGCACCCTCCTGCTGACCGATGTGGTCGACAGCACCGCACTGGCGCTGACCCTGGGCGACGCGCGCATGGCCCAGGTCTGGGCGGCGCACGACCGCATCGCCCGCGACCTGCTGGTGGCGCATCACGGACGCGAGATCGACAAGACCGACGGCTTCCTGCTGCTGTTCGACAGCGCCCGCGACGCTGCGGCCTATGCGCTCGCCTACCACCGCGCCATCGGCGCGCTCGACCCGCCGCTCAGCGCCCGGGTGGGCCTGCATGTCGCCGAGGTCATCCTCACCGAGAACGCGGCCGCCGACATCGCGCGCGGCGCCAAGCCGGTCGAGGTGGACGGCCTGGCCAAGCCGACGACGGCCCGCATCATGGCGCTGGCCACCGGCCGGCAGACCCTGCTCAGCGACGCCGCGCGCACCGCCTTGGCGGCGCAGGACGCGGATGGGGAGATCCGCAGCCATGGCCACTACCGGCTGAAGGGCCTGGCCGAGCCGATGGAGCTGTTCGAGGCGGGCCTGCCGGGCGAGTCGCCCTTCACGCCGCCGCCCGATTCGGCCAAGGCCTATCGCGTGGTCCGCAGTGGAGCCCATTGGCGCCCGGCGCGTGACGTGCCCCATGTGCTGCCCGCGGAGCTGGACGCCTTCGTCGGCCGCAGCCAGGAGCTGCAGGCGCTGGCGCAGCGGCTGGACGACGGCGAGCGGCTCCTCACCGTCCTGGGCATGGGCGGCACGGGCAAGACGCGCCTGGTGCGCCGCTACGGCCGGGCCTGGCTGGGCGACTGGCCGGGCGGGGTCTTCTTCTGCGACCTGTCCGAGGCCCGCAGCGAGAGCGGGATCGCATCGGCGGTGGCGGCCGCGCTCGATGTCCCGCTCGGCAAGGATGACCCGGTGGTGCAGCTGGGCCATGCCATCGCCGGGCGGGGCCGGTGCCTCATCCTGCTGGACAACTTCGAGCAGGTGATTGCACATGCGGCCACGACCGTTCTGCCCTGGCTGCAGCGCGCCCGGGACGCGAGCTTCGTGGTGACCAGCCGGGAGACGCTGACCTTGCCCGGCGAGCATGTCCTGGCGCTGCAACCGCTGCCCGCCGATGGCGCGGGGTTGGAGCTGTTCGCCGAGCGCGCCCGGGCGCGCGATGCCCGCTTCGAGCTGACGGCGTCGAACCGCCAGACCGTGCAGGACATCGTCGCGTTGCTGGACGGCCTGCCGCTGGCGATCGAGCTGGCGGCGG
>JBJXHB010000034.1:0-9814 GCA_046160725.1 Aquabacterium sp.
CCAGAACCTGGGTATGCAGACGCTGGACCAGAACCTGGCGGACCTGGTCCGCCGCAACATCGTCTCGCCGGCAGAAGCCCGGGCCAAGGCCAAGTTCCCCGAGAACTTCCCGGGGTGAATAGGCCCACCCCCGAAGCGCCAACGGCGCTTCCCCCTCAAGGGGGCGCCGCTGGCGGACCGGCGGAGCCGGATCCGCGGCGGCCCTGGGCCGTGGGACGATACAGCCGGCCGTCAGCCCAGGATCGGAGCAACTGAATGGAACGTGACCAAGCCTCGAAATTCGTCAACGACCTGCTGCGGCTGATGATCGCGCGCAATGGCTCGGACCTGTTCCTGACCGCCGACTTCCCGCCGGCCATCAAGGTCGACGGCAAGGTCACCAAGGTCAGCCCGCAGCCCCTGACCGGCCAGCACACGCTGGCGCTGGCGCGCTCGGTGATGAACGACAAGCAGGCCGCCGAGTTCGAGCGCACCAAAGAGTGCAACTTCGCGATCTCGCCGCAGGGCGTCGGCCGGTTCCGCGTCAATGCCTTCGTGCAGATGGGCAACATCGGGCTGGTGTTCCGTCTGATCCCGCAGCACGTGCCGACGCTGGACGGCCTGGGGCTGCCGCGGGTGATGAAGGACATCGCGATGACCAAGCGCGGCCTGGTCATCATGGTCGGCGCCACCGGCTCCGGCAAGAGCACCACGCTGGCGGCGATGGTGGACTTCCGCAACGAGAACTCCTTCGGCCACATCATCACGGTGGAGGACCCGGTGGAGTTCGTGCATCCGCACAAGAACTGCATCGTCACGCAGCGCGAGGTCGGCATCGACACCGACGGCTGGGAGGCGGCGCTGAAGAACACCCTGCGCCAGGCGCCCGATGTCATCCTGATGGGCGAGATCCGCGACCGCGAGACCATGGAACACGCGGTGTCCTTTGCCGAGACCGGGCACCTGTGCATGGCCACGCTGCATGCCAACTCGGCCAACCAGGCGCTGGACCGCATCATCAACTTCTTTCCCGAGGAGCGGCGCGCGCAGCTGCTGATGGACCTGTCGCTCAACCTCAAGGGCATCGTCAGCCAGCGCCTGCTCCCACGCGAGGAGGGCAAGGGCCGCATCGCCGCGGTGGAAATCCTGCTCAACACGCCACTGGCCACCGACCTGATCTTCAAGGGCGAGGTGAGCGAACTGAAGGACCTGATGAAGCGCTCGCGGGAGCACGGCATGCAGACCTTCGACCAGGCCCTGTTCGACCTGTTCGAGGCCGGCCACGTCACCTACGAGGACGCGCTGCGCAATGCCGACTCGCTGAACGACCTGCGTCTGCAGATCAAGCTCCACAGCCAGCGTGCCCGCAGCAAGGACCTGTCGGCCGGCACCGAACACCTGTCGATCATGTAACAGGCGTGCCGCCAGCGTCACATCGGTGTCGCGGCGCAGGACATGTCAGCGCTGACATGGCAAGATCGTGGCCATGAGCAACAAGACATACGACCCCATCGCGCCCCGGCGTTGCGCCTTCATCGGCCTGGGTGTGATGGGCTATCCCATGGCGGGCCATCTGGCCCGGGCCGGCCACCCGGTCACCGTCTACAACCGCTCACCCGCCAAGGCCCAGGCCTGGGTGCGTGAGTACGGCGGCGCCGCCGCGGCAACGCCACGCGCGGCCGCCGAGGGTGCGGAGTTCGTCTTCATCTGCGTCGGCAACGACGACGACCTGCGCTCCGTCACGCTGGGGGCCGAGGGCGCGCTGGCCGGCTGCAGCCGCGGCGCCGTGCTGGTTGACCACACCACGGCGTCGGCCGAGGTCGCGCGCGAGCTCGCCGCCACCGCCCTTGCGCGCGAGGTCGCATTCGTCGATGCCCCAGTCTCGGGCGGGCAGGCCGGTGCGGTGAACGGGCTGCTGACGGTCATGTGCGGCGGCGACAGCACACCCTTCGAGGCGATGAAACCTGTCGCCATGGCCTATGCGCGTGCGGTGACACTGCTCGGCGGCCACGGCAGCGGCCAGCTGGCCAAGATGGTCAACCAGATCTGCATCGCCAGTCTGGTGCAGGGCCTGTCCGAGGGCATCGCGTTCGGCCAGAAGGCAGGGCTGGACATGAAGGCCGTGCTGGAGGTGATCGGCAAGGGTGCCGCCCAGAGCTGGCAGATGGACAACCGCGGCAAGACCATGGTCGACGACCAGTTCGAGTTCGGCTTTGCCGTGGACTGGATGCGCAAGGACCTCGGGCTGGTGCTGGACGAGGCCCGGCGCAACGGCGCCCGCGTGCCGGTCACGGCGCTGGTGGACCAGTTCTACGGTGACGTGCAACGTGCCGGCGGCAACCGCTGGGACACCTCCAGCCTGATCCGGCGCCTCAAGTAGCGCGCTGCGTCTGCACGCCGGGCGCCCCGGCGCGTGGCGGCACCGCTGCTACTTCTTGGGCTGCATGGCCGCCAGCTCGGCCTCGGTCAGGGTCTCGAACACCTTGACCACCTTGGCAACGCCGCTGATGCCGCGCGCCACCTCGGCCGCCCGGTTGCCCTCGCGCTCGGTGACGCGCCCCATCAGGTAGACCACGCTGCGCTCGGTCACCACCTTGAAGGCGGTGGCCTGCAGGTCGCTGGCGTCGATCAGGCCGGCCTTGACACGGGTCGTCAGCACCGCGTCGCCGGACCGGGCGGTCAGCGAGCTGGCCCCCATCACCGCCAGCTCGTTGACGGTGGAGCGCACGTTCTCGACCCGAGACACCGCCTGCTCGATGGCCGCCTTGTCGGCGTCGGTCGCCGCCTCGCCGGTGATCAGCACCATGCGGTTGTAGCTGGCGACATTGGCATGCCCCCGCTGCGCGACCGCCTCGCGCACACGGTTGCCGGCCTTGAGCTCGATGGCCTGGTCTTCCAGTTGCGCACCCGAGGTGCGCCGGTCGACGAACACCAGGCCGGTGCCGAACACCGCACCGCCCACCAGCAGCGGCGCGCAGCCGGCGGCCAGCAGGGTCGAGGCCAGCGCCGCGGCCAGCCCCACCCGCCGCCAGGACGCACGCTCGAATCGGTTGCTCATCATGTCGGTTCCTCGTCTCCCAGCAGTTCCAGGTCAATGGCCTCGCACAAGGCGTACAAGGCCGCCAGCAATGTCTGCAGCGTCTGCGCCCGCCCCTGCGGCGGCAGTGGCACCCAGACGTCGCTTTCGGACAGCAGCTCGCCCAAGGCCGAGCCCGCCCGGCCGGCAAAGGCCACCACGTTCATGTCGCGGCCCTGGGCCGCGGCCGCAGCGGGCTGCAGCGCCGGATGGTCGCCATCGGCGTCGATCAGCAGCAGCAGGTCGCCCGGCAGGCCCAGCGTGGCCGCCAGCCGGGCGCACTGCGGACCGATCTCGCCACGCGCGGCGCCGGGCACCGGCAGCAGCAGGGCCGGCAGGCCTGGCCGGTCGCGCTCATGGCCGCTGGCCAGGGCATCCACCAGCAGCGGCCCGAGCGGCGCCGCCGGTCCCAGGCCCAGCACCCACAGCCGCGCGCCGCTGGTCACGCTGGCCACGATGGCCTGCGCCGCATCGGCCAGCGGGCGGGCCAGCATGTCCGCAGCGCGGTTCGCCTGGTCCGCCGTGTCGAAGAAGTGTTGCTGGATGCGCGCCTCGAGCATGGTCGGGGCGATGATACCGACGGGTGCCATGCGCGACGGCACATCGTCCGTCGCGCGCTGGAACATCGGGCCGGCCCCTATGCGGCGCCGGCATCGAAAGCGCCCCGCAGCCACTGCAGCTGCTCGCCATCGATCGCGACCACGTCGAAGCGGCAGGCCGGCGGCGACCGCAGGCGCATCAGCCAGTGCTGGGCGGCGAAGACCAGGCGCCGCTGCTTGGCCGGGCCCACGCTCGCAGCCGCGCCGCCGTGGCTGTTGCCGGCCCGGGCGCGCACCTCGATGAATACCAGCGTGCCGTCCGGCTCGGCCATGATCAGGTCGACCTCGCCGCCGCGCGCATGCGGCCCGCGCGCCACCCGATAATTGCGCGCCACGAGACGCAGCCCCTGTCGCAGCAGATGCGACAGTGCACGCTCCTCGGCCTTTGCGCCCACGCTCGTCTTGGACTCCGCCACCACCTCGCTCCTGCAGCAAGCCGCCGCCGCCGCCGCGGGCGCGCAGCAGTATCCGACGGGCGCGCTGTACCTGGTGGCCACGCCGATCGGCAACCTGGCCGACATCACCCTGCGGGCCCTGCACCTGCTGGCGCTGGCCGATGCCGTGGCCTGCGAGGACACCCGCGTCGGCGGCGCCCTGTTGGCGCACTATGGCCTGCGCAAGCCCCTGATGGCCCTGCATGCGCACAACGAGGTCGAGGCGTCCTTACGCGTGATCGAACGGCTGACCCGCGGCGAGCGGGTGGCCTATGCCAGCGACGCTGGCACGCCGGCGGTCAGCGACCCGGGCGCCGCCCTGGTGGCCGCGGTGGTCGCGGCCGGACATCGCGTGGTGCCCCTGCCCGGCACCAGCAGCGTGCTGGCGGCGCTCAGCGCCAGCGGTGACAGCTCGGGTGCCGCCTTCACCTTCAATGGCTTCCTGCCGGCCAAGGGGGCCACGCGCGAGGCCGCGCTGGTGGCCCTGCTGGCGGCGCCGGGCACTCAGGTGCTCTTCGAGGCGCCGCACCGCATCGAGGCCCTGATCGGCAGCCTGGCAGCGGCGGCGCCGCAGCGACGCCTGACGCTCTGCCGCGAGCTGACCAAGCAGTTCGAAACGGTCCATACCTTTCTGGCTGGGCAGGCACCGGCCTGGTTGGCGGCCGACCCTGACCGCCGCCGCGGCGAGTTCGTGCTGGTGCTGCATGCGTCGCCGGCGGTGGTGGATGCTGATGAGCCGACCCTGGCTGCACAGCGCGTGCTGCGGCGGCTGATGCAGGACTTGCCATTGACGCAGGCCGTGGCCCTGGCCGCGGACCTGACCGGTGTGCCGCGCAAGCGGCTGTACCGGCAGGCCCTGGACTGGCGTGACGCAGCGCCGGGCAGCGACATCACGCCGACTGGCGAGCCGTCCGGCTGAACCCGGACGGCGTCGCCAGGTCTGGCAGGTGTCAGTTGCCGGCAGCGCTGGCCGGCTTGCGGCGCTGCTTGTCATGCTTCTGGTGGGCGATGTGGCCGGAGGCGTTGTCCTGCATGTGGTGCAAGCCGGCGCGCTCCTTCTTGGTCACCACGCCGTCGGCCTTGGCGGCGTTCTCGGCCTTGTCGATGCGGGCCTGCTGGCGCTCCAGGCGATGGGCCTCCCGCTTGGTCAGCTGGCCCGAGGCCACACCTTGGTCGATGCGCTTTTCCTGGTTCGCCTGGCGCTTGTCGATGCCGGGCGTCGCCGCGCTGGCGGCCTGGGCCTGGGCGGCGCCGGCGGCCAGGGCCAGGGTGGCAACGGCCAGCAGGGACTTGAGGGTACGGGTGATCATGGTCGGGTTCCGTTCAGGTGGGTTGGGCGCGCTGCGGTCGTGTGAGGTTGGCAGCGCGTGCTCCGACAACGGGTCGCACGACGGCCCAGAGGACGGACGGCTTGTAAAGACAGATGAAGTGTGAGATCCCGCTCACGCCGGAAGGGCCATCCGCGCGCGCCGGTACCGCCGGGGCATAGGTTCCTAGAATCAGCCGATGATTTCTCGCGAACCGACGATCGAGCGCCTGGCCGTGGCGCGCAGCCTGCTGCTGGACCCCTACGGCCTGGACGATGCGGCGCTGGGGCGTGCCTTGGGCACGATCGCCGAGCACCGCACCGATGACGCGGACCTGTACTTCCAGTTCACGCGCCACGAGGGCTGGAGCCTGGAGGAGGGCATCGTCAAGAGCGGCAGCTTCAGCATCGACTGCGGCGTGGGCGTGCGGGCGGTGGCGGGCGAGAAGACGGCGTTCGCCTATTCCGACGACATCTCCGAGGCCTCGCTGCAGGACGCCGCGCGCACGGTGCGCAGCATCGCCGCGGCCGGCCAGCAGCGGCGGGTCAAGGTCGGCGGACGCACGCCGCGCATCGCGGCCAGCCGCAGCCTTTATGCCGCGACAGACCCAATCGCGTCGCTGGACAGCACAGCCAAGGTGGCGCTGCTGGAGCGGGTGGAGCGCATGGCCCGCGCCCGCGACCCACGTGTGGTGCAGGTGATGGCCGGCCTGGCGGCCGAGTACGACGTGGTGCTGGTAGCGCGCGCCGACGGCACACGCGCTGCCGACGTGCGGCCGCTGGTGCGGCTGTCGATCACCGTGATCGCGGAGCAGGATGGCCGCCGCGAGGTGGGTTCCGGCGGCGGCGGCGGCCGCTTCGGACTGGGCTACTTCCAGGACGCCCAACTCGTGGCCTATGTCGACCAGGCGGTCCATGCCGCGCTGACCAATCTGGAGTCGCGCCCCGCGCCGGCCGGCGAGATGACCGTGGTGCTGGGCCCAGGCTGGCCCGGGGTGCTGCTGCACGAGGCCGTCGGCCACGGCCTGGAGGGCGACTTCAACCGCAAGGGCTCGTCCACCTTCAGCGGCCGCATCGGCCAGCGCGTGGCGGCCAAGGGCGTCACGGTGCTGGACGACGGCACCATCGCCGACCGACGCGGCTCGCTCAACATCGACGACGAGGGCCATGCCACCCAGCGCAACGTGCTGATCGAGGACGGCATCCTCAAGGGCTACATGCAGGACAGCCTGAACGCCCGCCTCAGCGGCGTCAAGCCCACCGGCAACGGCCGGCGCGAGAGCTATGCGCATGTGCCGATGCCCCGCATGACCAACACCTACATGCTGGCCGGCGACAAGACCCGTGAGGAGATCCTGGCCAGCGTCAAGCGCGGTCTCTATGCCACCAATTTCGGTGGCGGCCAGGTCGACATCACCAGCGGCAAGTTCGTGTTCTCCGCCAGCGAGGCCTACTGGGTCGAGAACGGCCGCGTGCTCTACCCCGTCAAGGGCGCAACACTGGTGGGCAGCGGCCCGGCGGCGATGAACCGCGTCAGCATGATCGGCAACGACCTGGCGCTGGACAGCGGCGTGGGCGTTTGCGGCAAGGAGGGCCAGAGCGTGCCGGTGGGCGTCGGCCAGCCGACGCTGCGCCTGGAGCGGCTGACCGTCGGCGGCACGGCCTGAGCCGGTAGCGCTGCATCGGCCTGGACGCGGGGCGCATCGCTGCGGCCCAGGCCGTTTAGGGCCTGCGCCAGCCACCGACGTGCAGCGCAGGACCGTCCACCGCTGCCCGGCTACGCCCCGCAGGCCGGCGTGCCGCTGTTGGCCGGGAAGCTGACCGTGCCGTTGACGGTACCGGCCTCGCCGCTGCCGCCGCTCAGCACCTTGGCGGTGTAGGTCAGGCGCCGGGCGGTGGTGTCCACCGTGATGCCGGTGATCGGATTGCCGCTGTTGTTGTGGAACACCACCCAACCCGAGGTACCGCCCATGATGCTGGTGTGCAGCACCGCCTTGTCACCCTGGCGGAAGTACACCTGTACCCGATAACGCGTGCCGTTGGACGACAGCGCGTTCTCGAAGAAGATCTCGCAATACGGCAGCGTGCTGAAGCCGTCCGCCGCACGGGCGCTGTTGCCCTTGGTGGTGGCGGTCTCGACGTCGATGTCGCCGTTGTGGGCGCCGGGGTTGGCGGCCGAGACGGTCAGCTTGCCGCCGCCGGTGTTGCTCGGGGTGTTGTCGTCGCCGCCGCCGCAGGCGGCCAGGGCGGCGCCGGCCAGGAGGCTGAGCAGGAGGTTCAAGGGGCGCATGGTGGACTCCGGTTGGATGGCGTGCGGCAGGACATCTGCCGGTCGGAACGCTTGCCGGACTACGCATCGCCCCGCCCTGCAAAGGCTCATCGCCGCCGGGCAACGCAGACCCCTCGGCTGCGGGGGGCGGGCCTGGGGAGCCTGCGTGCTACATTCCCGCCCCATGTCGCGCGCCTGCTTTTTTGCGTACTTTTGGTTCTCGCCCCGTCCCGGCGGCTTGAGAGGCTGAAACGCGCGAAAAGCGAAGCCCGACCCAAGCAGACCGCCGGAGACCCCGGCGGTTTTTTTTCGCCGGCGCCCTCTCAAACGGTCTCCCTTCCGACCCGACACCCCAGCCAGCCCGAGACCCCGCCATGCCGCACAGAGCCAACGCCCCCGCACCGCAGCCCGCCGCCGCCGACACGCCACCGGCCTATGGCTACGCGCTCAGCGAGAAGACCAGCCAGACCGACGACCAGCGCATCCGCGACGTGGTGCCGCTGCCGCCACCGGAGCACCTGATCCGCTTCTTCCCGATCGCCGGCACCGCGATCGAGCGGCTGGTGGGCGACACCCGCAGCGCCATCCGCCGCATCATGGCCGGACGCGACGACCGGCTGCTGGTGGTGATGGGCCCGTGCTCGATCCACGATGTGGAGGCTGCCAAGGCCTATGCGCGCCAGCTCAAGGAGCAGCGCGCGAAGTACGCCGACCGGCTCGAGATCGTGATGCGCGTGTATTTCGAGAAGCCCCGCACCACGGTCGGCTGGAAGGGCCTGATCAACGACCCCTACCTGGACGAGACCTACCGCATCCACGAGGGCCTGCGCATCGCGCGGCAGTTGCTGGTGGACATCAACCGGCTCGGCGTGCCCGCGGGCAGCGAGTTCCTGGACGTGATCAGCCCGCAGTACATCGGCGACCTCATCGCCTGGGGTGCCATCGGCGCGCGCACCACCGAGAGCCAGGTGCACCGCGAGCTGGCCAGCGGCCTGTCCGCGCCGGTGGGGTTCAAGAACGGCACCGACGGCAACCTCAAGATCGCCGTCGATGCCATCCAGGCCGCGGCGCGGCCGCACCACTTCCTGTCGGTGCACAAGAACGGGCAGGTCGCCATCGTCTCCACCGAGGGCAACAAGGACTGCCACGTCATCCTGCGCGGCGGCAAGGCACCGAACTACGACGCCGCCAGCGTGGCCGCCGCCTGCCGGGAGATCGAGTCCGCCCGCCTGCCCTGCCACCTGATGGTCGACTGCAGCCATGCCAACTCCAGCAAGCAGCACGAGCGCCAGGTCGACGTGGCCCGCGACATCGCCGGCCAGGTGGCCGCCGGCGGGCGCTGCATCTTCGGTGTGATGGTCGAGAGCCATCTGGTGGCCGGGGCGCAGAAGTTCAGCCCGGGCAAGGACGACCCGGAAAAGCTCACCTATGGCCAGAGCATCACCGATGCCTGCATCGGCTGGGACCACTCGCTGCAGGTGCTGGACGTGCTGGCCGATGCCGTCACCCGCCGGCGCGGGGGCTGATGCGGCCGGGTCAGCGACACAGCGACGGCCCTTTCGGCACGATCGCAGCGTCGCGGGCGCGCAACGTCGCGGCCGCGACACCTGAACCGGGGGGAATTCCGGGCCTGTTTTTCCCCCTGTGAGCGAATGTTTCCGCTATGGTCGCGGTCCTTGATATTGCACCGCACCATGAACGCGCCTGCCACCACCGCTGAAGTCGAGCTGGTCGACATCATCGACTTCAAGTGGCTGATGGCGCACGAGGGCCACAAGGTCCACGTCGAGCGCCTGCAGCGCGACACCGGCTATGCCCGGACCTGCCTGGACCTGGCCTCGGCCAGCGGCAATGCCGCGCTGAAGGCGGCCGGGCTCAAGCTGCTGCGCCTGCTGCCGGCCGCCTGAGGCCTGCGGCCGCGGCGCGGCTCATGGGCAGGGTGGCCGCGGCGCGATCGCCGCCCGGAACGGCGCGGCCAGGCGGCGGCGCTCCTGCAGGGCCTGAAGGGCCTGTTGCGCAAGGCGCACGTCATCGCAACCCCTGGCATCACCGCTGGCAGCGCGTGCCTGGCCCAGCGCCAAGCGGGCCGAGGCCGCCTCGCGTGCCAGGAAGGCGTTGAACGGCTCGGCCGCCGCCGCCGCGTCCAGCAGG